>JANNFC010000042.1:0-4024 GCA_031379405.1 Betaproteobacteria bacterium | reverse complement strand
GAACGGTCTTGCTCACTTCTTCTCGTCCACGACTTCCGCGTCAATGATCGGGCCTTCGTCCTTCTTCGCGTCGTCGGATTTCGGCTCGCCACCTTCTGGCTGCGCGGAGCTTGAACCGGCTTGTCCCTTTTCCGTCTGCGCTTTCGCGGCGGCGGCTTTGTAAAGTTCAGCGCCCACGGCCTGGCTGACTTCATTCAGCTTTTCAGTCGCGGATTTGATCGCACCCGCGTCGCTGCCCTTCAACGCTTCCTTCACCGCGTTGACCGCGCTTTCGAGCTTGGTCTTGTCGTCGCCGGAAATCTTGTCGGCATTGTCCTTGAGCATTTTCTCGGTGCGATAGACGAGGTTGTCGGCTTCATTGCGCGCCTCAACTTCCTCGCGTAGCTGGCGGTCGTCCTCGGCGTGGGCCTCGGCGTCCTTGCGCATCTTCTCAATCTCGTCCTTCGAGAGACCGCTGCTGGCGGTGATGGTGATCTTCTGTTCCTTGCCGGTGCCCAGGTCTTTGGCACTGACGTGCAGGATGCCGTTGGCGTCGATGTCGAAGGTCACTTCAACCTGCGGCACGCCGCGCGGCGCGGGCGGGATGTCCGTGAGTTGGAACTTGCCGATGGGCTTGTTGTCCTTGGAGAACTGGCGTTCACCCTGCAATACGTGGATTTCCACGCCCGGCTGATTGTCGCTGGCGGTGGAAAAAATTTCGGATTTGCGCGTCGGGATCGTGGTGTTGCGCTCGATCAATTTCGTGAACACGCCGCCGAGCGTTTCAATGCCGAGCGAGAGTGGAGTCACGTCGAGCAGCAGAACATCTTTCACTTCGCCCTTGAGCACGCCGCCCTGGATGCCCGCGCCGATGGCGACGACCTCGTCCGGGTTCACGCCTTGATGCGGCGGTTTGTTGACGAGCGAGTGCGCGGTCTCGACGACGCGCGGCATACGGGTCATGCCGCCGACCAGCACGAGTTCATCAATCTTGTCCGACGTGATGCCGGCGTCCTTGAGACAGTTCTTCACCGGCGTGACGGTGCGCTCGAACAACTCATCGCAGAGCTGCTCCATCTTGGCGCGAGTGAGCTTCAGGCTGATGTGCTTCGGCCCGCTGGCGTCAGCGGTGATGAACGGCAGATTGATTTCGTACAGTTGCGAACTGGACAGCGCGATCTTGGCTTTCTCAGCCTCTTCCTTGATGCGTTGGAGCGCGTCGGGTTGCTTGCGCAAATCCATGCCTTGCTCCTTTTTGAACTCATCGAGGATCCAATCCATGACGCGATTATCCCAGTCATCGCCGCCAAGGTGCGTGTCGCCGTTGGTCGCTTTGACCTCGAACACGCCGTCGCCAATTTCCAACACCGAAATGTCGAACGTGCCGCCGCCCAAATCGTACACCGCGATCTTCTCGTCCTTCTTCTTGTCGAGACCGTAGGCGAGCGAGGCGGCGGTGGGTTCGTTGATGATGCGGAGAACTTCGAGACCCGCGATGCGCCCGGCGTCTTTCGTGGCCTGACGTTGGGAGTCGTTGAAGTAAGCGGGGACCGTGATGACGGCTTGCGTGACTTTCTCGCCGAGACGCGTTTCAGCGTCGGCCTTGAGCTTGGCGAGAATCATCGCGGAAATTTCCGGCGGAGAAAATTGCTTGGGCTTGCCTTCGACTTCCACTTCCACCGCGACGTCGCCGTTGGAAGCGCGCACCACTTTGTAAGGCACGCGCTTAATTTCTTCCTGCACTTCATCGAACTTGCGTCCCATGAAGCGTTTGATGGAATAAACTGTGTTGCGCGAGTTGGTGACGGCCTGGCGCTTGGCCGCATCGCCCACGATGCGCTCGCCGGTCTTGGTGAACGCGACGACGGAGGGTGTCGTGCGCTTGCCTTCGGAGTTCTCCAAAACAAGGGGTTCTCCGCCTTCCATGACCGCCATGCAGGAGTTCGTTGTGCCTAAATCAATTCCAATTACCTTTGCCATAAAATGATGGCTTCAAACGAAGCCGAATCACTCTTTAGCAAAATGAGAACCAGTAAGCAGTCGAGAAATAAATCGGCTACAAGCTGTTTTCCATTAACAACTTGAGAAATATAAGATGGCCGTCGTCTGGTCTGTAAAACTATTTTAATGAGACTTAGTGGCGCACATATTAATTACGTGTCACACAACTTAAGTCACTCGTGTCTCTCCGAATGAAATGACTCCCAACCACAGCTTACAAATCTCCGCAGCAACCGGCACCATCGCCATCGATAGGTAAGTGTTCCATCGCAGCGCAAGTAACAGTCTCGGCTCGTCCACTGCGCTTGAGCCATACCATTACCAAGCTGATGTCGGAGGGCGAAACACCAGAGATTCGGGACGCTTGGCCCAGCGTCGCGGGCCGAATTCTGGAAAGCTTCTGGCGGGCTTCAAATCTCAGACTTGGAACCGCATCGTAGTTGAACGATTCTGGGATTTGCTTTTCTTCCAGATTCTTCAGCTTGGCGACTTCCAACTCCTGCCGCTCAATGTATCCTTCATACTTCAGTGAAATCTCCACCTGCTGCATCACTTCTTCGCTCAATTCTCCGTTCCGGTTCGGCAAATCGGAGTAATTCACCTCTGGCCGCCGCAGAATCTGCGCAAGGCAATCGCCACCCACCCTGGTCGTCTCCAAGCGCAACAATTCACCCTCGACCGCCTTCTTCTTTGCAAGGAACCTACGATAGTTCCGCTCCGTCAAAAGCCCGATCTCATGCCCGATTTCACTCAATCGCATGTCCGCATTGTCCTGCCGCAACAACAGCCGATACTCCGCCCGCGACGTGAACATACGATACGGCTCCACCGTGCCCTTCGTCACCAAGTCATCGATCAACACCCCGATGTAAGCTTGATCCCGCCGCAAGACAGACGGCTCCAACCCTCGCACCCGCCGGGCCGCATTAATCCCCGCCATCAACCCTTGCGCCGCCGCTTCCTCATATCCCGACGTGCCGTTGATCTGTCCGCCCAAATACAGGTTCCTGCAAACCTTGGTTTCCAGCGAAGGAAAAAGCTGCGTGGGAAAGGCGAAATCATACTCCACCGCGTAGGCTGGCCGCATGATCTCTGCCTGCTCGCAGCCGATGATCGTCCGCACCATGTCCACTTGAACCTCGAACGGCAGGCACGTCGAAAACCCGTTCACATAAACCTCATCCGTCGCGATGCCCTCTGGCTCTAGGAAAATCTGCTGCCGCTCCTTCTCCGGGAACTTGACGATCTTGTCCTCGATGCTCGGACAATACCGCGGCCCAACCCCTTCGATCACACCCGAATACATGGGCGACTTGTGCAGATTCGCCCGGATGATCTCCGCCGTCCGATCTGTCGTGTAAGTGACGTAGCACGGCAATTGCCCTCCGATCTGACTCAGCACCGAACTCGGCGGATACTTGCCCTCTCCCATCCGATGGGAGAGGGCGTCCGAAGGACGGGTGAGGGCACCGCCTGTCATTCCATCCGCCCCCGAATGTTCCACATGGAACAAATCCTCCTTCCAATACGTGAACCAAGGCACCGGCTCATCTCCTGGTTGCTCTGTCGTCTTGGAAAAATCAATCGACCGCCGCAACAACCTCGGCGGCGTCCCCGTCTTCAACCGCCCCAGCTCTATCCCAATCTCCTTCAGCGACCCGCTCAAGCCCATCGCCGCCGCCTCACCCGCGCGCCCGCCCGCCTGCTGATTGCTCCCAATGTGCATTAGCCCTCGCAAGAACGTCCCCGTCGTCACCACCACCGTCTTGCCCAGATACTGCACCTCCAATGTCGTCTCCACCCCAAGCACCTCGCCATCCCGATGCAGCAGCCGCAAAGTTTGCCCCTGCTTCACGTCCAGGTTCGGCTCCCGCTCGCACACCCACTTCAGCCGGAACTGATATGCCTTCTTATCGCACTGCGCGCGCGGTGCCCACACGCTCGGCCCCTTCTTCGTGTTCAACATGCGGAACTGCAACCCCGTCATGTCCGTCGCTTTGCCCATCTCGCCGCCGAGCGCATCGATCTCGCGCACCAAATGCCC
>JANNFC010000650.1:0-20845 GCA_031379405.1 Betaproteobacteria bacterium | reverse complement strand
ACTCGGATACTTATCTTCAGCCCTGACGGTACTTGGGCGATATACATAGAGGCTTACGGCCAGCACCAACAGACTCTTCAACCAACCCCTTCGATTCATTGCCTCCTCCCGTTTTAGCATGTTACGAACTACGAACAACAGCAGAGCCCCGAATGGCACTTACTTAAGCTTTTTGGGATGGCCATGTTTGCTGACGCGCGCTCTGGCGAGCACGCGTGGTTGAGTCAGTCGTGGGTAGGGTTTAGGTCGTTTCTTGACCGCCCTAGGTTCGATGCGGCCGGGCCGATCCGCAACTCGCTGCTGGCCGATTAGGACAAACAACACTCCCAGCGTATCGTGCTTATCGATGCCCTCGCCGTAATGAGTCCACGCGAGCCATATCTGCACGGTGTGCTTGAAGCTCAGTTCTCGAGGGGAACAATCGTTTAATTGAGCGGCCTGTGCCATCATTACCCGAATGAGATTGTAGGCGAGCAGATAGACCCACACTTCCGTGCGTACCATTTCCGGGCTCTTGCAACGCAGGCGTTCCATACCCAAGGTGGTCTTGATGTTGCGCAGGTCGAGTTCGACATGCCACCGGCCTTTGTAGAGCGACTTCAACTCCGATTTGGCGGTTTGGCTTGCGTCCAAGAGCGTGGTGATCAGCGTTTTACCCCCGGCGCGCACCTCACGCACGGTGAGTGTATCCGGTGCGCTCTCGTAATCAGCCTGACTCATCCACTCGGGCCTTACCAGGGGTTTACTCAGCTCGATCAAATGGTCGCGTTCACCTAAGCGCTTCCCGCATCGAAAGTCAGTCAAGTGCCGGCGCGCGCCGAATTGCTCAAACACCGCATCGATGTCCCGCTCGCGCAGCGTGCAGAGCAGAAAATACGTGGCGAAGTACGCATCTCCCACAAGGATATCGTCTGGGTGTAGCGTATCGAGGATCGAGCGCAGCAAGGTTTGCTCATCGCCTCCTTTACCGTGGTAACGCCCGATCGCCGCATTGAGCAGCGCCCCACTGCCCAAGCACACGATGCCTAACATGCGGCATATCGGAAAACCCAGCCCCGGCTCCTGGTGGCGCGGCTGCGGGTAAGCCTCTTGATTCGCCGGGGTATCCGCCATCACCAAGGTCGTCCCGTCCACCAAGCGTACGGGCCGGCCCCGCCAATGCCACGCCCGTGGCGCACGGGCGCAAACCTCCTGCCCAACGTAGCACGCCAACTCCGATACCATCTGCACAGGCAAACGCTCTCGTGCACGGCAATACGCCCCCGTATGCGTGCTTCCTGGACTCAACCCCGCACTCACCCGGTTGACCGCACGATCATCCACTACCGACTGACACGACCCGTCCGCACTCAACGCCTGCGCCATGAACATCGCCAGCGTCTCAGTGGGCGGATACAGCCGCTCTCGATGCGCCGGCAGCAGCGACTCGACTTTGTCCAACCAATCCGCTCCCGTGAGCACATTGAAAAATGCGTATGCATCGCTCTCGTGGGCTTGCTTTCGAACTCGTTGTTGTTGCCGTCTACGTGCACTACCATTAGGATGCATTCGGGCTAGCTCCTTGAGTATTCGATGGTTGTCTTGCAACTCCACCTTATCACTCTTTGAACTAGCCCCTTTCGCTCTTCGCATCAAACCCTTACCGTTAAGTAAGTGCCATTCGGGCACACCCCTTGTTCCTTCTTGGGGGGATAAACAAGGGGATGCTCCCCTAGTTCGTAACATGATTGTTGGCGGCACTATCTCTACTGTCTTGGTTCCGGCTCCGCCGGCTTAGGTTTTCGGAGGATTGCCGGCAACCTGATGGTTGGTGCGGCTCACCGCATTACCGCTGTGTTTTTTCTCCGATTCGTGATAGTGCACGACGCAACGATTGTCGTCGATTCCTCACGGCGGAAGGCGCTGCGCTTTTCTGCCCTACGTTAGCGCAGGTTCGGATCGTGTGCACGCCGGCTGCGCGCCCTGGCCAGAGCTTGCATCACGACCTCGCGTTTGCGCTGGCGTTCTGCGTCGGGTGCGTCCCCCGAGCTGTTCATCTGCGCAAGCTTTTGCTGAGCCTTTTCCGAACGGCGGGCGCTGATTTCTTCCCGTTGGCCACGCATTCGCGCCTGACGTGCCACGTAACGGGCGCGCGCCAAATCTGATGCATCCCCGAAGCTGAGCGCATGTCGCACGCGCGCGGGTTGCACACCTTGTGCCATCAGCGATCGCAAATCCGTCACGGAAATACAATCCACCGGACAAGGCGCCATGCACAGTTCGCATCCAGTACATTCCGCGATTAGCACCGTATGCATCTTCTTGGTCGCGCCCACGATGGCATCAACTGGACAAGCCTGGATACATAGCGTACAGCCGATGCACTGTGCTTCATCGATCAACGCCACGGCGGGAGGTTTTTCCTCGCCGTGGCGTGTGTCCAAGGGTAACGGATCGACTGCGAGCAAGCCGGCGAGTTTGGCGATTCCCACAGCACCACCGGGAGGGCAGCGATTGATTGGAGCGTTCCCCGCTGCGATGGATTCGGCGTAGGGTCGACAGCCATCGAATGCACACTTGCCGCATTGGGTTTGTGGTAGCACAGCGTCGATGGCGTCGACAAGACCGTTCATGATCTCATGGCGTGGCCGTGAGGCACTGCCGAACCCACTGCGCCGTCATTTTTTCTTGTAACGAGTTTTGCTTCAGGCGATCCGACAGGGCGTGGAAGTCCACGTTGTCCAAGGGCTGGTCTTGATTGAAACAGGAAAACACATAGCTGACTTTGCCTGTGGCCGGATCGCGATGCGGTTGCAAGCACTGCGCGCAAATTTCTTTCATCATGCACTGCATCGGTGAGTTGATGGAGCCGATGGCAAAGTGATGCGGCTTGAGATGATTCTTCAGAACATCATGACGCGCCCTCCCCACCGCCGCCATCATGCGATCCGAGCCGATGGCGATGATGCGATCGCCGTCCAGCATGGGAATCGATGCCTTTCCCAACAGTCCCGCGGCATAGGCATCCATCGCTTGCACGATGTTGCCGATGAAGGATTGGTCTTGCGGGCGCGATGGTTTGAATCCGGGTTGTTCGTCGCTGCACCACACCACGACGTCGGCGGCGGCCTCGATCTCTTCCACTTTGTAGCGGTCGATGACTTTCTTGTAGCCCGCAAAGTAAAGCACTTTCGATCCGGCGGCGCGGAAAGCTTGTCCGATAGAAAACAGCACGGCGTTGCCTAATCCGCCACCCACTAGGATCACGGTTTCATTGCTATGGATCTGCGTCGCAGTGCCGGTGGGGCCCATGAGAACGACGGGCTCTCCGGGTTGCAGCAGAGCACACAAATCCGATGAGCCGCCCATCTCCAGCACGATGGTGGAGACCAATCCTCGTTCGCGATCCACCCATGCGCCAGTCAGTGCCAATCCTTCCATCGCCAGCCTGGTGCCCTGGGAGACCTTTGCCAGGGACTCGAAATTCTGCAGACGATAGAACTGTCCGGGCCGGAACTGACGAGCCGCTGTCGGTGCTTTCACCACGATTTCCACAATGGTGGGCGTGAGTCGATTGACTGCATGCACTTCGGCGCGCAACTGAGCATTCAGTTCATTGAAGAAGGACGCCATTGTCCAAGCGCTGGTGGGCGCACGCTTGGCCAGCACACGGTTCACCACCGGAAATCCTTGCTTGGCTGAACCCAATGCCTTCACCACATTGCCGAAGAAAGACGGATGCAGGTCACCGAAAAATGAGAGAAATCGGCCGTCCTGCGTGCGTGAGAGCAGCACGTCGGCGCGATCGGGTTTGGAAATGGAAAACTGCGGCTTGACGGGTTGGCCTTCTTCGTCGCAGGCACGGAAATACTTGCCGTCCACGCTGAAGGAGTCGCTGTGCTCACGCGCCAACACAGTGTTGGGCTGCGTGCCCGCCGCCACAAAGATCGAGTGTGCCGGCAGCCGGTAATCGCCTTCGCCGTGCCACTTGCCGTCCTCGCCCAGTTGCTGGCGCTGGAAATGGATGCCTTTCACCGCGCCGTATTCGTCGACCTCGATGGACGTCGGGTTCAGGCACTGCGCAAACACCGCGCCTTCTTCCAAGGCCTTCTCCACTTCTTCGTGGTTGAGCGTGTAAGAAGGGCTGTCGATCAATCGACGTCGGTAGGCGATGGTCACGCCGCCCCAATGCCGCAGCAGTTCCAGTACGCGCGCTTCGCGACCTTCATGCTTCGCGGTGTCACGCTCTTGTCGAATTTCGCGGGCGTGATGCAAGAATTCCTCCGCGATCTCACGCTCCTCCGGATCCCAACGCTCGCGTATGGCATCCTCGCCGATGCGCTCGCTCAGGCCTTCGTAGCGGTGTAGAAATTTTTCGACCTGCACCACGTAATAGGCCAAGGATTCGGTAGCGGTGTCGATGGCGGTCAGACCGCCGCCGATTACCACCACAGGTAAGCGCAGTTGCATATTGGCGATGGAATCGGCCTTGGCCGCCCCCGTCAGTTGCAACGCCATCAAGAAGTCCGATGCGGTGCGCACGCCGCGTGCGAGACCGTTTGGAATATCCAGGGTGGTGGGCTTGCCCGCACCCATGCACAACGCGACGTGATCGAATCCCAATGCGAAGGCATCTTGCGCGGTGAGAGTTCCGCCAAAGCGAATACCGCCGAAGAGCGCGAACTCGGCGCGGCGCTCCAGCAGCAGGCGCAGAATCTTGAGAAAGTTTTTGTTCCAGCGCACCGTAATGCCATATTCCGCGACGCCGCCGAAACCGGCCATGATGCGGCTATCCAAATTCTCGTACAAGCTACCGATGTCGCGAATGGGCTCAAATACGACTTTTGAGCCGTCCGTCGCGACACCGGAAAGATGTGCAGGCAGCGGTTCGATTTTCAGTCCGTCGATGCCCACTACGCAGTGGCCGTCGTTGAGCAGGTTGTGCGAGAGGCTGAATCCGGCCGGCCCCATGCCCGCCACCAGCACTTTGTATCCTGTCGCCTTGACAGGAAACGGGCGGCGAATGTTGAGCGGATTCCAGCGCGTGAGCAGCGCGTAAATTTCGAATCCCCAGGGCAGTTCCAGTACGTCCTTCAAGGTGCGGGTTTCCGCTTGCGGGATATTGACCGGTTCTTGCTTCTGATAGATGCAGGCCTTCATGCAGTCATTGCAGATGCGATGACCGGTGGCGGCAACCATCGGGTTGTCGATGGTGATGACGGCCAACGCGCCGATGGCGAAGCCGTCGGTCTTGACCGTGTGGAACTCGGAGATTTTTTCTTCCAGCGGACAGCCCGCCAGCGTGACCGAGAACGGACTCTTCTTGAAGACGATCTTCTGCGGCGCATCGGCGGCGGGTTTCTCGCGCAGCCCGGTGGAACAGGAATCCTTGCCTTGAGCGTGACACCAGATGCAGTAGTTGGTCTGGTCCAGGGCACCCACCAGATCGGTGCCTTCATCGGTGAGTGCGAAGCCTTCGCGGCGCCGGACGTGATCGGGACGAATGCGAAAACTGGTCACGCCCTCGTCGACTTGCGTTTCGCTGTGATGCACCAGATGCATCGGGTCGGTTTTGAGAGGAACCTTGAACAGCACGCCGGCGTGGTGAGCTTGGCGTCCTGCCTCCGTGTGCAAGGCCCAGGCGGCGTAGCGCAGCGCCAGATCCAATTGCGAGGTGTGGTTCGGCTCGTCTTGCAGCCAGGTCATCACGGCGCGGGCGAACGCCACTTCGGTGATTTCCCCATCGATCAATGCTCTCAACTCTTGGCGCAGGGCGTTGCCGTCGAACAGTGCGGCTTCAGGTGGCTTGATGCGTGTGGCTGCGCGCCGCTGAACGAATTGTCGTTTGCATTGAGACAGCGGCGCGAGATCGAGGTGTCGCTGGCGCAGAGCAGCCAGATGGTTCTCGATACCGAACAATTGCGCGACGAAGGCTTCGGTGTGCGGCGCGAGGGCGATCAGCAGTTCGGATTCCTGCTTTTTCGTCAGCGCATCGGGCACTGCGCGGGCGGCCGAAAGTTGTTCATGTAAATCGGCGGACGCAGTGCGCAAGCAGGCGCAGAACTTTTGATCGAGCTTATCCAGCCCAGATTGAGAATAGAGTTCTTGAAAGGAAATATCGAAGCCGAGGCGCAGCTCGCCTGGGCCCGGTTGCGGGCTGGTCATTCGGAGAAAAGAGGGAAAAAGAGGGAAGGGAGCGAGAGGAAACGCGGCGCGGATTATAGCAGTGGCGCTTTGCGATCCAGGGCTGCTATGGCCTGCACCGCCTCGCGCACCAGGCCCGGTCCGCGGTAGACCAAGCCGGTGTAGAGCTGGATCAACTTGGCGCCCGCTTGAATTTTCTCTTGCGCACTGTCGCCATCCACAATGCCACCCACGCCGATGATGGGGATGCGCGTACCGAGTACGCCGTGTAGCGTGCGAATGACCTGAGTCGAGGCTTCGCGCACGGGTGCGCCGCTCAGGCCGCCGGATTGCGTCGCATTGGTCAGACCTTCCACGCCGCGCCGGGAGAGCGTGGTGTTGGTGGCGATGACGCCGTCGATACCATGTTCGAGGATCAGTGCGGCGATGGCTTCGATTTCCTCCTGAGTGAGATCCGGCGCGATCTTCACCGCCAACGGCACGTAGCGGCCGTGCTGGCGCTGGAGCGTGCTCTGCTCGGATTTGAGGGCGCCAAGTAACTGATTGAAAGCTTCGGTTTGTTGCAGTTGACGCAGGTTCTTGGTGTTGGGCGAAGAGATGTTCACGGTGACATAACTAGCCGCCGAGTACACCTTGCGCAGTGCCGTCACGTAGTCCTGGGTGGCGCGCTCGATAGGCGTGTCGAAATTCTTGCCAATGTTGATGCCTAGGATGCCCTTGTAGCGCGCGCCTTTGACGTTGGCCAAAAGACGATCCACACCGAGATTGTTGAACCCCAACCGGTTGATGAGGGCCCGCGCCGGCGCAATCCGGAACATGCGCGGTTGCGGGTTGCCGGGCTGAGGGCGCGGGGTGACGGTGCCCACTTCCAAAAAACCGAAACCCAATCGTCCCAGTCCATCAATATGCTCCGCGTTCTTGTCCAAACCGGCGGAAAGACCCACGGGGTTCGGGAAGCTCAATCCCATTACCTGTGCCGGGCAAGGTGGCGGCGAGGATGCCACCAGACCAGTCAGGCAAAGCTTATGTGCGACATCCAGTAAATTGAGCGTAAGTCGGTGCGCGGATTCCGCTTCGAGGGAGAATAACAGGGGGCGCAGCAAGGGATACAGCATCAGCGACCGGAGAAGCGTGCGGGTCGTCGCTCCAGAAAAGCACGCAATCCTTCCGCCGCATCGTCGGTACCCATCAGTCGCGCCATTTCGGGAAGCATGGCGGCGAAGGTGGCGACTTCGCCTTCCCGTTGCGCTTTGCGCGCCGATTGCAAGGTGGACTGCACGCCTAGCGGCGATTGTTCCGCGATGGTTTCGGCAAAAGCCAGGGCACTCTGGAATGCTTCGCCTTTGGGTGTTACTGCCTGCACCAGACCGAGGCGATAAGCGTCGTTTGCGTTGAACTCATCGCCCGTGAGCAGGTACCGCATGGCGTTGCCCCAGCCTAGTTCCTGAACCAGACGCACGGTGGCGCCGCCGATGGGATAGATGCCGCGTTTGACCTCGATTTGCGCGAAGCGCGTGTCTTCGGCAGCCACCCGGATATCCGCTGCCAACATGAGCTCCATGCCGATGGTGAGACACCAACCCTGCGCTGCCATGACCAAGGGTTTGGACAGCATTGGCTGATCGGGCCGGCGCAATGGATCCACCGCCCCGGAGGCAAGCGGAGGCATTCGACCGTCGCGTAAAAAGGGCAACCACTCCGGCAGTTCCAAACCGCCGGTGAAGTGCTCACCGTGGGCGAACAGCACTCCGCAGCGCAACCGTGGATCTCGCTCCAACTCCCCCAGCGCGCTCGCCAACTGAATGTACATGTCGATATCGAAAGCATTGCGCTTGGCGGGACGATTCAATCCAATCAGCGCGACGCCATTCCTGTGTTCGACGCTAATGCGCGCTTCAGCCGCGTCTGCCTCGCGCCTCATGAGCCCCTCTCCGCTCTCGGGAACGGGGCTTGAGATAGGGGAGACAGCGGGGGAGACAGCGGGGGAGGGGAGGAAGACAGCGGGGAAGATAGCGAGGAAGACAGGGAAAGCGCCTCGCTATCCTCGACTGCCTGCCAACGCCCACCGATTAATCCTTCGATAGGCCGGAAGTTCACCTTGTAAGCCATCTTGCGACTGCGATCGATCCAGTACCCCAGATACAAGTAGGGCAGACGCAGCCGGCGGCAATGTTCGACCTGCCACATGACGTTATAGGTGCCCAGACTGGCACCCGCTATGTCGGGTTCGAAGAAGGTGTAGACCGACGAGATGCCATCTTCCAATTGGTCGATGATGCTCACCATCACTAACTTCCCATGGTCGCGAAACTCCACCAGGTTGGAGCGCACATTACTTTGCAGCAGAAAGTGACGATACTGCTCGCGCGAATCGTGGTCCATGCCGCCGCCGGAGTGTCGGTTGGCCTGATAGCGCAGGTAGAGCGCGTAGTGATCCGGGCTGTACTTGAGATCCATCAAGCGCACCGACAAGTCGCGGTGTCGGTTGTAGGCTCTGCGCTGCGAGCGCGACGGCTTGAAATCCGCCGTCAGAACGCGCACCGGCACGCACGCCTTGCACGCATCACAATAGGGCCGGTAAGTGAAGGCGCCGCTGCGGCGAAAGCCTGCTCTGACCAGTTGACTGTAGATCGTCGTGTCGATGACGTGACTGGGCGTGGCCACCTGGGAGCGCGCCAGATTGTTTGACAGATAGCTACAGGGATAGGGCGCCGTGGCGTAGAACTGGAGGACCGAGAACGGCAAATCGTTCAACTGCGTCATGACGATAGAACAGCGCCCGTGTGATGGTTGGAGAGACTCATGGAGTGCGGCCAGGAATCCGAAGAACCCGAGTAGTTTACCAACTCATTCACGCTGCCGACGAACACCGATCTGGGGATTTCGCGGGCGCCGAAGGACGCCAGCAGTTCGGTGTGCATCTGGCAGTCGATGATGCCGAAGCCTTGCGCCTGGAGGTGATGCACCAGATGTACGAAGGCCACCTTGGAAGCGTCGCTTCGGCGGGCGAACATGGACTCGCCAAAGAAGGCGCGCCCGATGGCGATGCCGTAAAGGCCTCCCACCAGTTGGCCTTCGCTCCAGGACTCCACACTGTGTGCGATGCCGCGCCGGTGCAGCTCGCAATAGGCTTCGATCATCTCTTGCGTGATCCAGGTACTCCCCTGATCCCGCCGCGGCGCAGCACAGGCCTGCATGACTTCGCGAAACGCCGTGTCGCAGCGAATCTCGAACAAGTTTTTGCGCAGCGTCCTGCCCAACGAACGCGAGACTTTCAGTGCATGGGGGTAGAGCACCATGCGCGGGTCGGGGCTCCACCACAGGATGGGCTGATCGTCGTTGTACCAGGGAAAGATCCCGCGCCGGTAGCCTGCGACCACGCGGTCGGGACTAAGATCGCCGCCCGCGGCCAGCAATCCGTTCGGGTCTTTTAACGCGCCCTCGAGGGGCGGAAATGTGCGGGCCGCGCCAAGCCAGGGGATCAATGGCGCCTCGGCTCGCTACTGCGGCTTATGGAACCATTTGTCCGGACTGAGGCTGATCAGTCCGCAGGCGACACGCGCACCGGAATTTCCCGAAGGCTGGGAGAATAAATCGTCGACCTCCGCATGAATCACCACTGCGCGCCCGATGATGCTGTCCTCGCCCGTGCCGAGAGTGATGCCGGAGATTTCGGTCTTGTAGGAGGCGGTGCCCGTATGATCGGCGAGCAGATTGCCCAAATCGCCTCCGTGCCGGTCGGCGCCGCTCGCGCTACCGTGTTCGCCTCGGTGCGGATTGAAGTGACCACCGGCGCTGGAGGCGTCCGCTGCGCTGCAGTCACCCTTCTCATGAATATGAAAGCCGTGCAGACCAGGAGTGAGACCGGTGATCTTGGCGTCAATCACCACCTTATCCCCTTTCTGGAGAAAATTCACCACGCCTTCCACATGGTGATCTCGCGTCGGCGCCAGTTTGGCGGTACCCGAGGGCGTGCGAACCTGCATGTTGGTGCAGCCCGCCATCAATACGATGGCTGCAACCACATGGACCACACGATTTGTCAGGTACATCGAGTTCTCCAGGAAAACATCACGCGGAGGTTTTTGTAGCATCGGGGATCTTGGCTGTCAAACGCCGTCTCAGTGTGTCGTGGTCGGCGCCCCGCCGGTGGCGGACTTTCCATCAGTTACTATGACAACGACCCAACTTGCGCAGCCACCGAGGCGAGGACGATTGATTGTCTGATTCACCACCCACCTTGCAGCCCATTCTGAGCGTGGAGGACTTGCAACACGCATTCTCTTTGTTCAACGAGGCCTCCGGGCGCTTGTCCGAAGCCTACCGCGAATTGGAGCAGCAAGTCGAGCGCTTGAGCGGCGAATTGGAGGTGGCCAATGGCGCACTGCGTCAGGAATATCGCGAAAAGGCGGCCCTGTCCGCGCGCCTGTCGTCGTTGTTGGACGCGCTGCCCGGCGGCGTGGTGGTGCTCGATGAATTCGATGTGGTGATGGAACTCAATCCCACCGCCAGGCGCTTGCTGGGTGCATCGGTGACGGGCATTTCGTGGCGCGACGTGGAGAATTTTTATCTCAAAGCCACCTCCACCGCTGCCGAATGGAATGTTCCGAGTCGAGACGACGAACGGCGCGTACACATCATGGCCGGCGCACGTGCCGAGGAAAGCGGGCGCATCCTGCTCATCACCGACATCACTCAGGCGCACGAGATGCAGCAGCAGCTCGAACAACACAAACGGCTTTCGGCCATGGGAGAAATGGCGGCAGGGCTTGCGCACCAGTTGCGCACGCCACTGGCGAGCGCCATTCTGTACGCCGGCAATTTGACGCGGGAGCACTTGGAGGAAAGCGATCGCTTGCGCTTCTCCGGCAAGGCATTGGAGCGCTTGCGGGCGTTGGAGCGCATGATCCAGGACATGCTGCTGTTCTTGCGCGGAGCGCCCGCCAAGGCGGAGACGCTTAGCGTGGCGGAATTGCTAAGGGACGCGGCGCAGGCGGTGGAGCCGCAGATGGCGGAGCGCGGCATCGTGTTCGAAACCCTCGGGGACGAGGTGGTGCTGCGCATTCGCGGCAATGCAAAGGCCTTGTCGGGTGCGATCGTCAACCTGTTGGAGAATGCCATGCAGGCTTGTGAGCGGGGCGCGCGCGTCGGGCTCGGCGTGAAAACCGATGAGGCGGATGTGCTGATTGAGGTCGAAGACAATGGACGCGGCATGGAGGGGGCGGTGCTGGATCGATTGTTCGAGCCTTTTTTCACCACACGAGCCGAGGGCACGGGGTTGGGATTGGCTATCGTGCAATCTGTGATGCAAGCCCATGGTGGAGGAGTCGACGTGCAATCCTCGGTTGGACGCGGCTCACGTTTTACGCTGCGCTTTCCGCGACCCGTTGCGGGCGAGAGCGCATGAAGCCCTTGCCCGTACTCATCGTCGAAGACGATAGCGCCTTGCGCGAAGCGCTGCGCGACACCTTGGAACTGTCCGGTTATAGGGTGTTGGAGGCGAAGCACGGCAACGAAGCGCTCGATGTGCTAGCCGAACACAGAGTCGGCATCGTGGTGAGTGACGTGCAGATGCGTCCCATGGACGGTCATGCGCTGTTGGGCGCCATCAAGCGCGAACATCCGCGGGTCCCGGTGCTTCTGATGACAGCCTACGGCGTGATCGACAAGGCGGTGGAGGCGATGCGTGCGGGCGCGTGCAACTATCTGACCAAACCCTTCGAACCGCAGGATCTGGTCGCCGAAGTGGCGCGCTGGATGCTGCCGAGCGCGCCGGACGGTGGCACCGATTTCATCACGCAAGATTGCGCTACGGTAGCGCTGCTGGAGCTGGCCAAGCGCGTCGCGGCCAGCGATGCCACGGTAATGATCACCGGCGAGAGCGGCACCGGCAAGGAAGTGTTGGCGCGCTTCGTTCACCGCCACTCAGCGCGTGCCTCGAAGCCCTTCATCGCCATCAACTGCGCGGCCATTCCCGAGAATCTTTTGGAAGCCACCTTGTTTGGCCACGAGCGCGGGGCGTTCACCGGAGCGAACCAGTCGCATGCGGGAAAATTCGAGCAGGCCCAAGGCGGCACCTTGTTGCTCGACGAAGTGAGCGAAATGCCGCTGGCGCTGCAATCCAAGCTGCTGCGTGTGCTGCAAGAGCGCGAAGTGGAACGGGTGGGCGGCAAACAGCCCATTGCCCTCGATGTGCGCGTGCTGGCGACCTCCAATCGCAATATGGAGAATGAGGTGGCACAGTCGCGGTTTCGCGAGGATTTGTACTACCGGCTGAACGTTTTTCCGCTGCATTTGAAGCCGTTGCGGGAACGTCCCGCCGACATCCTTCCGCTCGCACGCGGCATGTTGGTCAAGCACGCGGCGGGCAGGTCGGTAATGCTCGCGGAGAACTCGGTGGCGGCTTTGACCGGGTACGGATGGCGGGGTAACATCCGCGAACTTGAAAACGTCATACAGCGCGCGCTGATTTTGGCGCCCGGCGACGCTATCGATCCCCCGCATTTGTGTCTTCCCCAAGCCGCTCACTCGGTGGCGCCGGCGGTCGAACACAAGGCTAACAAGGATGGGATGGATTTGAAGTCATTGGAACGTCAGCACATCCTAGACACACTGGCCGAGGTGAAAGGGGTGCGCAAGCTGGCAGCTGAGCAGCTGGGAATGAGCGAGCGCACTTTGCGGCACAAGTTGCAGCGCTATCGCGAGGAAGAGTTGCGCAATTCGGGATTGGTCAATGCGGACCCCGAGTCAGAATGACCGTGGCACGTCATTTGCAATCCACTGACCTTTTGAAGTATAAGCATTCGGCAGTACCACGCTTTCAGCAGACCCTATGAATACATCCGGAATCGACCAACTATTGCAAGAACTGCACGTCGCGGCGGCAAAAGCCTCCGGCAACGAGGCAGTTTCTGCCGGTGGTGTTCCGGAATTCGGGGAAATGTTGAAAACCGCCTTGGACCAGGTCAATGGCGCGCAAGCCGAAGCCGCGCGCCTGCAAAGCGAATTCGACCGGGGTGCGCCGAATGCCGATCTTCACGAGGTCATGGTGTCGTTGCAGAAGGCCAGTTTGTCCTTCCAATCCATGGTTCAGGTGCGCAACCGGCTGGTCTCGGCCTATCAGGAAATCATGAATATGAGTGTATGAGCGCCTAGATGGCTCAGGCTCCTGCTCAAGCACTTACGGCCCTGCGCGAGGGCTTCGGACAACTCTCCAATACTCAAAAGTTAGCTGTCGTCGGCGGCATTGCCTTTGCGATCGCTATCCTGATCGTGGCGTGGTTGTGGGCGCGTGCCCCCGAATATCGCGTGCTCTATTCCAACCTGTCCGAGCGCGATGGGGGAGAAATCATCACGGCGCTTGCCCAGATGCAAATCCCCTATCGGTTGGCCAGTGGCGGTACGGCCATCATGATCCCGGACGGGGAAGTGTACGAAGCGCGACTCAAACTTGCCACGCAAGGTTTGCCCAAGGGCGGCTCCGTGGGCTTCGAATTGATGGACTCCCAGAAATTTGGCATCAGCCAGTTCATGGAGCAGGTGAACTACCAGCGTGCGCTTGCAGGAGAGTTGTCGCGCACGATCCAATCTATGGCGCCGGTGCAAACGGCGCGGGTGCACATTGCGGTGCCGCGTCCCAGCGTGTTCGTGCGCGAGCAACAAAAACCCAGCGCGTCGGTGCTGGTGAACATACATCCCGGACGCACCCTGGATGCCGCACAAGTAGGTGCCATCACCCACTTGGTCGCCAGCAGCGTACCGGAGTTGTCCGCACGCAATGTCACGGTGGTCGATCAAGGTGGCAAGCTGCTGAGCGCCAACGGTGAAAAGCCGGCCTCGGGCTTGGATTCCTCTCAATTGGAGTACGTGCATGCGGTCGAGCAGCGCTACGTGCGGCGCATCGAGGACATTGTGGAGCCCCTCGTCGGTCGCGGTAACGTGCGCGCCCAGGTGACGGCGAATTTGGATTTCTCCCTTACCGAGCAGACCTCCGAGAGTTACAAGCCCAACGCCACCCCGCAGGATTCCTCCGTCCGTAGCCAGCAAACGGTGGAGACGATTTCATCGCAACCCAATCCGCCGTCGGGCGTCCCAGGCGCGCTTTCCAATCAGCCACCGGGCGCCGCCAGCGCGCCGCTGAATGCGCCATCGCAAACGCCAGGCGGACCGGCCAATGCGCAACAAGGTCCGGTCAATACGCACAAAGAGAACACCGTCAATTTCGAGATCGACAAGACCATTCGGCACGTCAAGGGCGAGGTGGGGGGCGTCAAGCGTCTTTCCGCAGCCGTGGTGGTGAACTATCGCGTGACCACCGAGAAGGGCAAAGCAGTGGCCAAGGCGCTTTCGGAGCAGGAGTTGGCGCAGATCAACAATCTGGTGCGTGAGGCAATGGGATTCAGTAAGGAGCGCGGCGACAGTGTGAATGTGGCCAACGCGCCCTTCAGCGACGGATCCACTATCGAGCCTAGCTCACCCTGGAAAGTTTGGGCGGATCAGTGGACAACGCCGTCCGGGGCGGTTCAGCTTGCCAAGTATGCCGGCCTAGTCCTGCTGCTTCTGTATGCCTGGTTCGGTCTGTTGCGACCGGCAGTGCGCGATCTAACACGCAAGGAAGAGCCGCTGGTAGCGCAGCTCGAGCCAGGGTTCGGCGAGGTCGGTGCCGAGGGCATCGGACCGGATGGTCAGCCGCTGGCCGAAGGCGCACAGGGCGTAGAAATGGAGATCGGGCCCATCATGCCAGAGGAAGAGCCCTTCGCCGCCGATCTGGCGGCGGTCAAGCAGTTTGCCCAGCAGGAGCCGAAGCTCATGGCAACCATCTTGAAGGAGTGGATCGATAAGGAATGAACGATGATTGAAAGCGCCCAACAATGAGCGACGGCGGCGTTTTCCGCACCGCCGTGCTGCTGGTCGCCATTGGCGAACAGGAAGCCTCAGAGGTGTTGAAGCACATGGGTCCGCGAGAGGTGCAGCGCGTGGGCTCCGCCATCGCGACCCTGAACAATGTGCCGAGGGAACAGGTGGATTCCATCCTGAAAGACTTTCGGGCCGAGGCCAGTACGCGCAGCAATTTCGGCATGAACAACGACGACTATCTGCGTTCGGTGTTGACCAAGGCGCTGGGCCAGGAGCGCGCTTCCGATGTACTCGAGCGCATTCTGGAAGCGCCCGACAACACCGGGATCGAGCGCCTTAAGTGGTTGGACTCCGGGCACGTGGCGGAACTGATCAAGGACGAGCATCCGCAGATCATCGCCACTATCCTGATTCATCTGGAAGCCGATCAGTCCGCCAAGGTACTCAATTGCTTCGTGGAACGCCTGCGCAATGACGTCATGTTGCGCATCGCCACCTTGGAGGGTGTGCAGCCTGCCGCCATGCAAGACTTGAACTCCGTTCTCAACCAGGTGCTCAGTGGAACGGACAAGCTGAAGAAGACCAAGGGTGGCGGCGTGGACGTGGCTGCAGAGATTCTCAACTTCATGGGGCCGGCCAATGAATCCTCGGTCACCGCATCCATCAAGGAAGTGGATGCGGATCTGGCGCAGAAGATCCAGGACAAAATGTTTGTCTTCGAAAACCTGCTCGAGCTGGACGATCGCGCCATTCAGACATTGCTGCGCGAAGTGCAGTCCGATAACCTTATCCTGGCGCTCAAGGGTACGAGCCAGGAGCTCAAGGAAAAAATCTTCAAGAACATGTCGCAGCGGGCCGCCGAAATGGTGCGCGACGATTTGGAGTCCAAGGGGCCGGTCAAGCTCTCCGAAGTGGAAGGCGCGCAGCGCGAGATTTTGCGCGTCATACGCCGCCTAGCCGACGAGGGCCAGATCATGATAGGAGGCGCCGGCGGCGAAGGACTTGTCCACTAAGGTCATTATGGCTAAGGCCGAGGTTGCCGGCGTGCGAGCGTGGGTGCCGAAGGGCATCGTGGCGGTAGTGCCTAGCGTCGATGAGCGGGCGCCCGAACCAATGGTCGAGGTCGCGGAAATGGCGCAAACGGCCTCGTTGCCCGTAGCGGAAGTTGCCGCGTCGGAGATCGACCCGGCGGTGATCGACAAGGCGCGCGCTGAAGGCTATGCACTGGGCTTAGCTGAGGGCAAGCGGCAGCGAGAACAGCACGCCGCAGCGGAGTGCGACTCGATGCAAGCGCTGATGAGGGCCTTCGAGAAAATGCGTCAGGATTTGCAAGCCTCGCTCGCTGATGAGGTGTTGTCGCTGGCACTTGAGATGGCTAAAGTGATGATTCGCCAAGCGCTGGAATTCAACCCTCACGCCGTCCTCCCTGCCTTGCGTGAGGCCACGCTGGCGTTGCCAGGCTTGGGCCAGCAAACCGTATTGCACTTGCATCCCCAGGATGCCGCGTTGGTGAGGCCCTTGCTGACCCAGGATCCAACGCTCGCCCAGACCGCTTGGACCGTTGTAGAGGACACGCGCGTGGAGCGTGGCGGCTGCCGCCTGGAGACCGCGCAGAGTGAAGTGGACGCGACCTTGGCCACACGCTGGAGCCGCGTCGTCGCCGCGCTCGGACGCGAAGATGGCTGGCGCACCGAGTCCAAGACTAACTGAGCTAACTGAGCTAACTGAGGTTTGTCCATGTCCGATGAAGCCGTGCCGGCCTTGCGCCAGTACCTGGAGGACTGCAAAGTCGCCGCGCGCGCTGTGCAACCGTGGGCCCTAAGCGGACGCCTCACGCGCGTCGCCGGGCTGGTTATGGAAGCAGTCGGGCTGAAACTTCCGCTAGGGCAGAGTTGTTACGTCCTGACCCCGGGCCGTCAGCGGGTGGATGCCGAAGTCGTCGGGTTCGCGGGGGATCACTTGTACCTTATGCCTTCGACCGATATCTACGGTCTCAAACCCGGTGCTTTGGTGGTGCCAGTGGAGCCGGCGCTGGGGCGGATTCCGCGTTTGGGTGAGGAATATTTGCCGCGCCGGCGGGCGGAGGATCGCGCCAAGCAAGTCGCGGTCAGTGCATCGATGCTGGGCAGAGTATTGGATGGTGCCGGACGCCCCTTGGACGGACGCGGACCCATCGAGGCCGAACGTCACGTTCCGCTGCATAGCCGACCGGCGAATCCCATGGAGCGCGCGCCTATTCGCAGTGTATTGGATGTCGGTGTGCAGGCGATCAATGCCCTCATCAGCGTCGGACGCGGCCAGCGCCTGGGACTGTTCGCCGGCAGCGGCGTAGGTAAGAGCGTATTGTTGGGGATGATGGCTCGCTACACCAGCGCGGATGTGGTGGTGGTGGGATTGATCGGTGAGCGTGGGCGCGAAGTGCGCGAGTTTATCGAGAGCATCCTCGGTCCGGAAGGGCTGGCGCGTGCGGTGGTCGTCGCCTCACCCGCGGATAGCCCACCGTTGTTGCGTTTACACGGGGCGTCCTATGCAACGGCCATCGCCGAATACTTCCGCGAACAGGGTAAGCACGTGCTGCTAATCATGGATTCGCTGACGCGTTATGCCATGGCGCAACGCGAAATCGCGCTCGCCATCGGCGAACCACCGGCCACCAAGGGGTATACGCCGTCGGTATTCGCCAAGCTCCCGCAACTGGTGGAGCGCGCCGGCAACGCGTCCGGCGAAAGTGGCTCCATAACTGCCTTCTACACGGTGCTCGCGGAAGGAGACGATCTGCAAGATCCCGTGGCTGACGCCGCGCGCGCCATACTGGACGGGCACATCGTGTTGTCGCGAGACCTGGCGGACCAGGGACACTATCCCGCCATCGACGTGGAGGCCAGCATCAGCCGGGCGATGACCGAATTGCTCGATCCTGGGCACTTGGAGCATACCCGCCAGTTTCGCCAACTGTTCTCGGCCTATCGCCGGGCGCGCGATCTGATCACGGTGGGGGCGTACGCTCGCGGCAGCGATCCGGTGGTGGATCGCGCCATGATCCTGTACCCGCGCATGCTGGAATTTCTCCGGCAGGATATGCAGCAACGTGCATCCTTCGCGCACAGCAAGAGCCAGTTAGGCGAATTGCTGGGCTCAGCAAGCGGATAACGCGCAGCATGGCGCGCTTTCGTCTGTTACCTCTGCTCGATGTCGGCAAGATGCGCTTGGACAGCGCCGAACAGCGGCTCGCCTTGCTGCGCCAGCGCTGGAACGAGGCGCAAAGCAAGCTCTCGCAGTTGGATCAATTCAAGGCCGATTACAGCGAGCAATTCATGGTCGCGCAACGCGCCGGAATACAGGCCTATCGTCAGCAGGATTACCTCGCGTTTCTGGCCAAGCTCGACGTTGCCCGTTCTCAGCAGAGCGAAGAAGTGATGCGCTGCAAACAGTCCTGGGAAGCGGTCTATGAGGAGTGGCTTGACTTCAAGACTCGCTACGAGGCGCTGCTGACCCTTCAAGAGCGCCATCTTCGGGCCGAGCAGATCGTTGAGCGGCGGCAAGAGCAAAAGCAACAGGACGAATTTGCCGCCCGCCGCGGCATGAATCTGCCGGATGCGCCGTAGCGTCGCGTTTGTGCAAGACAGTGCTCCTCGTGCAGACGGGTCCGAATGTGGATGGCATCGCGTTTGCAATATCGGGCTCACCACAAGGAGCCGCCTATGCAAGCATTGCCTTCCGTGTCCCCAATCCCTAATGGATCCAATGGATCCAACGTAGCACTCGCCGATAGCACTTCGGTCGAGGGGGGCTATGCCGCCGCCGTGGCGGAAGGCGAGATCGCCTCGCCAGTATCCTTCGACAAGGTGTTGGCGGCGCAATTCGAGGCCATAGCGTTGGGCGAGCATGTCGGGCTGGATCAGAAATTGGAGGGGGATCCGGCGCTCGACGTCGACTCCAAGTCCGTGCTTGAGAAACTGGCGACCGATATCATCGCGCCGTCCCAATTCCTAGCGCAAAACGCACCGACGCAGGCACTGCAAAGCGCGCTTTCCCAGGTTGCTCAGTTTGCACAAGAAAAGGGTCTGGGTCGCAACGAAAAATTGCCCAGCCATGAGCGTGCCGCGGTCGAAGCGCTGGGAGCCGCCGATGACACGAACATGAGCGCACTCGCGCTGTCGCTGCGCACCACCACGGATGGCGATCAGTTCGCCTCGGAATTAGCGGATAAAGGCGCCACGCAGATTGGGTCGGTGGAGGCGGCTTCGTCAACCAACACCAGTCATGGCGTGGCAGAGGCGCACAAAAACAATGGCAACGCGCGCACGCTCGAAGCTCAGCCGTTCAATCCGCGCCAGATACCCGAACCGGTGAAAAGTCCTGCCTGGGGTGAAGCGTTGGGGCAGCGCGTGATGTGGATGGCCAAGGAAAACATCCAGGTCGTTCACCTGCAAGTGGAGCCCCCCAATCTGGGTCCCCTGGAGATACAGCTAAGGCTCACCAACGACCAGGCCAACGTCGTGTTCCTTTCGGCCCACGCATCGGTGCGCGACGCCATCTCTGACTCGCTTTCCAAACTGGACGAACTGCTGTCCGCCGGCGGGGTGTCGTTGGGCAGCGTGTCGGTCAATACGCAATCCCAGTCACCGCAACAAGGTAGCGACGCGGAACCGAAGGGCTCGCCCTTCGGCGCCTGGCCCCAGGACGGGGCAGACCACGCCGCTATGGTCCCAATCCGAACGCGTATTGCCATCGGATTGGTCGATACTTTTGCCTAGTCCGCATTGCTCACGGGGCGCCCCGCGCCCGTTCTGACACGGCGACGACGCGGCTGCGCGCGTTCCAGGCGCGACTGGTCGTTGCGCATGTCATAGAAAACACCTAAACTCTGAAGCTAAGCTCCTTGTTTTTTTTGGTGCTTTGCGCTTTCCGAGATCACCTGGCCGCGCGCATTGTCACTCACGATCCGCCGTTCCTGGCCGATATCTACGTTGTGGGCCAAGGGGGCCCGCTCGCTCTTGGTGACAAGTGACAAGTGGCGATGGACCGGAATCCTGTGGAGAGTGAGTCATGTCTGCAAAGGCGGGAAAGAAGGCTGAAGCGGCGCCTGAAGAGGGTGCGCCAAAAAAGAAAAAAGGAACGTTGTTGTTGATCATCGTCGGGGTCGTGGTACTGCTGGCGGCGGGGGGCGGCGGCGCTGCCTGGATGATGATGAACAAGTACGACAAGAAGTTGCAGCACGCGAAAGCTGATAAGCACGCCAGTAAAGCCGGCGCGCACGATGGCGAAAACCCGGACGCCGAACACGGGGAAGAGGACGGCAAGGACAAGTCCCCAGTTTTCTATACTATGGAGCCTTTCGTGGTGAACTTGCAGGGTGATTCTCAGCATTACTTGCAAGTAGGCTTGGACTTGAAGTTATCGAAGGACGAGTTCATCGAGAAGATTAAGGTGGTGCTCCCGGAAATTCGAAATGAAGTCGTGCTTTTGCTGTCGAGCAAGCAAGCGGACGATGTGGCGACACTGGATGGAAAGAATTTTCTGCGTGCCGAAATTCGCCGAGCAGCCAATAAATCGATTGGTGTAAAGGATGCTGTGAAGCGCAAATCCACCGAAGAGAATGCGGAAACCAAAGACGAAGAGGTAGGCTATCCGGCGCCTAAGAAGGGTGTAACGGACGTGCTGCTCACTTCCTTCGTCATTCAGTAAAGGGGAATGACGACGACCCATGGCTGATGACATCCTCTCCCAAGAAGAGGTCGATGCGCTGCTTCGCGGCGTAAGCGGCGAGGCTGTAGAGGAAGCCAAATCGGAGGATAGTTCCGGCGTACGGTCCTATGACATCGGTCGTCAAGAGCGCATCGTGCGTGGGCGCATGCCCGCGCTC
>JANNFC010000642.1:0-4681 GCA_031379405.1 Betaproteobacteria bacterium | reverse complement strand
AAAGGAGAACAGGCCATGAGCAAAAAGAGATACGAGGTCGGCAGCGGCAATATCTTCAAGGATATCGGCCTGCCCAATGCGGACGAGCACTTGGTCAAGGCGCAGCTCGTGTTCAGAATTGACACGATCATGAAGCAACGCGGCCTGAAGCAAGTGGACGCCGCCGCTTTGTTTGGCGTTCGTCAACCCGACATCTCCAAAATGCTGCGCGGCGATTTTCGGCAGCTTTCCGTCGAGCGACTGATGCGCTTCCTGGTCGCACTCGATCATGATGTCGAAATCGTCGTGACACCACATCGCGGCAAGCACCCCGCACCGGCGCTGCACGTGTCTTGAGAAAATCCACAACCGCCACTATCTATCAACAGCGGCACACGCGCCGTGAAAGCGAGATATCGTTGACCAAACTTTTGACGAGCCCGGAAACACCGCAAGAGTGCGCGGTGACATGGCCTCCGGGTAATCCCACCAGATAGGGGTGAAAAGGCGTTAGGGCATCAGCCCCATGCAATCGCGGTAAGGCAAGGCGGCATAGCTTCCCGGCTCACAGGGAAAGCGAATTTGCCATACGGACAGACTCCCTATCCGGTTTGAGCCGTACAGAAGCCCCAGCTAGCAATAGCTGGGGCTTTTTCATGCTCCTTTTTTTGCAACTAGATTTTCCGACGACGAAGCCAATGAATTCCACAGACTTCGTCGCAAAACTTACCCTTTCTGAGACAGGGATCCCAACACTGCCTTGCCATCAGTAGACTAGTAGCCAATACATTCCTGTAGTCCACAGCTTTCGCAATGAAGTGGCAACAGTGATGTTTGAGGTCCGGAATAGCACTTGTGCTTATCGCCGCGCGTGGAATTTCCACGTCAGCGCTGGCGAAATCACCGGTCACGTTGGGCGGAAATACGGAGTTCGTACCACACTCAAATTGTGTGTGCCATAAATGTGCCTTAATCAGGCTGATTCGAGCTTTGGCAAGCATTACAAGTGATTGATTAATAACAAGTTGAAGAGTCAGAATGCGTTTTGTAATCAGTTGGTCGGGGGTTCGACTCCTCTACCCGGCACCAATAATCCAAGAATTACCCAATGTTAGAACCGACTTGCCGAACGTTGCAGATCGGTAAAAGGGCGACGGTCGCGTCGCGGAGGTGGTTTCCTCTGAGGTGGGCGCTCAAGCTCACACCTCTTGCCAGCGTGTCGTTGATTGGCGGGCGACCTACGATGCGCGCCGTGCCTAAGCACCAGAGTCTCAGAAAAAGAAAGGGCTAACTTGCGAATCCAGTTACACTAGACTAGACTTGGTCCACTTTTTGGGAGCGCTGCTGTGGAACCCGTGAATATCTATGAGGCCAAGACCCGACTTTCTCAGTTGATCGACATCGCTGCGTCAGGCGAGGACGTGGTGGTGAGCCGCAATGGCAAACCGCTCGTGCGCATCACTCGACTCGAACGCACCAAGCGCCGAATCAGATTCGGCCTACTCAAGGGCAAGGTGATCGTCGCCGACGACTTTGATGCACCGGTACCGGACGAGGTCTTAGCCAGCTTCGAAGGGCGTTGATGCGCCTGCTGCTGGATACGCATATCTTTCTTTGGGCGGTAGGTGGAAACCCGCGACTGAAGCCCGCAGTTCGTCGCCTCATCGAATCGGCGGACCAGGTTTTTGTATCGGCGGCCTCTATCTGGGAAGTAGCCATTAAGGCGGCACTCGGCAAAATTGAGGCAGACCCAGATGAACTGGTGGCCGCCATTGAGACCAGCGGTTTCGTCGAGCTTCCCGTGCTCGCCGCACACGCAGCCGGCGTAGCGAGGCTTGCGTCGCACCACAGTGACCCGTTCGACCGACTCCTCGTTGCCCAAGCCATTGCCGAGCCGCTCAAGCTCTTGACGGCCGACTCAACGCTCGCGGAGTACAGCGACATCGTCGTGCTTGTTTAGATCTGCGAGGGTGACTACGGCACTGCGGCGCAAGGGCGGGGGTCGCAAACGTCACACTGAAACTGACCCGCAATTAATGCATGCCTTAGAGGGTTTGGTCGAGCATCGCATGTTCTCTCATATCACACGACTGGCGGGGGAGACCATTGATAGGTCACGACGTGATCATCCAATTGATCGCCCACACAACCACCCAGACAGGACTGAAGATTCGGCCGAAAAGATAGTCACTTTATTTTGACGCGACTCCTCAGGGCATTGATGGTCATAGGAAGCAAACGAGTCCCACTACTTCCGGATGTACCAGCTGCCGCACAAGTCGGACTCCCTAATCTTGAGAGTTACGAGACAGGAGGAATCTTGGCGCCGACAGGGACACCGAAGGGGATCGTAAATCGATTGCATGCGGAACTCGTGAGAATTCTACGCACTCCAGACATGCGTGTTACTAACACAAGAATTCCTAATACAATTTGCATGAGGCCAAGAGCCCAATCAGTTAGTGGGTATGACTCAGGTCATCGCAAAAGTAGTGTAAGGCGCTTTGCGCGTCGAAAACCATGTCCACATAGACGCCGTGTGGCATTAACGCCGGGTAGTTCAGGTCAATCCTTCGTAATTGGAGGATGAAGGTGATGTCGCTATGGACTCCAATCGGAAGCTTGCAGCGATTCTGAGTGCCGATGTGCATGGGTACTCGCGCATGATGGGCGAGGACGATCACGACACGGTTGAGACCTTGAACGCGTGTCGAGAGGTGATGAGAGCCTATATCGCCGATTACGGCGGGCGGGTGGTGGACGCACCAGGCGATGAGATGCTGGCGGAGTTCCCCAGCGCCATGGAGGCGACGAAGGCTGCGGTAGAAATCCAGCGGAACTTTTCCGAGCGCAACGCAATGCGACCGGAGAATCGCAAGATGCGCTGGCGTATCGGGATCAATCTAGGCGATGTGATAGACAGCAGCGGTGCACTTTATGGCGACGGGGTGAACATCGCGGCACGATTGCAATCCCTGGGTGAACCGGGCGGTGTATGTATATCCGGAACTGTGTTCGATCAGATCGATGGCAAATTGCCACTGAAGTTTGAGTCTGCGGGCGAACAACTCGTCAAGAACATCGCCAAGCCGGTGCGGGCGTACCACTGGTCGCATGGTAAACAGCAGGCCGTTGCGCCGGCCGAATTGAAACCGCTCTTGCGTTCATACCGCAGCCTGGGCGTGGGGCTGATCGTCGTCGCCGTCGCCGTCATTGGGGCGGTGATTTGGCAATGGCAACGCAGTCCAACTCCCCATTCGATGTTCTCCCACCGTGGCGACGGGATGGGGCTGACAAACAACCGTCTTGCCGTCTTGCCATTCGTGAACATGAGCGCCAACTCGGACGACGAGTATTTCGTCGACGGAATGACCGAGGAGTTGATCTCACGGCTTTCCCGAGTCAAAGGCCTCGAGGTCATTGCGCGCACCTCGATCGCCACCTACAAAGGCACCAAGAAGAACATTGGCGAGATCGCCAAGGAGCTCAACGTCGGCACCGTCCTGGAAGGCAGTGTTCGTACAGCGGCTGGTAAGGTAAGGGTCACAGCACAACTAATAAACGCGACCAACGATGCACATCTGTGGTCGGACGACTACGACCGCGAGCTCAAGGACATCTTCACGGTGCAAAGCGACATCGCCCAGCATGTAGCAAGCGCTCTGACGGCGCGACTGACCTCGGCACAAGCAGCCGTTTCGTCGGGCGAAGCCCTGCAGCCCACCAGCACCGGCACCAAGGATCTCGACGCCTATCACGCCTATCTTAAGGGGCGCTTCTTTTTCAGCAAGGGAACTGTGCCGGACTTATACAAGGCGATCGAGAACTTCGACAGGGCCACCCAGCACGATCCGTCCTATGCGCTGGCTTATGCGGCAATCGCGGACACCTACGAGCAACTCATAGGGTACGAAGGTGCTTCTGAGGAGAAATACGCCAAGGCGAAATCAGGGGCGCTGAAGGCCCTTGAACTCGACCCATTGCTGGCGGAGGGGCACACGGCGCTCGGCGTAGTCAAGACGTTCTACGACTGGGACTGGGCTGGGGCTGAAGCCGCCTTCCATCGTGCGCTGGTCTTGAACCCCAACTCCGCAACAACACACAACTGGTATGGATGGCACCTCCTCTATCTTCGCCGGTGGGACGAGGCCATTGCTGAACTACGCAAGGCGATCGAGCTCGATCCGGTTTCTATCATCATGACGTCTGATCTGGGAATCGGACTTACTCACGCGGGACGGTGGGATCATGCGCTCGAGCACCTTCGGCGGACACTGGAGCTTAATCCGGATCACGTCTGGATGCTCGTTAGCGTAGGGTGGGCCTATGTTGGCAAGGGAATGTACAAGGAAGCCTTGGCGACTTTTCAGAAGCAGATGGAGACCCCGGGCCAGGAGGTGTTGGCGATGGCTGGCATCGCATCCACGTACGCTTTCTCCGGAGACACGGCACGAGCGCTGCGGACTCTCGATCGGTTGAAGGCCAAATCGCAGAATGCTCCAGGTACCGCCTATACGGTCGCGGTGGTCTACTGGGCGCTTGCGAGTCGCGATGTGCGCTATCGCGAGGATGCAGTCCGATGGCTTGTCAGGGCCTATGACGAGCACGGCCTTGATCTGGGTGCTTCGAGTGCGCGCTGGTGGGATGGCTGGTATGAGGACCCCCGCTGGATAGCGTTCCGCAAGAAACTAGGGCTTCCGCC
>JANNFC010000641.1:0-4690 GCA_031379405.1 Betaproteobacteria bacterium | reverse complement strand
AGACGACTTCCGCATCACGCGCGCCTTCATCCACATAGTGCAGCCGCAGGTTCTGCCCCAACGATTCGACGTAGCGAGGCGAGTAGTTGAAGCCGGGAAGATTCTCGAACCGGCTCTCGGGCGTGCGCAGGTATTCCATGGTCATTCGATTCTACAAGAGACGGCTTAGATCTCCGCCGCTGAAACCAACCAAGGGTTCGGCGGCCTCCTTGGTCAGTGCGATGACTTTGAACAGTTCACCCATCTCGGCTGGGCTGAGTAGCTTTTGCACGGGCGCGATGGCTTTGGTGTATGCCACGCTCGAGGTGTCCATCCGCGCCAGCAGGTCCGTGATTCCCAGGTTGGCGAGAAAGCGCGCCTGCGTGGTGTACCCCGTCATGCGCAAGCCTGCTTCCACGCCGGCTTGCGCAACCGCCGTGAAATCCACATGCGCGGTAACGTCCTGCAATCCGGGAAGGAAGTACGGATCGTCGTGCGCGCGATGTCGGTAATGGCACATCAACGTGCCCTGGTTGCGTTGCGGATGGTAGTACTCCGCCGCGCCGAAGCCGTAATCGATGAATAGCACCATCCCGCGCCGCATGCGTTGTGCAATGGCAGCCATCAGAGCCACTGCGGATAGCCCTATCTCACTGACATAGGGTTGCGACACATCGAGATCCGTGGCGCGCGCCAGGAGCGCGGTGTTCGTGGTGGAGGTATCCGACCAGGCGAAGCGCCCAGCGCGCCACGTCACGCCACGTTCGCGAATTTTGCCGTCGTTCCATACCACTAGGTGCACCGGCAGCGCGTCCAATACCTCATTGCCGATCACCACACCGGTTACGGTCAAGGGCAGGCCATCGATCCACTCTATGCGCTGCGAAAGGTGCTCCGGAAGCTGTGCAAGAAGTGCGCGCTGACGTTCGATGAGATCCCCGCTCACGTCGAGGATTCGGTAGCGATCCGGCAATACTCCCAGCTCATCCAGGCAGAGCAAGACATCGCGCGCAAGTTTGCCGGAGCCCGCACCGAGTTCGAGCACATCGCCCCCCGTGCACACCAACATTTGAGCGACCTGCCGCGCCAGCGTGGCGCCGAACAAGGGCGTCAATTCGGGTGCCGTGGTGAAATCGCCCGCACCGCCCAACTTGGTTGCGCCACCGCAGTAGTAGCCCAAACCCGGGGTGTAAAGGACCATCGTCATGTACTGGGCAAAGGAGATCCAGCCATCCGCGCGTTCGATCTCGCGCTCGATGTGTGAGACGAGTCGCGCGCTATGTGCAAGCGCGACGGCATCCGGCTGGGGCAGTGATGAGGCGTTCAGAAGGGTAACGGACGCGAAGGTAGAACGAGGTTGGAGGAGTCGACAGTAAGCCCTAGAGTAGAATCGTAAGCAATAGATCAGACATCATGCAATCTCATGCAAGAGCAGGTAATACTCATCACGGGGGGCGCGCGGCGCGTCGGGGCGGCGATTTCGCGCGCATTGCACGCGGGCGGTGCGAATCTCATAATCCATTATCGGCGTTCCGCCACGGAAGCGCGCGCGCTACAGGCTGATCTCAACGCGCTTAGGGCCGATTCTGTCGCACTCGTGCAAGCGGATTTACTCAATCCGGCAGCCCTGTCGCCGCTGGTGCAAGAAACCGTCAATCGCTTTGGACGGCTCGATGTCCTGATCAACAACGCGTCGAGTTTTTTCCCCACACCCGTGGGAGAGATTACGGCGGAAAATTGGGACGATCTCATCGGCACCAATCTCAAGACGCCCTTGTTTCTGTCCCAGGTTGCCACGCCGCACTTGAGAAAGAGCGGCGGCAGCATCATCAATATCATCGACATCCACGCCGATCGCCCCATGAAGAATCATCTGGTGTACTCCACGGCCAAGGGCGGATTAGTTGCCCTCACCCGCTCCTTGGCAGCGGAGCTGGGACCGGAGATTCGGGTCAATGGGCTTTCCCCCGGGCCGATATTGTGGCCTGAAGACGAGCGCTGGAACGACGAATTGGCACGCCAACGCATCGTCAATCAAACGCTGCTCAAGCGCGTCGGCGAGCCGGACGACGTCGCGCGCGCGGCCCGGTTTCTGGTGTTTGACGCGCCCTACATCACCGGCCAGATCATCGCGGTCGATGGCGGCCGCAGCATTCATTTGTAACGCCCGCATGGATACGCAAAAACAAATCTACGAAGACAACAAGCTCGCCAAACGACTGCGCCGCCTGGCGGGGCAAGGGATTGGCGATTTCGACATGATCAGCCACGGCGACCGTGTAATGGTGTGCCTTTCCGGCGGCAAGGACAGCTACGGCTTGCTCGACGTACTGCTGAGCCTGCGCGAGCACGCGCCCATTCACTTCGAGATCCTGGCTTTCAATCTCGACCAGCGACATCCGGGCTACCCGGCCGACGTGCTGCCGAACTATCTAAAGAACCTGGGCGTCACCTATCACATCGAAGTTCAGGACACGTACAGCGTGGTCAAGCGCGTCATTGCGGAAGGCAAGACCATGTGCGGGTTGTGTTCGCGCCTGCGCCGGGGTGTGATCTACCGCCTGGCCAAAGAGATGGGCGCCACCAAAATTGCGCTCGGGCACCATGCGGACGACGTGCTGGAGACGTTCTTCCTCAACCTGTTCTTCGGCGGAAAGTTGAAGGCGATGCCGCCCAAGCTGGTGAGCGACGACGGCAATCACATTGTTATTCGTCCCCTGGCTTACGTGCGGGAGAGGGACTTGGCGCGCTATGCCGAGGTGCAGCAATTCCCCATCATTCCCTGCGACCTGTGCGGTTCGCAAGAGACCCTTCAACGCAAACAGATGAAGGAGATGATCAGTCAGTGGGAGAAGCAATTCCCCGGACGCGTCGAAAGCATGCTGCGCAGCCTCTCTGACATCCGGCTATCTCATCTAATGGACCGTAAGCGCTTCGATTTCGCCGGGCTCAAACCCTCGGGACAGCCCGACCCCCATGGCGATCTCATTTTCGATCAGGACACACGGGCACCGACCGTTATCGCGTTGCGTCGCCGGGACGCCGCCTGATCATTGCCGACTTCACGCTGGCGAGCGTGCTGCTTTCCATACCTTACCGTGCACGGCGCGGCGGCTGTGTTCGATTCCTTACGGCGGAAGACGCTGCGCTTTTCCGCCCTACGTGCTGCGCAATAGATCGGAGATGATTGGATCGAGGGGCGAATGGCGAAGAGAGTGGCTGTGAGTAAGAACTACTTGTCAAAATTATTTTGATAATTTAAGCTCTCGCTTCTCTCAACCCCCATCCGTTGCGCTATGAACTGTGCGGAGCGTCTCGTCTTCCTCTTCGGCAGCCAAGCCGAAGTGTCCCGCCGACTTAAAGTCGATCGGGCTGTGGTGAACAACTGGATGAAGTCCGGTTACGTGCCCTCCCGCTGGGCCATGGAAATCGAGCACGTCACCGACGGACAGATCGCCGCCACCGACATCCTCAACGAAGCCAATGCTCGCAAACCCATCCGACTCAAGTCGCGTGGGGAAGAAGACAGCCTTTTCGGACCATCCTTAAGTGGGAGTGACACCATGAACCAGTACGTACCCGCCAAACGCATCCACTCATTCCATCCGCCTCAGCGCACCCTGATGGGTCCTGGCCCGTCGGAGATCAATCCACGCGTAATGGCGGCCATGAGTCTGCCCGCCATCGGTTATCTCGACCCCATCTTTGTCGAGATGATGGAAGAACTCAAAGGCCTGTTGCGCTACGTCTATCAGACCAAGAATCCGCTCACCTTCCCGGTTTCCGGGCCGGGTTCGGTCGGCATGGAATACTGCTTCGTCAATATGGTCGCGCCCGGCGACAAAGTCATCGTTTGCCGCAATGGCGTATTCGGCGGCCGCATGCTCGAAAACGTCGAGCGCTGCGGCGGCACCGCGATCGTCGTCGACGACGAATGGGGCGAGCCCGTTGATCCCAACAAGCTGGAAGAGGCGCTCAAGAATAACCCCGACGCACGCATCGTCGCCTTCGTGCACGCCGAAACATCCACCGGCGTGCAGTCGGACGCCAAGACGCTCGTGGAGCTTGCCCACAAACACAACGCACTCACCATCGTGGACGCGGTGACCTCGCTGGCAGGCACGCCCGTCATGATCGATGAGTGGAAGGTCGACGCAGTCTACTCGGCCAGCCAGAAGTGTCTGTCCTGCACGCCCGGGCTGTCCCCCGTTTCTTTCAGCGAGCGGGTAGTGGATTACGTCAAGGCCCGCAAGGACAAGATTCACAGCTGGTTTATGGACATGAACCTGCTGCTCGGTTACTGGGGCGCCACCACCCGTACCTATCACCACACCGCACCCACCAACAGCCTCTACGCACTGCACGAAGCATTGCTCATCCTGCGCGAAGAAGGCATCGAGAATTCCTGGGCGCGCCATCAGCGTCATCACTTGGCACTCAAGGCAGGACTTGAAGCCATGGGACTGAAGTACCTGGTGAAAGAAGGCTATCGCTTGCCGCAGATGAACGCCGTGCACATCCCCGAGCAAATTCGCACGCGCGAAGCGGATGTGCGCAAGACGCTACTCAACGAATTCAATCTCGAAATCGGCGCCGGCCTTGGACCCCTGGCCGGAAAGATCTGGCGCGTCGGTCTCATGGGCTACAGCTGCAAACCCGAAAACGTAATGTTGTGCCTGTCCGCGCTTGGATCAGTACTGATGGATATGGG
>JANNFC010000627.1:0-3803 GCA_031379405.1 Betaproteobacteria bacterium | reverse complement strand
GTCGACGGCGTCGTGTACGTGGCGGCGTAGGATAGGTAGAGTGAAACGAAACCCGTCCCGTCTTCAGCCAGCTTCCTTCGGAAACTGCACTCGAACCATCAGTCCGGAGGCACCCTCCACATCATGTAGCGTGACCACAGCGCTATGCCGTTGCGCGACGTTCTTGACGATAGCCAACCCGAGCCCGCTCCCCGGACTGCTGGCCTGCGTCACACCTTGACCTCGATGAAATCGATCGAATACCCTTTCACGCTCTTCAATGAGGATGCCGGGGCCAGTGTCGGAGATCTCAATGCGAGGTCCTTCATCGGTCGCGGTCAACGCAAAATCCACCTTGCCGCCGGCAGGCGTATAACGAACGCTGTTTTCGATAAGGTTGCCGATCATGGCGCGAAGCCCCTCGGCGTCGCCCAAGACTTCTACTTCCGCATCACGGGTAATACCCAGATCGATCTGCTTGGACTGAGCGATGTTGACGTATTCGATGACCACCTCCCGCGCCAAATCACGCAGGTTTATTCGCATCTGCTTGCGGGAAGCGGCGCCCGCTTCGCTGCGAGCAAGGGTGAGAAGCTGCGTCACCAAATGAATGCCGCGCTTGAGTCCGGCGCGCAGTTGGTCGAATGCCTTGCGCCTTTCTTCCGGATCTTTTGCGCGCTCGGCAAGTTGCGCCTGAAGTTGAAGCGCCGTGAGCGGTGTGCGCAGTTCGTGCGCCGCGTCAGCGGTGAACGCGCGTTGCGCCTCTAATGCCAACCTCAATCGCTGCATCAGATCGTTCAGTTCACTGAGCATCGGTTTGAGTTCAATGGGTGAGTCACTGTCAGTAATAGGATCCAGCGACTGGTGATCACGCTGCCGTATTGCACGCGCGACGTAGTCGATAGGGGCCAGTCCTTTGTTCACCGTAAACCAGATGAGCACCCCGATCACTGGTAATACCAACAAAAAGGGAGTAACTGTGCGCAACGCCAGTTTGGCCGCTCGGTTTTGCCTGACCGAGATAGGTTGTGCCACCTGAATGTTGAGGCCTGCTTGCGTAAGCAGGAACACGCGCCAAGTCCTCTCTGCGTAATCCAGCGCGCTGAACCCGGGCGTGACAGCCTGCGGTAGGCTGGCCTGCGTGTGGGAAGAATAGAGTTTGACGCGGCTTTCGTCCCAAACTTGAATCACAAAATCGTAGTCCGCTTCCTCCTCCAACGTTCCAAGAATATCCTGGTCCTCGAACGGTTGGTCTTGCAACGTAAGCGCGATTTGCTTGAGATGGTAGTCGAAGAGCTGGTTTGCTTCGCTCTGAGCGGTGCGGTAGATGATGATAGCGCCGAGGACTCCGGCGACGCTCCAAGCCAACAGCAGCCATAATAGCAGCCGGGTGCGAATCGAGGTCACGGCGAATGCCGGAATTCAATACGGGTCATGCGCTTGGCGCAACGAAATAGCCCACGCCTCGCAAGTTTCGAATGCAATCGCCACCGAGCTTTTTGCGTAGATTGTAGATATGCACTTCAACGGCATTGCTCTCAACCTCTTCGCCCCAGCCGTAAAGCTTCTCTTCAATCTGGGTGCGTGAAAGCACCGCTCCAGGTCGCTCCATCAGGGCACGCAGCAGAGCGAACTCTTTGCTCGACAGCGATACCTCATTTCCTCTGAGCGAGACGCGGTGCGAAGCGGGATCCATGGTTAGCTCGCCCACACCAAGAGCCGGTTGGGTGCGTCCGGAATGCCGCCGCAGCAAGGCCCTCACGCGGGCGCACAACTCATCCAAATCGAAGGGTTTTACTACGTAGTCGTCGGCTCCCGCGTCCAGCCCTTCGATGCGATTCTCGATGGCATCGCGCGCGGTAATAATCAGCACCGGCAGCCCATGCCCCCGTTGCCGCAACTCGCTCAGCACTTCCAAGCCGGATTTTCGCGGCAAGCCCAGATCCAGCAAAACCAAAGAATAGTCCTCGCTGCGCAATGCATGCTCGGCCGCGTTGCCGTCTTGCACCCAGTCCACTGAATAACCCTCTTGCCGAAGACCGAGGCGGACGCTTTCGCCGATCATTGAATCGTCTTCCACCAGGAGTAAGCGCATGCTGGGATTTTGCCAGGGACCGAAATCTTGAAAAAGGGACTTCGCGAAGTTTGCCCCGCGCCAAGCGCGTGGGGGAAACGAGTTGAAGGTTAGCCCATGTTTGAGCGAACCGCCAAAAACAACGGGTCCGGGAATTGGTATTCCCGGACCCGTTGGGAGGAACTAAACAGATTTACTTGGCGGGCGCGGCTTGTTCCATCGCCGCCTTATGCTTGGCACGCTTACCTTTCTTCTTCACGGTTGCAGCGGCGGGAACGGCGTCCACAGCCGGGATCGCGGCAGGAGCCGCGTCTTTCGCGAACGTTACGGCGCCAGGGACGGCCAGGGACAGGACAACGGCAGCGACTGCCAGGAGATTCTTAGTCATGAGTAAAGTAATCCTTTCGTTAGGTTATTGCGGCGGTACCCCTCGTTGTGGTGACCGTGCGCTTGAATCTTAAGATGAGGATACTTAAACGTGCCTTAAGATCGAAAAATTCCCTGCTCGATCCATGGTGCGCTAGCGCACCATTGCTACTTCATCAACCACTGCTTGAACCAATCCACTGCCGGTAGTGCGAATTGATCGTGCTTCGGTCCCTTGTAAGCTTCGAAGTGGCGCCCTGGCACCACAACCAATTTCTTGGGCTCCTTGGCACGTTCGAAAGCCTGCTTCTCCGCCGCGGTGGGAGTGATGATGTCGTCGCTGGCGATTACCATCATGTACGGTGTGGGCGAGATGCGGTGAATATCGGCGGTTGGACGGTAATACATCTGCGTTTCGAAGGACTCGATGGTGATCTTGTTGAGCCAGTTGGGCGCAGGCGCGCTCAGCTCCATGAAGGCGTCGTACCATTCTTGTAAGGGCCACGCTGAAGGCTGATCAACTGGCGCGGCAACGGTGATGTAATTGATCTTGCCAGTGGCTACGCGTTCGGCGCGATTCTTCGCCAGCCAATCAAGATAGCCCGCTTGATTCTCCGCCGGCCAGGTCCCCATGTAAGTGTCCCAAATATCAGTGGCCGGAACGTTTGCAACCACCGCCTTGATACGGCGATCGTAGGCAGCAAGAAAGGTGACGTGCGCGCCGCTTAATGAAGTGCCCCAAACGCCAATGCGATTGGAATCCACCTCCTTTTGCAGGGACGTCCAAGTGATCGCATTGCGATAGTCAGTGATTTGTTCGGGCCACAGAATCTGGCCGCGCGGTTCGCCCTCGCTCGCGCCAAAGAATCGATAGTCGAATACCATCACCACGAATCCAGCCTTGGCAAACTTACTGGCGAAGTTGTCGAGATACATTTCCTTTACCGCGCTGAAGCCATGCGCCATCACGATGGCCGGGCGCTTCTCGCCCTCCTTCAGGCCATTGGGAACGTAATACCAAGCCGAGCATTTGAGGCTCTGACTGGGAAAGGTGATGTCACGGCGTTCATAGGTTTGCGACAACACCAGGCCGGACCAACACAACATGAGTAGCGCAATAACGATTCGGCGCCCGTAGAAAGTGATCATGGTGACTCCTTCACAGATTGAGATGGATAGTGTGTCCATGGTCCAGCGCGGCCGAAGACGCGGGCAGGGTAAACTCAAGGGTACACCCAATAAAGGGGACTTCGCGGGCGAGGTATTGACCCTGCCTTTGACCAAAGGGGGTGACGTGAAAATCACTTCGCCCCCTTTGGAAACCCCCGAAGTTTGTCCCGGCGCCAAGCACGCGGGGAATGCGAGTTCAACCATTGCGGCAAAG
>JANNFC010000576.1:0-21070 GCA_031379405.1 Betaproteobacteria bacterium | reverse complement strand
CGACGAGATCGTCACCGGATGCCACTTCTCCAATGCCGAGTGGGGATACGAGGCCATCGACCGCTGCGTGAAGGACAATCAAGCGAATCGCGAAGAGGTGTTGAGGTATGCGCCGCAATACAAAGCCATCGTCGAGCGCTGCCGACGCAAGAGGGAGCTGGGATGGTCAATGGTCAAGTTGTGCGTCGACCGGGATATCGAAGCCGAGGCCGAACTGGCATCTTATCCAGCTGATCGGCACTCACTTATCGATGTATGCCGGTTGGAATTGGGGCATCGTGGTGCGGTGAAGGTCAAGGCGTGCGTCGACGAAGTTCTCGAGAAAAAGTGATTTCCAGTTGATTCGCGCAAACGCGCTCTGACGCCACGAAGGCGAAGTCAAGCGCTTGCGTGGTACCAGTCGAGGAATCAGAAAGCTTGGTCAGAATCGAGGGGATCTATTGGCGCATTAGCACCCGCCTGATCCGTCTTGGCAGCGGCAACGACAACACTCGCCCCATCAGGCCACGCGGAAATAGCACGACCACCAGCACGAACATCAACCCCAGTGCCAGCAGCCAATAGCTGCCTAGCGTATCGGAGAGAAAACTCTCAACGCCACGCACCAGCAACGCGCCCACGAACGCCGCCAGCAATACCTCGCGGCCGCCGAGCGCGGTCCAGATGAGGACTTCAGTGGAAAGGGGTAGTCCGATGAGCGCTGGAGAAACGAATCCGAACTGGGTCACGAACAACGCGCCTGCCAGCCCGGAGATTGACGCACTCAACGTGAAGCAGGCGGTCTTGTAGCGGAAGACGTCGATACCCAGGAAGGCCGAGCGCTGCGCGTTGTCCCGAATGGCCCGCAGGCCCGTGCCGAAGGCGGAACGCTCCAATGCGAGCAAGCCGGTGAACGCAATCGCGCTGGCGCCCAGCAACGCGTAGTAGACCGGCATGGTGTCAAGCAACTCGCGCTGCGCATCCATGCGAAGCGGTGGCACGTTCATCAGTCCGTTGAAACCGCCGACGAAAGACCAGTGGCTGGCCGCGCGTTCTGCGACCACCGCTGCCGCCAGCGTCACAATGGAAAAGTAAGCGCCTGAAAGGCCCTTTCCGCGAAACAGGAGAACGCCGACCACAAAGGCCACGGCGCCCGACACCCATACCGCCGCCAGCAACCCGAACCCGGTGCCGGTGGGTAGACTGGGCAGCATTCCCTTGGTCAGCACCGCCATCGCATAGGCTCCGATGCCGAAAAAAATCGCCTGCCCGAAGCACAGCAATCCCGACTGCCCCCAGAGAAAGGAAAGACTCATGGCGAAAATACCGTAGGCGAAAAATTGCGCCAGCTGAGTCGTATGCCACTCGTCCAGTACTACGGGTGCCAATAGCAGCACGGCGGCCACGACCCCGCTTAATGCGACTCGCACACTGGGTTCACGTCGTAACCCAGCCAATCCCCGGCCAACGAGTGGCGCGTTATCTTCGTCCACCCGTCAACCCTTGAGGGAAAATCCGTATCACCACGATGGCCACACTGAACACCACGATCTGCGCCACGATCTGCGACCACACGCTGGAGACCACCGTGGTGCCTCCCGCGATCAAAGATGTCCCTAGCAAGGTGCCGAGTAGCGTGCCCGTACCCCCGACCAGAATGGACAGAAAAGCCGGTACCAAAAACCCCACGCCCATCTGCGGATCCACGCTCATGAGCGGTGCCATGACGGCGCCGGCCAAACCCGCTAGGGCGGCGCCCAATGCGAAGGTGAGCCGGTCCATGCGCCGGGTGTTGATTCCCAAGTTGCTGGCCATGGAGCGGTTGGCGATGACCGCGCGTGCCATCAGGCCCCAATCGGTTCGATAGAACAACAAGAACACCGCGCCCGCGGCCGCCACCGAGGCCAGCATGACAAATACACGAAAAGCCGGATAGATCGCTCCCAGAATATCGATGGCGCCTGGAATGGGATTGTTCACTTGCAAGGCGGCTGGGCCATAGCCGATGATTACCGCCTGCTTGATGGCGATGGAAATGCCCCAGGTCGCGAGTATGGTGTCGATGAAGCGGTGATAGACATGGCGGATCACCCATTCCTCGATGAGCAGCCCGATGAGGGCCAGCACCGCCGGCGTGATGGCCAGCGCCAGCCAGTAGGTGCCGCCGAGGGCTTGCACTGTATAGACGCTGTAGGCGCCGAGCAGGAAGAGCTCGCCATGTGCCATGTTGATGACGTTCATCAGACCGAAGATGATCACCAGTCCAAGGGTCACCAGCAGCAGCGCGAGCACGAAGTTGGTTGCGTCCAGCGCGAGAATGATGGCTTGCGTCATGGGTGCTTTCTCATACCGACAAGTGCCGCAGCACCAGATCGCTATTGACGTCGAGTTCGGTGGTCGCGCCCTGCGCCACGACGCATCCGTTCTGCATGAATAAGCAGCGCTCAGCGAGTGCCTTGACAACCTGCAGACTGTGCTCCACCAGAACGAGCGCGATACCTTCTTCATGCGCGATACTCGCCAGCGCGGCCGCCATGGATTGTACGATGGAGGGTTGGATGCCCTCGCTGGGTTCATCCAGTAGAAGCAACCGCGGCCGGCCCACTAAGGCTCGCGCCACGGCCAACTGTTGCTGCTCACCGCCCGAGAGCGTGCCCGCGCGCTGATGCCGCCGGGTGGCGAGTATCGGAAATCGGTCGAACACGAAAGGCGACAGCGTGCGTGCCGTAGTTCTCTTGCCCAGCAACCCCAGCCGCAGATTTTCCTCCACCGTCAGATCGCCAAAAATCTCCCGTCCTTGCGGCACGTAGGCGATACCCAGATTGCTGATGCGGTAGGTGGGCAGGCCGCTGATGTCCTGTTGACCAAAGCGGATGCTTCCTCGGTGCAGCCGAAGGTGTCCCATCACGCTTCGCAATAGTGAGGTCTTGCCCATCCCATTGCGCCCCATGAGGGCGACCCGCTCGCCTTCCCGCACTGCCAAATCGAGGCCATGCAGCACGCGCCCGCCGTCGTCGTAGCCGGCCTCCAAGGCGTCGATCCGCAACATCTCAGGCATTGCCCAGATAGGCTTCGCGTACATCGCGATTTGCCTGGGCGTCCTGGTAGGACCCTTCAAAAAGGATGCGCCCGCGCAATGTGACCACCAGCGGACAACCCAGCGCTCGCACGAAGCTCATGTCGTGCTCGATGACCAACACCGTCACCCCGCGCTCATTCGCAATCTGCGCGACCAACTCGGCGGTAGCCGCGGTTTCGGCGACGCTCATTCCGGCTGTTGGTTCATCCAGTAATAGCAGCGAAGCATGCATGCTCAGCAGCATAGCGATCTCCAGCCATTGCTTCTTCCCGTGTGCCAGAGTGCCGGCGGCGTGTTCGAGTGCATCGTGCAAGCCAAAGCGCTCGATGATCCGCCGCAGCGTCCTATCGGATGCAACGTTGCCGCGCGCACGCCTCCAGCCGAAAGACAGGCGCGCGGCTTCAAGATTTTCCGCCACCGTGAGAGTGGGATAGATACCGGGCACCTGAAACTTGCGTGCCATTCCCATACGGGCAATGCGATGAGGTGCTTGACCAGTGATGTCTTCGCCACGGAACATGACCTTGCCTGAGGTGGGGGCAAAGGCGCCGGAGATGACGTTGAACAAAGTCGTCTTGCCGCAGCCGTTGGGTCCGATGATGGCGCGCATTTGCCCCGCTTCGAGCGCGAGGTCGATACCCCCCAGTACCTGAAGACCGCCGAAGTTCTTCTTAATGCCCTCTAACTGCAGCAGCGGCTGCATGGATGGATATCAGTCTCTTACCCGACAAGCCTTGACAGAACCGGCGAAGATTATGCTGCTACGACCCTCTCCTCGGGGGATAGACAAGGCGGACATGGGGGGCATGGGGGACATGGGGGATAAACAAGCGGGTACTCCCGTTGTTCGTGACATGCATTTCGGCAGCACAATTACCATGGTTCCGGTTCGGCCTCCGTCGACCTAAGCTTTACATTGGCTCGGCGCCTTGACCGCTCCGATATCCTTGAGTAGCACCATGCGCTGATTGCGAGTCTCGGCAAATACCACGTTCAAATCGGCGTGCCGATCCTCTTTGCGCAGCCTCACCATGCCATTGCCTGACTGGAGCTGGAAACCGGTCATGGCGTCGAGAAATTTCTCCTTGTCCGCGGAATTCGCGCGCCGGATGCCTTCGATAAAAAATCGCGTCAGCATGTAGTGCGCGTCCACCGTATTGCTTACCACGGCAGCCTCGCCGAAGCGCTTCTTCACCTTGCTGGCGAAGGCCTTGGCTTCCGGTTTGTCCAAGGTGCTGATGAAGTTGGCGGGAAACACCACTCCCTCGGATTCCTCTTTGCTCAATCCGCTAATGTAGTTTTCGCTATAGCCGAACCACGCCAGGCGGCACCTGGATTTGAGCCCAGCGGCGGTGAATTGCTTGGCGAAGGTGATGGCATCCGCGCCCACCACCGTCAGCACCAGCACCTCGGCACCCGACTGCTGAATCTTGCGCAGTGTGCTGGTCAGATCCTTCACGCCCCAGGGCGTGTACTCCTCTCCCACCACTTTGCCGCCGCTGCCTTCCACCACACGGCGGATGGCCTCGTTCATCTTCTTGGGCCAGACGTAGTCGCTGCCCACCAGATAAAAGCTGTCGCCGTAGTTTTGCTGCACGTAGGGCATAAATGGATTGACCCAGTGCTCGGGGAGCGCGCTGTAGCACACCATATAGCGGCTGCACACGCCGCCTTCGTAGTCGGTGGCATAGAACAACGGCGTCTGCATGCGATCGATGGTGGGTTGGATGGCGTCGCGGTTGGCGCTGGTCACCGGCCCGAAGATACCCACCACCTTATCGCGCTGGATGAGCTCGCGCGTGCGCTCGACCGCGGTCTTGGGATCGGTCTTGTCGTCGGCGATGACCAGTTCGAACTGGCGCCCCAGCACGCCCCCGGCCGCGTTCGCCTCCTCGATAGCGAGTTGGGTGCCTTGCACGCCTTGCTGACCAAGGTTCTCCAGGCCACCGGAGAGGGGCTGAAGGACCCCTACCTTGATGGGATCAGCCGAGCGCGCCAAGTACGGGAAGCCCAAAGTGAGTGCACCCACCCCCGCCCCCTGCAGCACACGGCGGCGCGATTGACTCACTTCGATTTTTGATGGTGCTGGATGTGCCGACATGAAACCCTCCTGGTTGATGAGAATGAACCGCGTGATCGGGACTCCTATCGAAACAATCTACGCCGCCATCTCCCGATGGGTTAACGGCGCTTGACGCAATAAGGCCTCTACCACTTCCATGCTATCGGACACGACGCCGAAATGGGTGGCGATATCATAGAGTGACGAGGCTTGCTCGCGCGCACCGGTTGCGGCGACGCAATCCTCCGGCACCACCACCTGATAGCCATGAAAGAAGGCGTCGTGCACGGTCGAACGTACGCAGATGTTGGTGACGACGCCGAACACGATCAGCGTGTCTGTCCGCAAATCCTTGAGGGTGAGATCCAGATCGGTGTTGAAGAAGGCCGAGTAGCGGCGCTTGGTGACGTAGATATCGTTGGGGCGCGGATCGAGGTCGTCGATGATTTTGGCGCCCCAACTGCCTTCGATACAGTGCGCTGTGCGCTTTAGGAATTCCCGGTCCTGGCGAACATTGCTGCGGTGCGCATCCACGACAAACACGATGGGACACTCGCATTGACGTGCGGCGTCGATGATGCGCCGCTGCGGCGCGATCAGCGTCTCATAACCCGGCAGCACCATGGCGCCCCCGGGCTTGCAGAATTCGTTGAGCATATCGACCACGACCACGGCCGTGTTGCGCGGGTCGATTCGAATCTGGCGATCGAGTTTCTTGGCGGAAAATACGTCCACGCTCACGCTAGTCCTTTGGCGGTAATCGTTGGCCGATTATTGGGGTATTCGGGGGGCGATGTCAATTCGAGGTTAGGGCGTTTGGGAAATAATTACAGGTCCGCCAGCGGATGCGACGCCGCGGCCCAAGGGCTGGAGAAAAAGCCTTCGATCCATGCTGATGTCGCTTCCGCCAAAGTGGCGGGTTGCCAGCGAGGGCGGCGGTCCTTGTCGATTAGCAATGCGCGAATACCCTCGGCCAGATCCGGGCGCGTGGCGCAAGCTAGCGATGCCACGAGTTCGGCGCGAAATACTTCGGCCAGCGAGTAGTGTTTCAGACGTTTTTGAAGTGCGACTGATAGTGCAGCGGAGCCCGGTGAACCGGCGGCGAGGGTTGCAGCAGCCTTCATTAGCCAGGGGTGCTCGGACTTGATGCCGGTGATGTCGGCGATCATTTTGGTGTGATCGGGTTGGGCGCAAAGCTCATTGATGATATCGAAGTCCTCGCGCAACGGGCCGTGGGTGGGACGTGCGACGGCGAACTCGCGTAACAGGTTGCTCAGGGCCCTGGCGTTGTCCTCGGCGCTCGCGGTCCACTGATGGTGTAGCGCGCGCTCCAGGATGTTGTTTTTGTGGGCGTGTGAAATGAGATGGTCCGCAAACCCTGCGAAGATGGCGTCGCTGGCATTCATCTGCGCGCCGGTTAGGGCCAGGAATAGCCCACTACGCCCTGGCGCGCGATTCAGGAACCACGTGCCGCCGACGTCGGCGAATAAGCCAATGCTGATTTCCGGCATCGCGACGCGAGCCTGTTCGGTGACGATGCGATGGCTGGCGCCGACCATCAAACCTACGCCACCGCCCATCACCACGCCTTGTCCCCAGCACAATACGGGTTTGGGATAGGTATGGATCAGGTAGTCGAGCCGGTATTCATGCGTGAAGAAATCCATGGCGTAAGGGTTGCCGAGGATATCGCCGCGTTGAGGTGAGGCATGCTGCGCGAGCATCGTCTTGTGCAACCTATGCAGATCCGCGCCGGCGCAGAACGCCCTGTCACCGGTGGCTTCCAGTATCACCATCACGACGCCGGGATCCGTTGCCCACGCACTCATACGCGCGTAGAGCAGGTCGATCATTTCCAGCGTAAGCGCGTTGAGGGACTTCTCTGCGTTGAGCCGAGCGCTGCCGATGCGCGCGCCGTTATTGCAGCGCTTTTCGTCAAACAATACGGCAGTGGTCGGTGTCGAATCCATCGTTGTTCCTAGCCTTTTTGCGAGACTTTGAGTGCGCGCTCCAAGTCTTCGACGAGATCATTCGCGTCCTCCAGTCCTATGGATAGGCGAACCGTGCCTTCGGTGATGCCCGCCGCGCGCAAGGCGGCTTCGTCCATGCGGTAGTGTGTGGTCGAGGCAGGATGGATAACCAGTGATTTGGCGTCGCCGACGTTGGCGAGGTGGGAGAAGATGCGCAGGTTCTCGATGAACTTGCGTCCCGCCGGGCGGCCGCCTTTGAGGTCGAAGCTGAAGACGGCGCCGCAGCCTTTCGGAAGCAGCCTCTTGGCAAGTTCATGATCTGGGTGCGAGGGCAGTTCCGGATAGGAAACAGCATTGACTGCCGCATGCCCGTTCAGGTGCGCCACGATTTTGCGTGCGTTCCCGATATGCTTTTCCATGCGTAGCGCAAGCGTCTCGACGCCTTGCAGAATTTGAAATGCGTTCATCGGGCTCATGCAGGCACCGAAGTCGCGCAGGCCTTCGCGCCGCGCCCGTAGCAAGAATCCGCCGACGCTGGATTCCTCGGTGAACACCATATTGTGAAAGCCGGCGTAGGGTTGTGTCAGTTCCGGAAACTTGCCGGATTTGTCCCAATCGAAGCGGCCGCTGTCCACCAGTACGCCACCGATGGCGACCCCGTGTCCGCCCAGAAATTTGGTGGCGGAGTGGTAGAGCAGATCGGCGCCCAGATCGAAGGGGCGCATCAGGTAGGGCGTGGTGAAGGTCGAGTCCACCATCAGCGGTATCCCGTATTCGTGCGCGAGTTCGGCAATGCGGGGTGTATCGAGAACGTCCAGCCCCGGGTTGCCCAAGGTTTCGCCGAACAGCAGGCGCGTGTTCGGTCGAATGGCTGCGCGCAACCCCTCCACATCGCGGGCGCTGACGAAGGTGGTATCGATACCGAAGCGCGGCAGCGTGTAGTGCAACAAATTGTGCGAACCGCCGTAGAGCGCACGCGACGCCACGATATGCGATCCTGCACCCATGAGGGTGGCCACTGCCAGATGCAATGCGGCCTGTCCGCTGGCGATGGCGATGGCCCCTACGCCGCCTTCCAGCGCGGCGATACGTTCCTCCAGTACTGCGTTGGTCGGATTAGTGATGCGCGAATAGACATGGCCGCCGCGTTCCATATTGAACAGCGAGGCGGCGTGGTCCGTATCGCGGAACACATAGGAAGTGGTGTGGTAGATGGGCACCGCGCGTGCGCCGTGCAGCGGGTCCGGTTGCTGGCCCGCGTGCAAGCTGAGGGTATCGAATTGGAAACTCTTCGGAGCGCTCATGTGGTTATGCCCTGTTTTTGGTGGGTTGCGATCGGTGGCCTGCGATCAGTGGGTTACGCTTCGCTAACCCACCCTACGTGTATCGTTGACATGGCTACCCGGTTTGGATGCATATAAGCCCGATACCCTCCGAATGAATCAGTAAAAAGCGCCTCGCGCGCTGATGGGCCAGATGTCTTCCACGCGATCGCCGCGATAACATACCAGCCAGTCGTAGAGGTTCACGGTGGGGTCGCAGTGGCCCGGGATCAAGCGAACTTTCTGGCCGAGTTTTGCATCAGTGGTGGTCAGCGCCAAAACGCCGTGCTCATCGGAGGCCTTGAGGTAGCGTGCGCCCTCGAGGTCGGCGACGCCGGGCATGCCGGAATCCACGCTATGTGCCTTGAGTCCGACGTCCACCACGGCGCGGTCTTTCACCGGCCTACTCATTACCGTTGAAAGAATGAAAAGGCTTTGGCGGAAGGTGCGTACCGGTTGCCCATCGCCGTCCAGATTGCGCTGGTAGTCGGCGTCCATGAAGATGTAGGAGCCCACTTGCAGCTCGTTATAGAGGCCGCTGGTGGCTTCATTGAGATAGGTGCCGGTGCCCGCGCCGGCGATGATCTGGGGTGCGAGGCCCGCCGCCTTCAACCCGGCGACGCAGGCCTCCACCTTCTCGACAGCCGCGCGAATCGCGCTTGCACGCTCCTGCGGGGTGCGTAGATGTTGCGCGGCCCCTTGATAGGCTTGAATACCGGCGAAGCGCAGGTGAGGCGATGCCGCCACCGCGCGCGCCAGGGCCACCGTATCCGGACCGGGAAGCACGCCGCAGCGAGCCGCGCCCACATCGACCTCGACCAACACGCTGATGAGCGCCTTAGCGCTCGCCATGGCGTTCTCCAAGTCGCGTACGTTGCCGGCGTTGTCCACGCACACGCCCAGGGTGGCGATCTTTGCCAGTTGCGCCAGGCGTTTGATCTTCCCCTCGCCGACGACTTCGTTGGACACCAGCACGTTGGTCACGCCGTTGCGCACGAAGGCTTCCGCCTCGCTGGTTTTCTGGCAGCAGATGCCCACGGCCCCCAAGGCGATCTGGCGGCGGGCGATTTCCGGGCACTTGTGCGATTTCGCGTGGGGCCGCACCCGGACATTGCTGCCCCGCAAGCTGGTATTGAGCGCGTTTAGATTGAATTCGAAGGCATCCAAATCCAGCAGCAGTGCGGGGGTGTCCACCTCGGAGAGCGGCATTCCGATGGCGGCCGGCGGTGGCAATGCGCTAGGAAGATCACGGGGGTGTTCCAGCTTCATGGGTAGGTCCTGCCTTGCGGTTACGGTGGGCGTAGAATTTGGGGGTGTGCGCGGCCATTGTAATCGGCGTGCGGGCATGAACGAGAACAACCTGGAGGCCGGTCAATGAATACATTGGGCAAGTACGTAATGGTCGCGGGCCTGGTGGCATGCCTGCAGTTCTCGGTGCGCAGCGAGTGTCAGGCCGAGGCCCCGCAATCACACCAGGACGCCATCCGCGATCTGAGCAGCGCCCAGGCGGATGCGCGCCGGGACGCGGTGATGTGGATGGCGACGCAAGGCACGATGGAAGATCTCGGTGTTCTGGCCGAAGCACTGCGCGACGAGGATGCCGGGGTGCGCGCCTCGGCCGAAGGCGCCCTGATGCAGCTGTGGAGCCGATCGGGTGATCAGCAGGTCGACGCGCTGCTGAAGGCCGGCCTCAAGCAAATGGCCGAAGGTCTGATGGGGCAGGCCGTGGATACCTTCTCTCGCATCGTGGAGATCAAACCCGACTTTGCCGAAGGCTGGAACAAGCGCGCCACTGCCTATTATTTGATGGGCAGTTACGAACTCTCACTGAAGGACTGCGATGAAGTGATGCGCCGCAATCCTTTCCATTTTGGTGCCTTGGCGGGCTATGGGCTGATCTACGTGCGACTAGGGAAGTTGGATGAAGCTCTGGACTATTTCGAGCGCGCGCTCGACGTCAATCCCAATCTGGATCGCGTACTAGAGAGCGTCTCGGCCATTCGTCACAAACTGGGCAAGCAATCCATCTAGACGGCTTGCGATCTGATCGTATTCACAGCGCCGCCCACGGGCGCCCTCTACGCTGTCGCCTGCAGCATGCATTCGGTAAGGGTAGGATTCCAGGCTAGCAGCAGGCCATGAGCAATAAGGCCTATCCTTCACCGTGTCATTGTGGTTTGCAACGCTTGCCTTCCATATTGAGAGCATCCGATTGAGTACAGAACACCATACAGCCATGGGTTTCAGAAACAACCACCGCTCGAAATCCAGAGGAGGTTTCTGGCGTTGGCAGTGGGAACGCTGGCGGAAGGGATTGCCAAAGGCCCCCAAGGAAGGGTATCTGGTGGAGTCCATAAAACCGGATGTGCACTTTCTCACATCCAATCGAAGTGAGTCGACGATAACGTGGCTCGGCCACGCCACGTTTTTGCTGCAGATCGGCGGTGTCAATATCCTGACCGATCCACATCTCACCAGCCGAGCGTCCCCGCTGAGCTTTTCCGGCCCCAAGCGCATCGTGCCGCCGGCTCTGACCTTCCACGAATTACCCCATATCCACTTGGTGGTGATCTCCCACAACCACTATGATCACCTGGATCGCACCACCATTCGGCGGTTGATGAAACAACGGGGCGGTGCACCGCGATTTTTCGTGCCGCTGGGCATCAAGTCGTGGTTACGCGGAACCGGATATGCGAAGTGTGTCGAACTCGACTGGTGGCAATGGGTGCAGGACTTGGGGCTGACGATGCACTTCGTTCCCGCTCAGCACTGGAGCGCACGCACGCCATGGGATCGGAATACGTCCCTGTGGGGTGGATGGATCATCGAGCATGAGAGTTTTCGGTTCTTCTTTGCGGGAGACAGCGGGTACTCGCCGGATTTTCTAGAGATCGGACGCAAGTTTGCGCCCATCGACCTCGCCGCGATTCCCATTGGCGCCTACGAACCTCGATGGTTTATGCGCGCTCACCATGTCAATCCGGAAGAGGCCGTCAAGATCCACCAGGACGTTGGCGCGCTGCATTCCGTGGCAATGCACTGGGGCACCTTCATGTTGTCCGATGAGCCCGTCGAGGAACCACCGCACCGGCTTGCAATCGCTCGGCGAGAGGCGGGGTTGAAGGAGAGCGAGTTCTTCGTCATGAAGCACGGCGAGACGCGCTCCTTGCGACTGCTCAGAATGCCCGGCCGTGCGGACTATGACGGGACCACTCCGCAGCCCCACAACGGTGCTCCGGATAGGGTTTCGGTTCCGGCGTACAAAACGGGCTAGGCGGCGTTCGCGAGAGCCGGTATGAATGCCTCGGCGGCGGCGGAGAATTCCGTGCGGACGACCCGTTCCATGTCCGCCAGGACTTCCGGCTTAAGACCGGTAGCTTCCCAAAGATAGTTATTCAGAGTGTGGGGATCAATTTTCCCCGAACGGGCACCGCCGGTGGTGGCGATAATGGACGCCAGGTGTACGATGGCCGCCCCGATCGCGCAGGACTGGGCATGCTCCGGTTCCACATGGTCCAGAATCATACCCACTATGGTTTCCGGCAGCTGCCAGCGCGCCAGCAACTCGCCGCCCACGGCAGCATAGTCGCAGCCAATTAGTTGGCGTTCCACCATGAACAACGGCTGTTGCGTGCTGTTGGCGTGACTCAAGGCAACGGCGGCCAGTTGGGGTATTTTGTCGTACATCACCAAGTGACCAACCCGGCTCAGCAGCCCCACCAGGAACAGGCGCTCACTGTCCACCAAACCGGCTTTCTTCCCAAGCCCCCGTGCGGCCAGCGCGCACAGCAAACTTGTCGACCAAAAGCGCCGGACGTCCATTAACCCGGCGGACATGCCGGCGAATGTGGTAGTGACGGAACTGGCGAGAATAATGTCATGCACCTGTTGCATTCCCAGTACGTTTACGGCTTTCGACACAGTGTCCACACGACGCGACAGGGCGTACATTGCCGAGTTGACCGCTCTCAGAAGCCGTGCAGTGATGGCGGGATCGGTCGCGATCAGCTTCGCGACTTCATCTACCGAGGAGTCGGGGGACTCGACCGCATCTCGAATGCGCAGGTAGACCTCCGGCAAGGAGCTGAGTTTGGAGAAAGTTTCGACCAGCTCGTGGGGGGCGTAGCGTCTGGGCATGGTGGTTCACATACAATTCAGATTACTTTCAACCGTCCGCGCAGGGTCGACGATGCCATGGGATACGAAGAATATATCGGCCTGGTCGGTGCTAAGTTGAGTGGCGGCCCCCCACAAACGTGCCGAAATAAAAGGGACTTCGTGTCCGGATGACTCCTGCTGCGCCCGATCTCGCCTGTAGCACACTCATGGATCGCATCCGCGACTGGGCGCGTGAATTGGGATTTCAGGAGGTGGGCGTTGCCGGGATCGAGCTAACGAGCGCCGAAACGCGGTTGATGGATTGGATCGAGCGAGGGATGCACGGGGAGATGCAGTATTTTGAGCGCCACGGCCGTGCGCGCGCGCGCCCCGCCGAGTTGATCCCAGGCACGCTAAGGGTGATTTCGGTCCGGATGAACTATCAGCCGGCCACCAGCGTCTCGGGGGAGGCGTTGCTGGAACAGCGCGAGCGCGCCTACATCTCTCGCTACGCCCTGGGGCGCGACTACCACACGGTGCTGCGGGCACGACTGCAGAAGCTCTGCGAACGCATTGCGTACGAGGTCGGTGCCTTCAATTACCGGGTATTTACCGACAGCGCGCCGGTAATGGAAGTTGAACTGGCTAGCCAGGCCGGGCTTGGCTGGCGTGGCAAGCACACTTTGCTGCTCCATCGTGACGCCGGATCCTGGTTTTTTCTGGGCGATATCTATACCGATCTGCCGCTACCGTTGAGCGCGCCGGTGCAAGAGCACTGCGGCACTTGCGAACGCTGTATCGAAATCTGCCCGACGCGCGCCATCGTCGCACCGTACGTCGTCGATGCGCGGCGTTGCATTTCGTATCTGACCATCGAACATCCCGGAAGCATTCCGGAACCCTTGCGCCCGCTCATGGGGAATCGGATCTATGGATGCGACGATTGCCAGTTGGTGTGCCCTTGGAACAAGTTCGCCAAGCCGACGGTTGAACCCGATTTCGCGGTTCGCCACGGTTTGGACGACGTCAGCTTAGTGGCGCTCTTCGCTTGGAGCGAGCAGCAGTTCCTCGATCGGACGCAGGGTTCGGCGATTCGCCGGATCGGCTATGAGCGCTGGTTGAGGAATATCGCCGTCGCCTTGGGTAACGCACCCACCACGCCGGAAGTGATTGCCGCATTGGAGGGCCGTGCCAGCGACCCATCGTCCGTGGTACGGGAACATGTGGCTTGGGCGCTGGGGAGGCATTGACGACGATGTTGATTCCCCCGCGGCGCAAGGCGCTGCGCTTTTCCGCCCTACGTGGCGTGCTGGGTGGGATGTCTGCGTGCCCCGCGATTTACCCCTTCGTGGTGGTCTTGCGAATTTCCTTTTCGTCGGTCCATTCGAGTAATCCGTTCTCGATGTTCCACAGCTGAAGGTTGAACTTGTAGTAGACGTCTTTGACGTCTTTGGCTTGCTTGACGATGGATACGATGTTGCCTTCCAGCCGGTACTCTGCACCCACCATGCGGCCGGTCTTGACCGCCTTCCTGCGTTCGTAGAGTTCGCCTTGCTGACGATTGAGTTCCTCTACCTGTTGTTCCATTCCCGCCGAATCGACGGCGAACTTAACCTTGCCGCTTTTCAATAATTCAGAGCGTATGGTGTCGGTGATGGCGCGAGTGTCGATGTACTCGCTGGTTTTGTTCTTGACTTCCTGCACGGTCATCACCGGGTCTTCGGTCTTGACGATGACATGGTGGTTGAGCAGCGAGCGCGTCATGGATTCCGCGATTAGTTGCAGATCGGTGGAGCCGAATTGGTTAGTCACGGTTTCCACGCCGCGGGCGTCGCCGTAGCGCACCACATCCTTGGCGCAGCCGCCGAGTGCGGCGATGGAAACCAACGGAATCAATACCAGGGCGATGCGATTCATGAAGACTCTCCTTTGCATGGTTACTTATCCTGGGGCAGTACAAACAAGCGGAAGTCCACGGCCTTGGGCGTGGGTGCCAAGCCGATGACGTAGTGTGATGCGTGAGCGTACAGCAGAACGGGCTTGAGCGATTCGTCGTCCCAAGCGCCAAACCCTTCGCGATCCAGCCAACGAAACTTGTAGGCAACCCGGTGTACGGAGTCTGCTTTGTTGACCAGCTCGATATCGATGCGCAGCGCGTCGTTACGCATGCTGCAAGTGATGGCGTTCACCGATACACCCGGGATGGGTCCCGCAGTCTCGACCTTGGCGGCGATGAGATCTTCCATCGCGCCGACCTTGCTGCTGGCCACCGGGCAGCCGAAGGCCGTCGGGGGTTTTTCCGGTGGTGTACTGGCTTTGGACGCGCACCCGAATAGCGCGAGGCTGGTGAGGGCAAGGATGCAAGCGGAATGAAGTGTCATGAAGCGCTCCGTACGGACGTGGTCGATGTCGATTCGCGGGTAAGTGCCTTGAATGGCCTGCCGCTGGCGTTTGTATCGGGTGGCAGTACAAACAAGTTGCCGGCCATGAGGCGAATGGCCACCACCATATGCCTCCCCGTGACCCGCAACGGGAAAGTGCGAGCACCGCTGGGAGTGTTCAAGGACACTGATCGTTCCCCGTGCGAAAGACGTCCGCGGGCCACGGAGATCAATCCCGGCAGCGTACGCCAGCCACGCTCGTCCGCGGATTCGGTCAGCAACGAGCCCAGGGCGACGGCGATGAACGCCAGCCCGGACTTGTCCTCGCGTAGTGCTTGCGCTTGCGCAACGCCCTTTATCGTGGCGCGTACCACGGAGCGCAGCATGATGGCGGGCATCTCATCCTTCAATGCGCGCCGCGCCATGGTGTCCACGTTGGTGATGGCGTACACCGGCAGTGGATTCGTATCCCGCACCTGGATATCGAGCGGTGCATACCCCGCCGATCGTTGTGACATCACGGGGAAAGACATCGGTACGTAGAGCCAATGAAAATTGTTCGGGATGGGCAAGACGAACTGCTCCGAGTGCCTGCCGGACACGCTGCCGGTCTCGATCACGAAGAGGACGTCGGTATCGGTCTCCGAGTGAGCGCTAACGCGCTGGTCCAGACTGGCGAGGCCGTCCTCCAGAATCGGGACGTTAGGCTGAAGTTCCGTGGCTTGTCGATACCCGGCTGCGGCCAGGCCGGGTTCGTCCAGGGCTTCGTAGACAAAACCAGCCAGATAGTGACTAAAGGCGCTCTGGTAGCTATTGCGTAGCGCGTTCACTTCCGGATTGTCGATGCTTTGGGTGGGGTAGCCGCCCAGGTCCTTCAGGCTGGTCTTGGCGCCTTTTTTCTTGGCCTGCGCCTCGACATCCTCCAGTTCCTTGGCGCGCAGCTCGGCAATCAGCGCTTCGCGCTCGTGGGTGCGCTTGATGGCGACGCGGGCTCTGGCGAAATCGCCCAGCGCGAGGTGGTTCAGCGCCAGCCGTGTGGTCAACATGACTTTCTCGTAGTCGTGACCTTCGTAGGCGCGTAGCTTGTCGTTGATCAAATAGCCGGCGGCGGAGGGCAGCAGCTTCTTCGGCGAGGCTCGCGCCACACTTTCCCAGGCCAGTACTTGCCGGTCCGCTTTGATCCACGCTCGCTCACTGGCGGTGAAGTCGTGCTTCAGGCGTTGCAACTCACCGAGTTCCAGCTGGTAGAGCAGATCGTTGTCTTTGCCTTGGCTCCCGAGGGCGCGGATGGCGCCTTCCACATCGCCGTTCTCCGCCCGCGACAGGGAGTTCGACAATTCGTGGTCATAGCTTCTAAAAGTTGCGCAACCACTCAGAGCAAGCGCAACGATGCCTGCCAGCAGGCATCGTGTGAATACGCTAAAGACCAAACTTCTCCGCGAGTTCAATGAAGGAATCGGCATTCAGGGTAAAGCGTTTGTCATGCGTCAGGTCCACAGCAACGCTTGGGCCATACTCCTTCGGGCGTGGGATAAAGCCGGTGGCCAGTCCGCAGGCCTTGGCCGCCAGCAAATCGTCCTTGTGGGCTGCGACCAGCATCAACTCGGGAGGTTTCACACCCAGCAAATGGGCCGCGCCCAGATAGGTCTCCGGATCGGGTTTGTAGTGCTGGAACAACTCCGCGGACAAGATCACATCCCAGGGAAGTTTGCTGTGCTTGGCCATGTTGGCCAGGAGAGACACATTGCCGTTGGACAAGGTGCCGATGATGAAACGCTGCTTGAGCCGCTTCAATCCGCGCACCGAATCGGACCAGGGCTTGAGGCGATGCCAGACCAGATTGAGATGCGATTTGTCGGCTTCGCTGAGTTTCTTCAACTCGAAGCGCTGCACCAGATCGTCCAGGATCATGCGGTGCAAGACGTCGATGTGGGTCCAGGGCAGGTCGCCCGTTCGCACTCTGTGCATGGCGGGACGGTAACCGGCTCGCCAAGCGTCGCTGAAGGCGACCCAATCGACCTTCAGCCGCTTCTTCTCTCCCAGTGCACGGCCTTCACGGATGATGCTGCCGCGCCAGTCGACTACGGTACCGAATACGTCAAAAACGAGGGCTTTGATGTGTGCCTGTCTCATGGTTCTCATCCCATCCTACCGGGTCAGGTGTTGACGGATTTGAGGGAGATTCCGGAGAAGCGGGCTCAAGGCACGTCCAGGCTGCCGAAGGCTTTCGGGTAGGTCACCACGCCCCACGGCGTTTTCATATTCTCGATACGCTTGATGGGTTGCATGGTAGCCATGTCGATGATTACCACCTCATTGGAGCGTCCGCACGCGGCCAGGATGTGGCGGTCGTCGGGCGTGAAGCTGAAGTGCCAGCAGCGCTTTCCGGTGGGAATCTGACCGATCTCCGTGTAAGTCTTGGTGTCGAAAATTTGCAGCGCGCCACCCTTTGCCAACGCCACGAACAAGCGCTCGCCCTTGCGATCGAAGGCGACGCCGTAGGGTACCTCGCCGGTGCTCACCACTTTCTTTACCTTGAACTTCTGGTCCATTACCACCAGCTTATTGCCGTACTCCAAGCTGGCGATATAGGTCTTGCCGTCGGGGGATCTCTTGATGCCGCGCGGGCGGTTGCCGTAGGGCTTGGTGCTGATTTTCTTGACCAGCTTGCCAGTCGCAATCTCGTGCACGCTGACGTTCTCGTCGGCTTCGTTGGTCACCAGAATTCTCTTGCCATCCGCGGAGAATTCGATGCCTTCGGTTTCCATGCCCCCGGTAATTTCGCGTACGACCTTGCCTTGCTTAAGGTCCACCACCGCGATCTTCGCGGGCTCAGCGTTGTCGTCTTTGCGTTCCTGTTCCAAGGCCTTGGCCTCGGCGGAGCCGGGGGCTGGAGGCGGACCACCGACGGCGGCCGGTTCAAAGGATACGAAGGCGAAGTGACCCAGAATACGCACGAACTCCGGATTCTTGCCGATGGGAATGCGCTGCACCAGATCGCCGCTTTCGCGGTCGATGAGTGAAATGTCTCCTTCCTCACCATTGGCCGTGACCAGCAGCTTGCCGTCCGGGGTGACACCTATCCCCCTCGATGCTTTGGAGCCGGTGCTGATTTCCTTGACGGTTTCGAAGGTGGCCAGATCGATGACCGTGATGTTACCGTCCTGGTTGCTGACGTAGGCGAAGCCCTTGTCGTCCCCGGCTTGGGCCAAAGGGGCGGCCGCGCACAGCATGCTTGCCAGCGTGGCGGTGAGGATGGCGTGCTTGGCACTCAAATACTTCATGGATCTCTCCTCCTGTTAGGGACGTCTTCAAAAGCGGCGAATTGTAGCCTCTGACCGAGGCGCGCTGGCTCGGTTCAGTGTGGGCAACTGAACCCGGAGTGGTTGTGACACGGTCGGCGACGACGGTGTCGTGTCTTACTTGGCCGCCGGGTCGAAGTCGTAGCGCAAGCCGATCCAAATGCCGCGAGGCGCGCCGGGAGAGTAAAAGGTTTCCCGCGTCCAGTCTGCCGAGTTGGTTTGAAAGCTACCGGCGGCGTTGAAGGGGTTCTCCGCCAAGGCGCCCGCCGTGAAGTAGCGCTTGTCGAACAGATTGTTCACGCGCCCGAACATCTCGAAATTCTTGGCGAAGCGGAAGGAAGTTCGCAGATTGACGATGCCGTAGCCGGGGACTTCGCCGCTACCCTGAAAGGTTCTGGTATTGCCGAAGTTGTCGCTAAAGGTGCCGGCCTGGTGTTGGTTATTCTCATTGCCTCGCACGTATTGTTTGGAGAAGTACATCCCCGTAACGCCGACCGACCATTGTTGCGATATATCGTAGCTCAGAGCAAGCTTTATGCTGTGTTCCGGAACGCCCGGAATGCTGTTGCCGGCGCTGACGAATATCTCATCGTCGGCGCTGCAGTTAGCGGACGTACCGCGTGCGCTGTTGTTTTCCACCAGCAGACAAGCGGAAGACTCAAAGGTCGCCTGGGTATATCCGTACCCGGCATCGAGGTTCAGGCTTCCGAATTTTGCCGACACGCCGGCTTCCAGGCCCCGGCGTTTGGTGCTGCCGAAGTTGGTAAAAAATCCCGCCGCGGCGGAGGTGCTGATGAAGATGATGTCATCCTTGCTGGTGGTTTGAAAGGCGGACACGTTCCAATTGATGTCCTTGGATGCACGTGCGCGCAGGCCAGCTTCCCAGGTGCGTGCCACCACTTGACTGAGGAACGGATCGGACGCCAATGCGTTTGGCAATGTGCATGGGTTGGCTCTGTCGGCACAACCCAATTCGATGGGTGAGGGCGCCCGGTTGCCCTGGCTCCAGCCGCCGAACACCGTCATGCTGTCCCCCAGGAGACGATGGGTCACGCCAAGGGCCGGATTAAGTTTGCTGTAGGTGAAGTCGCCGTCCAGATTCGGCGGGGTGGGGTTCAACTGGTCCGTCGTTTTGACCCGGGTTCGGTTGTATCGCCCCGCTAAGGTGAGGTGGGTGGCCGGTGTGAGAGTAAACGTATCGGTGGCAAAAAAACTTAGGGTGGTGGTCTTGCCGACGAGCTGATTTTCCAGCACTTCAGCGGTGCTTGCGGTGACGGCGCGCGTGACGTCGAAGCTGCCCAGTTGGGTGGTTTGCGAAAACGTACTGCGCGAGGTGTCGTAGCTCGTGCCCACGGTAAATTGATGGGGTTTTTCGATCATGCTCAACTGCAAGGCGAAGCCCGAGCCGCGTTGCTCGGTTTTCGTGCGGTTATTGGCCGCCGTCTCCGCGTTGAAACCTAACCCACCATTGGCGCCGGTATCGCCGTCATTGCTGCCGCCTTCAAAGGTGTCGTTGGTATCGCCGTTGAGGCCTTTACGGTCGCTGCTGCGGTGGTAAACATTGCCAGCCACCTGGAGCGTGTCGTTGATGAAATGCGATCCCGTCAGATTCAGCATGGTCATCTTGTTAAGCGACTGGTCGGGTCGGGTAAAAACCGCTTCCCGCCGTTGATTGAAGAATCCTAGCGGGACCAGTTCGTTGCCGATGAGGTCGTTGTCAGCGTGGGTAAGGCTCAGATCGAAATCCGTGGACCCGGTCTCATGTCCGACCTTGGCGAATACCTGGCGCACTTTGCTAGGGGAGAAATCGCGCCATCCGTCTTCTTTCAGATAGTTCGCGCTGATGAAGTAGTCCACTTCCTCGTGTCGCCCGCCGAACTCGACTTCAGCGGCTTTGCGCCCGAATGAACCGGCGTAAGCTTCCGCACCGAAGCCAGGAAACTGGCGCCCCGATTTGGTCCGTATGGCCAATGCGCCGCCTAAGGTATTCAGACCATACAAAGGATTGGATCCGGGGATAAGGTTCATCGACGAAATCGCGCTTTCGGGGATCAGGTCCCAGTTCACGACATCGCCGAAGGGTTCGTTGATGCGCACGCCGTCCTGAAACACCGATATACCTTGTGGGGTACCCAGCAATGGCGAGGCGGTAAAGCCGCGGAAGTTGACGTCAGGCTGAAAGGGGTTGGTTCCGATCTCGTTGATGCTAAGGTTGCCGATGTTCTGATTCAGAAAGTCCGCGATAGTGAGCGGTCTTTGCTCTTGGATCTGCCGGGAGGTTCCGCCCTGGACGTTGCTGGGAACCTGATCCTTGGGCAGACCTAAGGTCGGCAATGGGGTGGTACCGATGACCTCGATGGTGGGCGCCTCAAGGGCCTCGATGGGGTTCCTATCGGATTCCGCTGCCATGGCAGCGGCTGCGCCGGCGGCTACGGCCTCAACCACAACCAAAACTATTATTCTTAGGGTGCTCATTGTTTCCTCACTAATTTGATCGATAAGCCTTATGCCTGGAACTAGATCGGTCTCGCACAGGATCCGACGTTGTCCATGCCCTCGCAAGACGCGGGACTCTAGAGTTCTCCGCGACCGCAGACTAGAGAGCAAAGAGAATAAAGTATTGGGAATGTCTCCCGATTTCGCGCGACGAGGATGGAGGGCACTTCAAGATGAGCCGCCCGCAGCGTGAGCAGTTTAGTAAGATCACCTTAAGTGTCGGGAGGAAATCCCTTGTGCAACCCGATGACGCTGACGGAACATCCATCCACCTTGCGATGGCCTTTCGATTCGGCCGATCGACCTTGAAGAGAGCCACGCATGGCGTTACCTGAGAGAAGCCTTGAACCGCATGCAGCATCCGGACCTCGGGGTTCC
>JANNFC010000539.1:0-1766 GCA_031379405.1 Betaproteobacteria bacterium | reverse complement strand
GCACCCAGGCCCACCTTGGCGGAGAGATGCTGAAGTCGATGGCCGGCATCGACATGACCCACGTCGCCTACAAGGGAGTGGGCGACGCGGTGCGGGACGTTCTGGGCGGGCATGCGCAACTGATGGTCGCGCAAGTGCCCTCAGTGCTCGCCCACATCCAGAGCGGCAAGCTGCGCGCGCTGGGTATTGCCGCCACCCGGCGGTCCGCGATCCTGCCAACCGTGCCGACGATGAACGAAGCCGGCGGATTCAGCGATTTCGAGGCGGTGTCCTGGTACGCGCTGGCCGGCCCGGCGGGTCTGCCACGACCAGTGGTCGAGCGCATCCAGGCGGATGTCGCGCGTGCTCTGACCCTACCCGATGTACGCGAGAAACTGCTTGCTCTTGGCGCCGATCCGGTGGGCAGCACGGCGCAGGAGCTGCTCGCCGCGATGCGCGTGGACTACGACCGCTACGGCGCAGTGATCAAGCGCCTGGGTATTCGGGCCGATTGATCTTCGCGGCACGTTTACGCAGGCCGCCAATATGCCCGGCCGCTTGCCTGTGGGGCATCGACGATCGGCGCAATGCCTCAAGTTTCACCCGCAAGGCGTCGTTATCGAAGCAGGGGCGTTCCCCGGAAGCGTTCGTCGACCATGCCACTTGCCACCCCGTTTCGCGACTTGCCGGCCTGGGCGGACTACCTGTCCCGGGTGGAAATTCCGGTATTGCCGATGACCGCCCTGCAATTGGCGGAGCTCGCACAGCATGAAGACGAGGTCGACGCGAACGCGATTGCGGACGTCATCAGCATTGACCCGTTGATGAGCGTCAAGGTCTACCGCCAAGTCGCGATGCTGCGTCGGAAATCGCAGACCACCGACGTTGAAACCGTGACTGGTTGCGTGGTCATGATGGGTGTGCCGCCGTTCTTCCGTGTGTTCAACCACCTCGTTCCGGTGGCATTGCCCGCCGTCGAGCCGGAGCAACCAACGCAGGGGCTCGCGTCGGTATTGTCGCGGGCGCGTCGCGCACGCGAATTCGCCATCGACTGGGCGATCCGCCGCAACGATTTCGATGCGGAAATCATTGGCGCTGCGGCGTTACTGCACGATATTGCCGAAATGCTGCTGTGGTGCGTAGCGCCTGTGCTCGCCGCGAAGGTGCGGGACCTGCAAGCGGCCAATCCGGGAATGCGCAGCGTCACCGCGCAAAAGTCCCTGCTGAACGTGGAAATACCGGCCCTGCAACACGAACTGCTGCACCGCTGGCATCTGCCCGAACTGCTGGTGAAAATCACCGACGACAATGACAGCGATGATCCGCAGGTGCGCAACGTGCACCTGGCAGTGGCGCTGGCGCGCCATTCGGCCGAGGGTTGGGAAAACCCCGCGCTTCCCGACGACTACGCCGCGATAGGCCGGCTGCTCAACGTCAGCGCCGCGCAAGCACGCACGCTGGCGATGCCCGAGTAATACAACGGCCGACGCGACAACAAAGAAAAAGCCCGCGATTCTTCGCGGGCTTTTAAAATTGCGGACCGTCCAAGTTGAGCGTCACGCGAAGCGTGTACGCTCGAACGCGGACAGCGCACAGCGTCAGCAAAGCTGACGCTGGCGCATTACATGTCCATACCGCCCATGCCACCCATGCCGCCCATTCCACCGCCCATGCCGCCGCCGCCACCGCCCGCAGGCTTGTCTTCCTGCAGTTCGCCGACCATTGCATCGGTCGTCAGCATCAGGCCGGCCACCGACGCCGCGTTTTGCAACGCGAGCCGGGTAACC
>JANNFC010000524.1:0-2603 GCA_031379405.1 Betaproteobacteria bacterium | reverse complement strand
GGAGCACGACAAGTCCGACGAAGCCAAGCTCGAGGGCAAGAAATACGCCTACATCCTCGACACGCCCTATCGCTGGGAAGCCTGGGCCGCGCCCAAGGGCAAGGACGGCGAGCAAGCAGGATGCGGTGCGTGGCGACGCTTTAAGGGCATTGTGCTGAATTCAAGGCGACGCCACACTACTGAACGATCAAAAAATCAAAATATGAAAGGAAGTTATATGACCCGCCGCGCAATCCAACACGTCTTGATCACGCTATTACTCTTTGCTGTTGCGCCAACTGCCTGGGCAGAGGGCCGCAAGATAACGCTCTCCATCGCCGAGGCTACAAAACGGCTCGACCTTGCCGAGCAACTCGCGGAAAAATCGCTGGTGCTTTATTGGGCGGATCAAATTCCATCGCGCAATATCGAAAAAGACATCAGCACCAACACCTATTCTCGCGGCGCCAACGCGTTTCTAAAGTCCGATCTGCGCGCGTACACCAATGCTTTCGAAGAGATTCTTGAGGCGCTGATGCAGGATGCGGAGCAATTCGGCGCGAACGCCATCATCGGCATTCGCAGTTATCACGAAGAACTGCCTGATTTTTCCAGCGAGACCGATTATCGTTGCGACGTCGGCGGGTTTAGAGCTTCGGTGGGATTCCGTGTACGGTTCGTTCGACTCGCGCCATAGTTAATACTCGATCCGCCCGCGCCTTGATCAGGCGCTGCCGCATTGAATTACGCTGCCGGAAGTTAGGCTGGTCAAGCCTCCTCAGGCATCGTAGTTGTAGGTATAGCCGGCAGCGTTAGCCACATTACCGGTTGATACCGGTTGACGGAAAGGGACGTTTGAATTCATTATTCGAGTGGATACTATCTAGGCCGCGAACTTTGAGGGCTCATCCGCTCCGAAACAAAAAAGCCTTGAACACCATTCCATTCTTTTTTGATGTACTTGCGTACGGCGCGATCTTCGTGCTCGTTGTGCTAGGGCTCGGCGTGATCGCCAGCATGATGGGCATTTTCAATTTTGCCCACGGCGAGTTTGTCTTGCTCGGTGCCTACACTGTGTACTGGTTCGATCACCATGGCTTGCCAGCATGGCTGGGCATGGTGGCTGCGCCCGTCGTCGTGGGCATCGTCGGCATTGTCCTCGAGCGCTTGGTCATTCGCCGCTTCTATGCCGCGCCCATCGTGGCCATGCTCGGTACATACGCCATTGGCCTTGTCATGCGCGAGAGCGTACGCATGCTGCTGGGCGGCCAGTTCTACAACGTGATCGCGCCCTTCGTCGGCTCTTTCGAACTTGCGCAGGTATCGATCTCGAAGTGGCGCACGGCGGTCATCGCGATCACGGTTGCCATCATGTTGCTGAGTTATCTGCTTCTTACTAAAACCAGCTGGGGACTGCGCATGCGTGCGTCCCTGGAGAACCCCGCGCTCGCGCGGGCCTCCGGAATTTCCACCAGCCGAGTGTATGCCGGAACCTTCGGCTTCGGCGCAGCGTTGGCGGGGCTCGCTGGCGGCCTCATGGTCCCGATCTATGCGATGAACGCGGACATGGGCGTTCCCTTTCTCATCAAATCTTTCCTGGCGGTGATGCTGGGCGGTATAGGCAGCTTCGAAGGTTCTGTCGTCGGCGCCGCACTGGTGGGTGCCACTAGTGCGGCCCTGCCGTGGGCGATCAAACCCGTTGTCGCGGACGTCTTAGTCTTCTTGATTGCCATCGCGATCGTGAAGGTTCGGCCGGAAGGCCTTTTGACCAAAAGGAGGAAGTAACCATGAGCAATAATAATTCGAGGAAGGATCTGGAGTCACTATCGCGCCGGGAATTCATCCAGCGCAGTTCCCTGCTGACAGGAATGGTGGCCGTTGGGGCCGGCAGCTATCTGTATAACCCCATGGGCGCCCACGCAGCCGACGCCATCAAGGTCGGTATCGCCACGGACTTGACCGGCCCCATTAGCTGGGGCGGTATTCCCAATTCGCAGGTGGCGAAAATGGTCATCGACGAGATCAATGTAGCTGGCGGACTGCTGGGACGTCCACTGCAAATGATTCTGGAAGACACCGCCACCAACGAGCAGTTGGCGGTAACCAAGGTGCGCAAGCTTGTTACCCAGGATAAGGTGGCCGTGGTGTTTGGGGGTATCACCAGCTCGATGCGTAACGCCATTAAGGACACGATTGTCAATCGCGGCAAGACGCTCTACATCTATCCGCAGTTGTATGAAGGCCTGGAGTGCACCAAGTTTCTGTACTGCACGGGCCCGACGCCGGCCCAGCAGTGCGACACCTTTATTCCCTGGTTGATCAAGAATGGCGGCAAGAAGTTCTATTTGCCTTCGGCTGACTATGTGTGGCCGCATGTGCTGAATAAGTACGCACGCAAGGTGATCGAGAAGAACGGCGGTGAAGTGGTTGGGGAAGAGTACTTCCCTGTGGACCACAACGAGTACAGCGCAACCGTCAACAAAATCATGTCCTCTGGCGTCAACAACGTCTTCAACACTACCATCCCGCCGGGCGTTGCGGCCTTGTTCAAGCAGTTGTATGAAGCGGGCTTCCAGAAGCGAGGTGGGCGTTTGTCGTGCGTGTACTACGACGAGAACGCGCTC
>JANNFC010000513.1:0-12828 GCA_031379405.1 Betaproteobacteria bacterium | reverse complement strand
CGACGAGCCGGTTGAATTCGGCTTTGTCACGCAGGGGTTCGAGGTATGGGTCGATTTTGAAGAACGGCCAGCAAGCGAACCCGGTGTCGACGCTGCGTTCCAGCCATGCCATCGCCTTTTCCGTCTCTCCGAGCACTGCATACACGCTCGCGATTTGGTAATAGGTATGATGCGTGTGTCCGAAGGAACGCGGCGACTCGAGCGCCCGGCGAACGCATTCGAGCGCCCGGCCGGTCTGATTGCGCCTCGCGTACAGCATGCCTTGAAGGCTGGTGATCAAAGGCTCGCCGGGAAGGTGTTGTAGAGCTATCGCCAACCGTTTCTCGGCGAGATCCAGGTCCCCCCTCAACAGCGCGGGTAGCGGGTGGAAGTAGATCGCATTGATGTTTCCCGGTCTGTCCCTAAGAAGCGCTTCGCCGGCCTCTTCCGCGCGCACGAAGTCTCCGCTATAGAGATAGTAGAACTCGAGGTTGGCGCTTCGCGTCTTGGGATTCGACCGCAGCGCATGTTCGTGCGCGATGCGTGATTCAGGAAGTCGTCCAATATGTGCGCAGATCGCCGACAGCCGGTTATAGGCCCGCTCGAGATTGGGTTGCACGGCCAGTACTTGTTCCAGCGCCGCGATCGCGTCGGCGTGCTGAAAACCTTTCGCCGGACTCCACATCATGCTCGGCATCGCCAGCGTCGAACCAAGCCACCAACGGCCCTGTATCAACCAGTGCGTTTGGCACGCAATTTATCCTTAACGTGCTGGCTATGTCGGCGCCCCAGGTCGGTTTGTTCGCTGCGAAAGCATCCGATCAATCCATGCTTGACCGCCAAGTCATGTGGAGACTTCGTTGGTTTTTGCAAATCCAGATACTGTTGAACCAATCGCGTCACGACTTGCGACTTTGTCAGGCCCTCGGACCGGCAATGAAGGGTTAGATCTCTTTCCAGATCGGGAGGTAGTTTTACGGTTAACGTCATGGACGGCTTTCAATTCGAACGATAATACCGATATTACCGCGTCTGGCGCTCCCCGGCATTTGAACTCGTATTCCCCGCGCTCTTGGTGCGGGGGCAACCTTCGGAGGTTTCCAACGGGGGCGAAGCTCCTTTTATTGGTTGTTGTCGTTGTTGAATGTGGATCATCGCCAATCAGATGCTGCGCAAGATAGTGTTCGCGAAGCGATATGCGTGAGTAGAACAACCGAAGCATAATCGCTAGAACTAATGAACTAATAGACTAATGGACTACGACCTCTGCCAAGGATTCACGCATTGGACGCCGCAACGATCGAAATCCGAGACGTTGCGCGACACCACGGTCAACCCGTGCGCCATGGCAGTGGCAGCAATAAGACTATCCATGACGGGGAGCGGTCGGCCTTTGCGCTCGGACGCGCCGGCAATGGCTCCCCAGCGCTGGGTAACGGAGAGATCGATGGGCAAGAGCCGGTCGCCGAATCGGCGCGCAAGGTCCTCGCGTACCCATTTACCCAAACTCGTTTTTCTGCGCGAAGGGGCTAGCTTCTCTACTCCTTTTTCCAATTCGCCCATCGTCAAGACACTCAAGTAAAGCCGATCCTCGTCCTGGTCGGAAAACCACCGAAGCAATCCTGAGTTGGGTTCGGATCTGACCAGTTCGGAGATGACGCAAGTGTCGAGCAGATGGCTCATAGCGAGACTGGACGACCGGTATCGCGACCTCGCAGGACATCCAGTTCAATGCCCACCAGCGGTGAGCGGCGAAAGAAATCCACTAGCGTACCCTTACGCGGGGAGAGTTTTCGAAACTGCTCGGCCGCCATCACGACCACCGCGTCCGTCCCATGGATCGTAATCACCTGTGGACCGTCCTCTCGTGCCTTGCGTACCAACTCGCTAAGCCGGTTTTTAGCCTCTTGCAGTTGCCAGCGATCGCCCATGACCTGCCCTCCGAAAAATTCTGTCCAGACTGGCCAGATTCTACCTCACGAGCGCAATAAGTAATCAAGCACCAAAGGGTTGGGGTGAGGGAGCGCATCACAAGCCACGACACCCTCATGAAACCCGTCTCCTTCGCCTACCTCCGCGCCACATCCACCGAAGAAACTCTAAGTACTCTCAGTGGATTCGGCGATGACTCGCGCATCCTCGCCGGCCGCGCTCAAGACGTTCCACTCCCGAGAAGTCTCCACCACACCGACGCTGCGTCCCAAGCTCGAGATCACCTACACCACCAACTGACCTTGCCCAAAGGGTGTGACGGGCGGCTAGCGTTTACGCGCCAGCGTGAGCCCATCACCGATGGGCAGCATGGACAGGTCGATACGTGTATCGCCATGCAACTTGGTGTTCAGCGCCTTCAGAGCGCGAGTGTCATCGGTCCTGGCGGGACCGGCTACGCTACCGCCCCACAATACATTGTCGATGGCGATCAAGCCGCCTGGGCGCAGTAGACGCAGGCAGCGTTCGTAGTAGTCATCGTAGCCGGTCTTGTCGGCGTCGATGAACGCGAAGTCGTACTGGCCCGCAGCACCTTCAGCAAGGCGGGCGTCCAAGGTCTCGATGGCCGCACGCAACTGCAAGTCGATCTTGTGTGCCACGCCCGCCGCTTCCCAAAAAGGCCGGCCAATGCGGGTGAATGCGTCGCTGATATCACAAGCCAGCAGCCGCCCGTCATCGGGCAATGCCAGCGCGACGGTCAGCGCGCTGTAACCCGTGTAGACGCCGACCTCGATGGCATTGCGCACGCCGATCAGGCGTATCAACAAGGCCATGAAGGCACCCTGCTCGGGCGAAATTTGCATCCCCGCGTTGGGATGGGTACGGGTGGCCTCACGCAAAGCCTGTTGTTCCGGGGTTTCCCGCAGGGTGTGCGCAAGAAGGTAGTCGTAGAGGGTGTCGTCTAGCGGGATGGTGCGATTGGACATCAATAATGTTCCTGGATGTTTTCCTCGTCAGAGGTTTACCACACTTCAACGCCGTAGCTCCGTCGCGGCGGATAGAATCCGGCGATCGGGAATCCGGACACCAACCAAAGCGGACAGCCAATGCGCATCGAAGAGCATGAGCGAGTACCAATCACCGTCAAGCTAAACGGCCAAGTCAGGCGCGGCTGGGTCTACGCCAGGATGACACTCGTCGATTTCCTGCGCCACGAGTTGGGTGCGACCGGCACTCACGTCGGGTGTGAGCACGGCGTGTGCGGCGCGTGCACGGTAAGAGTCGATGGCGTGGCATCGCGATCTTGTTTGATGCTGGCCGTCCAAGTCGATGCGCGTGCCGTGAATACGGTTGAAGGCATTGCCTCGCCCGAAGGAGAACTCAGTGACCTCCAGGCCGCCTTTCGCCGCCATCATGCGTTGCAGTGCGGATTCTGTACGGCGGGGATACTCATGTCTTGCGCGGACTACCTAGAGCGTGTATCCAATCCTTCCGAGCAGCAAGTCCGCGAGATGCTCTCGGGACACTTATGCCGTTGCACGGGTTACACGCCGATCATCGAAGCGGTACTCGACGTGACGCGGGAAAGACATCGTAAGTAGTAGTAGTGTTTGATCTGGGCCTCACAGTTCATGGGGCCATCATCGCGCCGCTCAACGGGCGCGCCAAAGCGGATGAAGTTGAGTATTGTGTGTGGGACGCGGACTCAAAGACGCTGGTCTACGAAAGCGTTTCGCAAGACGCCGCCATGTAGACTCATCGAATCATAACCTGACATCAACGCATGACCCTCCCTCATCCCGCCCAATCCCTTCTCCGAGACCTCGACGGCTTCCGGGTCGAGATCGACGCCGAGCGAGAGCGAGCGGACGTCATTTTGTGTCGCCCGCCATTGAATATCATCCTCATGCCGCAGCGCGATCAGTTGCGTCTGGTATTCGAAGCCTTGGATGTAGACAATCGCGTACGCATCATCGTCCTGCGTGCCGAGGGCGAGCACTTCTCCAGCGGTGGCGACATCAAAGGTTTCATGGAGGCAAGCCCGGAGCATGTGTCCAAACTCGCATGGAATATCGCCGCACCGGCACGCTGCAGTAAACCCGTGATCGCGGCCAATCGTGGTTACTGTTTCGGTGTGGGATTTGAAATCTCGCTCGCCTGCGATTTCCGCGTGGCGTCGGAGACTGCGCTGTACGCGCTGCCCGAGCAGAAGCTGGGGCAGATTCCCGGCTCCGGCGGCTCGGCCCGGTTGCAGAAGATGGTGGGTATTACGCGTACCAAGGACATCGTGATGCGTTCCAGGCGCATAGCTGGCAAGCAAGCCTACGAATGGGGCGTGGTGACGATGTGTGTTCCCGACGCGGAGTTAGAGAAAGCAACCGATGCCCTGGTCGATGAGTTGCGCGCATTCTCGCCCCTTGCCCAACGTATCGCTAAGAAGTTGCTCAACGACACCGAAGATGCGCTGCTGTCCACGGCCATCGAGTTGGAAGGTCACGGCTATAGTCGTCTGCGCACGTCGAACGATTTCAAGGAAGGCGTGGAGGCCTTCCACGACAAGCGCCTGCCGAACTTCAAGGGAAGTTGACGCTAGGGCGCTCTTGCCGCTTGACAACGAATAGAGCCGAATCCGATACTCCTGACGATATGACAAGACCTCGGCCGGATGGCGTTATCGCCGGATCCGTGCTGCAAGGCAACAAATAGATAGTTGGCGAGTGTTGGCGAGTGTTGAGAGGAGGAGCATGGTTCTGCTAGCGTGGATTTTTGGCGTTGTCGTCCTGATCGTTCTAATCGCGATCGGGGTGGCGTTCTTGAATCGCTTCTATCGCAAGTCCACTCGCGAAGTGGCTCTGGTACGCACGGGTTTTCGCGGGCAAAAGGTTGTCATTTCCGGCGGCTGTCTGGCATTGCCCTTTCTGCACAAAGTAGAAGAGATCAACATGCGCACCATTCGCGTGGAGGTCAAGCGCACCGGGGACAAATCTCTTATCACTACGGATCGTATCCGCGTCGATGTGGAATTGGACTTCTATGTACGTGTGCACCCGACGGTCGATGGCGTGGCGACAGCAGCCCAGGCCTTGGGCGCACGACTTCTCAATCCAGACGGGATCCGGCTCTTGCTCGAAGGTCGCTTCGTAGATGCCCTGCAGTCAGTTGCCGCCGCCGAGACCATGGACAGCCTACACGAGAAGCGTGGTGAGTTCGTGCGCAAAGTCGCGGATCAGCTGCGCGAGAATCTGGTGCACAACGGCGTGCTGCTGGACTCCGTCTCGCTCACGCGCCTGGATCAAGCCCCTTTTTCCACGTTGGACGAAAACAATGCCTTCAACGCGGTGGGGATGAGAAAGCTGGCCGAGATCATCGCCACCAACAAGAAGCAGCGCACCCAAATCGAGTCCGAGGCCGAAGTGGCTGTGCGCCAAACCAAGCTCGAGGCGACCAAGCGCCGATTGAATCTGGAGCAGCAAGAGCAGCAGGCCCACCTTGGCCAGCAACTGGAGATCGAAAAATTCAAGGCTGCCAGCGACGCCGAAGCTGCCAAGGCAAGAGAAGACGCCACCATTGCGACCGAGAACGCGCGCGTCTCGCGTGAGAAAGAAGCGCGCACGCTTGAGATCAACAAGCAACGAGAGATTCGCAAACTCGAGATCGACGCCCTACTCAGTTCCGAGATCAACAAGGCCAACAGCGCCATCCAACTTGCGGGCAAACACGCGGAGGAAGCCAAGGCTGAAGCCGACGCCGAATTGGCGCGCACCGATCTCATCCTCGCGCAGGAACATGTGCAGACCGCTCGCGAACGCGCCATGGCGGAGCGCTCCCGTGAAATCGCGATGAAGCGCGTGCAGGAACAAGGCGAGGTGGAGGAAGCCAAAGTCACCAGCGAGGCTGCTGTATTGCTGCGGCGTGCGCAGGCGGAATCGCAAGCGATCCGCACGCGTGCGGATGCGGAAAAGCAGCGCTTGTTAGCGGAGTCGGAAGGCAATTCGGCACAGATCGCGGCGGAGAATTCGCGCAGCGATAGCCTCATGCGCTTGCAACTCGAGCGTTATCGCCTGGACAAGATGCCAGAGATCGTGGCGCAAATGATGAAGCCCGTGGAGAAAATTGAAAGCATCAAGATTCATCAGGTGACGGGTTTGGGTATGGCGCCAGGTTCGGGCGGCGCGGCGGGGGCGCAAGATGGTAATCGGCCGCCGGTGAATCAGGTGCTGGATAGCATACTGGGTATGGCGTTGCAATTGCCGGCTTTGAAGAGTATTGGAGAGTCCATTGGCTATGATTTCTCCTCGGCGCTTCCGAATTTGCCAGGGGGAAGTGCTGATAAGGACAAGAAGTAGGGAGCGCGCTGCACGGTAGGACGAGTTGGCCTGGTGGCAAGTAGCTTTCGTTGTTATACAAATCAATCACTATATAGGAGGGGATCAACATGTCTTTTTCTCGCCGCGATTTTGTAAAGGCGTCCGGTGCCGGAGTCATGGTCGGGGCGTTGCCGAGCAGCGTCTTCGCCCAGGGCAGCGACATCAAATTAGGTTCCGTGCTCGACAATTCGGGCAACCTGGATATCTACGGCAAGCCCATGGTAATGGCCACCACGCTCGCCGTGGAAGAGTTGAATGCGGCCGGTGGTTTATTGGGCCGCAAACTCAAGGCGATTCAGTACGACACTCAGTCGGACATCGCGCTCTATACCAAGTTTGCGCAGCAGCTCTCGCGCGACGACAAGGTGGACGTCGTGCATGGCGGCATTACCTCCGCTTCGCGCGAAGCCATTCGCCAAACCTTCAAACGCGGCAATACGCTCTATTTCTACAACGTGCTGTACGAAGGTGGGGTGTGTGACCGCAACATCGTTTGCACCGGCACCACGCCCGCGCAAGCGGTGGAACCCATCGTCGAGCATTGCATGAAGAAGTGGGGCAACACCGTTTATATTCTGGCGGCGGATTACAACTACGGCCAGATCACCGCCAAGTGGCTGCAGCACTACATCAAGCAGCGCAAGGGCACGGCAGTCAAGGTAGAGTTTTTCCCCTTGGATGTGGCGGATTTCGGCTCCACCATCGCCAAGATTCAACAGGAGAATCCCAAGTGGGTGTGCTCGGCCTTAGTCGGCGGCGCGCACATGTCGTTCTATCGTCAGTGGGCGGCGTCGGGTATGAACAAGAAGATCCCGCTGGCCTCGACTACGTTCGGCGTGGGCAACGAGCACCTTGCCCTGTCCGCAGCGGAAGGCGACGGCATCATCATCGCCGGTAACTACAGTCAGGAGTATCCGTCCGCTGCCAACAAAGCCTTCTTGGCTAAGTGGGCCAAGCGTCACGGCGATACCAAGATCGTGCACGAGATCGCCGTGTCCCAGTATCAGGGCATCATGTTGTGGGCGGCGTGTGTGAAGAAAGCGGGTTCTTTGGAACGCGAAGCCATGTTGAAGGCCATCGAATCCGGCGTTGCCATCGAAGGACCGGCCGGTGCGGTGGCGCTCGATGCGAAAACGCATCACACCGCGCTCGACATCCATCTGATGGAAGTCAAAGGGCAGAAGCTGACCGTGTTGTCCACCACCAAGGGCCGCGCGCCCGCGGATACGGCGCAGTCGTGCGATTTGCAGAAGAATCCCAACGACAACAAGCAGTATGAGGTGAAGGTCTAGGTCGGGCATCACCGGGGGTCGTAGGGTGAGTTACGGCGCAAGCACCTAACCCACCCTACAAACCCCCGGCATGCCACAAGTGTGGTTGATCGCGCATTCATTGATTAGATACACTTCCCGGTGGACTACGCCGCAGTCGTATTTCTAGAAATTCTCTACATGATTTCCTTCCTGGTGCTCTCCAGCGCGGGCTTGGCGATCGTGTTCGGCATGATGCGCGTGATCAACCTGGCCCACGGCGAGTTCGTCATGCTAGGCGGTTACATCACGCTGTTCTGCCATTCGCAGCTCGGTTGGAATGTTTACGCGTCAATGTTGATCGCGGCGCCAATTTTTGTCGGCGTGGTAGGGCTCGTCATAGAGCGCGTAGTGATCCGTTTTCTTTACGGACGCATCATGGACACCATGCTCGCCACCTGGGGTTTGAGTCTGTTCATGGTGGGGATCGTGACCCTCGTGTTCGGGACCTCCGCGCTCGGCATTCCCACCCCCATTCCCGGTTACGCGCTGGGCAGTTATCAAATGGGCGGCTACAACTTGTTCATCATCGCCGTAGCGATTGTGCTGATCGTCTTGCTTTGGTGCGTACTGCGCTTCACTCGTTTAGGGTTGATCGCACGCGGGGCCATGCAAAGCGCCGATGTTGCCTCATCGCTGGGTTACAACCCGCGCACGGTTTACATGTGGACCTTCACCGCTGGCGCGGCGCTGTCGGGTTTGGCGGGCGGGGTGCTGGCGCCCCTCACCGGATTGCTGCCTTCTTCGGGGGGAGCCTTCATCACCAAGGCATTTATCACCGTCATTACCGGAGGCGCTGCCGTCATCGCCGGCACACTGTCGAGTTCGGTGATTTTCGGCACTGTGAATCAGGTCGTATCTTTCGCTTCCACGCCGGTGATCGGTGAGATCGCCATGCTGGCCTTCGCCATCATCTTGCTGCGCTTGATGCCGCAGGGCATTACCGGCCGCTTCTTCCGAGGCAGCGCGTGATTCGCTGGCCCTCCATCGGCAATATTCATTGGGGTGGCTTTATTGTTTTCGCCGCCGTGCTGTTATTGTTGCCACTGGTGATCGACACCAGTACGCCCACGTTGCTGATTATTTATGGGCTATTCGCGCTTTCCCTGGGAATCATGTGGGGCTATGCCGGCCTGCTTAGCTTTGGGCATTCGGCGTACTTCGGTCTGGGGGCCTACACCTACGCTATCGCGTCCGTGAATATGGGAGAGAGCACGCTGCCACTGTTGCTCGCCATCATCATTCCCGCGGTGGTGGCAGCAGTGATTGGCGCCATGATGTTCTATGGCCGCATCAGCGACGTGTATATGGGTGTCATCACGCTGGTGGTGACGCTCATTTTCTATAAGTTCATGCGTGCCACGGCGGGCGACGCCTATATGATCGGCGATGCGCGCCTGGGTGGTTTCAACGGCATACCCGCTTTTCCCACCTTGAACGTTCCGGGCATGCCCGAGATCTCCCTCTTCGGTACGCCCACCTACTATGTTTGCGCGGTATCGTTGTTGTTGTGCTACTTACTGTGTCGCTGGATTCTGGCGCGCTCCTTTGGCAGAGTGCTGGTAGGTATTCGGGAAAACGAAGCGCGCTGCGAGTTGATGGGCTATAACGTGCCCGCATTCAAGACCGCGATCTTTAGCTTGAGCGCGGGCATCGCGGGACTGTCGGGATGTTTCTACGCCAACTTCAACGAGATCGTAACGCCGGATGTTTTCAACATGCAAATGGCGGCGGAAGTCATCATCTGGGTCGTATTCGGAGGCGTGGGCACCCTGGTGGGGCCCATCTTCGGGGCGGCGGTTTTGGGTTACGTCAAACTGCTGCTTGGGCAGCAAACGCTAATCAGTCCGTTGCTCATCCTTGGTCCGCTTCTGATCATCGTGGTATTGCTATTCCCGCGTGGTGTGGTGCAAACCGTTGCAAGTTGGATCAGGCCCAACGCGCAGCGCCGGCGCCGTTCCGGAAAACCACGACGGCGTTTGGTACTGAGCGCGCAGGGCAAGGAGATCACGTGAGTTCCGAGGTCGTGGAAACGCACGAACTCAGTATGCGATTCGGTGGCGTGGTGGCGGTCAATGCAGTCAACTTCCATCTCAAGGAACGCGAACTGCGCTGCCTGATCGGCCCCAATGGTGCCGGCAAGAGCACGTTCTTCAAATGTCTCACCGGACAATACCGGCTTGGACACACCCACGGCCGCGTCATCATCCACGGGCAGGATGTCACCACATGGCGCCCGCACCAGATCGTGCGCCTCGGCGTGGGTATCAAGACGCAAGTGCCGTCCGTCATGAACGGCCTCAGCGTGATGGAGAATTTGTGGTTATCGGCGCGCAGAGTCCACGGCTGGTCGGGCAGTCCGGGTGCCATCGACGAAGTCGTGGCGGAACTCAAACTCGGCCCCATCGGTGATCGTCTGGTCGGCGAGTTGGCGCACGGTCAGCGCCAGGCCGTGGAGATTGGCATCGTCCTGGTGCAACGGCCGTGGTTGGTATTGCTCGATGAACCGGCTGCCGGTATGACAGGCGAGGAAGTGGAGCGGCTGGTCAATGTCATTCGCCGCATCAACCAATCCGCATCGGTAATCGTGGTGGACCACGACATGGAATTCGTGCGCATGCTCGATTCGCGTATCACCGTTTTCCATCAAGGCTCGATCCTCATCGAAGGCCCCGCACAGCAAGTGTTGAGTGACGATAAGGTACGTCAGGTATACATGGGGACGAGAGCAAAATGAACGCGCCAGTCGAAGCCTCAGCGGGTTCCCCGCGCATGGTGCTGGACGTGAATGATGTGAGCGCCGGCTACGGCACGGTGCCGGTACTGCACGGCGTTTCCTTCCAGTTGATGGAGGGTGAGGCACTGGGCATCGTCGGCCACAATGGTATGGGCAAGTCCACCTTGCTCAAGACGATCGACGGTCTGCTTCCGGTCAAGGGAGGGCGCATCAGCCTCGATGGGGTAGACGTCACCCATCAACCCGCGCACGTTCGCAGCCGCATGGGATTGGCCTACGTACCGCAAGGCCGCGGCATCCTGCCCGGGTTGAGTGTGCTGGAAAATCTGCGCCTGGCGTGGCGCAACGACAACGACGAGAGCGAGCATGAAGCGGTGGATCGCGTGGTGCGCATGTTCCCGCGCCTGGCGCCGTTGTTGGAGCGTCGCGGCGGCGCGCTTTCCGGTGGAGAGCAGCAAATCCTCGCGTTAGGACGCGCCTTGGTGCCGCATCCGTGGTTGTTGTTGCTGGACGAACCTTCGGAGGGAATTCAACCTTCTATCGTGCAGGAAATCGGCGAGACGCTGGCGCGCTTGCGTAGCGAAGCCAAGCTCACCATGCTCATCGTCGAGCAAAACCTCGATCTTGTGTTGGATGTCGCGTCGCGCATCGCGGTTCTGGAAAAAGGCCAGATCGAACGCACCCTCGACGCGCACGAAATCGGAACGGGAGCCGCGCTCGTTGCCGCATTGGGCATGGGCTCGGTGCGTGGCGCGCGCGGTGGCGGTCATGGCGCGAGCGCAGCGACCACCGTCGCGCCCTCGCCCACAATCGTGCCCTCCAAGCCGGCCCAAGCGCCATCGCCGGTTCGCTCGGCCCCGGCGCAACACACCGCGTCCGCGCCCCCACCTTCGATCAGATCAACCACAGCATCCACGCCTGCAGGGGTTTCCATGGCCAACGTCAAGCGACCAACGCTAGAACAAATGAAGGAGATCGTGACAGGGCTCCACATGAGCATGTCGGATCGCGAAGTCAGCGAGTACATGGAAGTCATGGAAGGCACCCTGCAAGCCTATGACCGGATTGCGCAACTGCCTGACAATCTTCCCGCCGTACGCTACCCGCGTACGCCAGGCTATCGGCCAGGCGCATCTGAGAACCCGCTCAATGCCTGGGCGGTGAAGGCGGAAGTGCGTGGGGCGCAGTACGGGCCGCTCGCGGGCAAGCGCATTGTGCTGAAAGACAACGTGTGCCTGGCGGGCGTGCCCATGATGAACGGCGCATCCACACTCGAAGGCTACGTGCCCGATGTAGATGCTACCTTGGTGACGCGTATTCTCGATGCCGGCGGCACCATCGTAGGCAAGGCGCATTGCGAGTACTTTTGTCTTTCCGGCGGCAGCCATACCTCCGCCATGGGACCGGTGCACAACCCCTATAAGTATGGCTATGCGGCGGGTGGATCTTCCTCCGGTTCCGGTGCTCTCGTGGGGTCTGGCGAAGTGGAGATGGCCATCGGTGGCGATCAAGGCGGATCGATTCGCATGCCGGCATGCTGGTCGGGTTGCTACGGCATGAAGCCCACGCACGGGCTCGTACCGTACACCGGTGTGATGCCTATCGAGGCCACCATCGATCACACTGGCCCCCTGACCGCGACCGTTGCGGACAACGCACTGTTGCTGGAAGTCATAGCCGGTCCCGACGGACTCGATCCGCGCCAATACAACGTGCGTGTCGACAAGTACACCAACGCCTTGGGGCGTGGCGTGGCCGGGATGCGAATCGCTGTCGTGAACGAAGGCTTCGCTCGAGCGGAAAGTGAAAGCGATGTTGACCAGAAGGTGCGCGAAGCTGCTGATCGATTGCGAGGGTTGGGCGCCACTGTAGAGGATGTTTCCATTCCCATGCATCTGGACGGACCCGCCATTTGGACACCCATTGCGCTGGAAGGATTGCAGGCGCAGATGATGACCGGCAACGGCATGGGTTTCAATTGGGAAGGCATGTATACCACCAGCCTGTTGGATGCGCACGCCAATTGGCGATCGCGCGCCAACGAGTTGTCGCGCACCCTGAAAATTTCCATGCTGGTGGGCGAGTATTTCATCCGGCACTATCGCGGACATTACTATGCCAAGGCGCAAAACCTGTCGCGTTTGCTGCGCGCGGCCTACGACGCAGTGCTGGGTCGCTACGACGTGCTGCTCATGCCCACGCTGCCCATGAAGGCCACACCCATCCCGCCGCAGAATGCTCCGCTCGCCTTGTATTGCCAGCGTGCATTCGAGATGTTGAACAACACCTGCCCTTTTGATGTCACCGGTCATCCCGCCATGAGCGTGCCTTGCGGCATGAGCCAAGGATTGCCTATTGGCATGATGCTGATCGGCAAACACTTCAATGAATCGATAATCTACCGCGTGGCGCATGCTTTCGAGCAGATTGGGGATTGGCGGGGGATGTGATTTCGGTGACAGGCGTTTGATGGATGCACACCCTGAACACAAGCATGAATCGC
>JANNFC010000502.1:0-4694 GCA_031379405.1 Betaproteobacteria bacterium | reverse complement strand
CGGAAGCTTTCGAATCTCACCGATGGTGACATCGGGCATGCGCTCGTTCAGGGTCTTTCTTAGATCGGCGAACTCCTCCGCGGAGGCTGGCGACGCGATTGCAAGAACAATGGAAAGATAGATCTGTCTCATCGGCTCATTCGGATCTGAAGTTAGGGGAGAGGCCTGGTTTGGGTATCCGGCCCTAGGCAATTATGCGATCCGAATGTGACATCCTGTTTGCGGAGTCAAGCACGCAATTGTTGTAACGATGAGCCGAAGGGATCAGGATATCCCGCGTAATTTTGTCATGCTGGCCGAAATAAAAGGGACTTCGCGGGCGGAGTATTCACCTCGCCCTTGATCAAAGGGGGCGCCGTACCCATTACTTCGCCCTCTTTGGAGTCCCCCGCAGTTTTCCCCGCGCCAAGTGCGCGGGGAATTCTTTGCTAGGTGACTTTCTTGGTAGAGGACGGCAACAACCAAGAGAGCAGCGCTGTGGCGCAGGCTGCCCCTAGGAGTTGCGCAAACAGAAAACCAATGGTGTCGGCAGGGCGGATTCCAGCAAAGGTGTTGGTGGCCGCGCGCGCCAAGGTGACGGCGGGATTGGCGAAGGAGGTCGACGCCGTAAACCAGTACGCCGCCGTGATGTAAGCTGCCACGGCGAAGGGCGTGATGCTTGGCCTATTGCGAGAACATCCGATGATGGTAATCAGTAATCCGAAAGTGGCGACAAATTCGCTCCACCACTGCGCCCCACCTGTTCTCACATGCTCGGACGCGGTGAACAGTGGCAAATCGAACATCAAATGCGCCGCTGCCACACCCACGAAGGCACTCACGACCTGGACCACGACGTAGAGCGGAACCTCACGCCGAGGTAGGTTACCTTGCCACGCATCGGACAACGTAACCGCCGGATTAAAGTGTGCACCCGATACGGGACCGAATACCAGGATCAGCGCCACCAATCCGGCGCCGGTAGCCATCGAGTTGGCAAGCAACGCAATCGCATCGTTTCCATCCGAGAGGCGCTCACCCATGATGCCCGATCCGACGACGACAGCCAGCAGGAGCGCGGTTCCGAGCGATTCCGCGACCAGCTTACGCGCGAGACTCACAAGGTAGTGGAGCCGATGGAAGTCAGTCTTTCCCTTAGGGCCAGCCTGCCGAGGGCTTCGAGCTTCAGGCTGGTGAACAGTCCGATGCGTCGGCTGAGCAGCGCATAGGCATTGAGAAAGGCGCGGCGAATCACCTCCTCGCTTCCTTTCGCCTGCGCAGGATCCGGGACGCCCCAATGAGCGGTGATGGGCTGGCCGGGCCATATCGGACAGCTCTCTTGTGCGGCGCCATCGCAAACGGTAAATATGAAGTGCATCTCGGGTGCGCTGGGCGCCGCGAACTCATTCCAACTTTTGCTGCGCAATCCGTCCACGGCGATTCCTCCAATGCGAAGTTGCTCGATGGCATACGGATCTACTCGGCCGGATGGATAGCTCCCGGCACTGAATGCCTTGAATCGTGTGCCGGCGCTGTGGTTGAGTAAGGCTTCGGCGATGATGCTGCGCGCGGAGTTTCGGGTGCATAGAAATAATACGTTGTACGCAGGGATAGACATAAAGGCACCTACCGGCGGAGCCGGATCGAAAACAATGAGAACAGTTGGAACAATCGGAACAGTCGAGATGGTGTCGCCTGCGCTTATTATTAGCTTACAACCTGTCAGGCCGTCAAGTCCCCAATCCCTCCACATCGCGTAACACCTTGGTCGTCAAGCCCAGACGCCGCAACCTTTCCCACAGATTCTTCCGGCTGATTCCAATCGCGCGCGCGGTGTGACCCATGTGCCAATCGTTGCGGGTCAGCTCCTTGAGCAAATATGACTTCTCACATTCCTCCAAATATTGTCCCAAAGTTCTATCGGGCGTGTTCGGAGGGCGCGCGTTCGCCTCCCCGTCGTCGAACAAAGCGTGCGCGTCCAGTTGCGAACCGCGACTGAGCACGCAAGCGCGTTCAATGCAGTGCTTCAACTCTCTCACATTGCCGGGCCAAAGGTGAGTCAGCAGTGCTCGCTCCGCGCCGGGGGATAGTGTCTTGACAACATGCCCTTTCTGCGCCAGCAAATCTTTCAAGAAATTTCTTGCGTACCACACGATGTCCTCGGGTCGCTCCCGAAGCGGCGGCACTCTGATATGAATGACATTCACACGATAGTACAAGTCCTCGCGGAACTGTCCGCTCTCTACCAGCTTGCGCAGATCGCGGTGCGTTGCGCAGATGAGCCGGAAGCGAACCGGAACAGCCCTTTCGCTCCCAATGCGTGTCACGGTTTTGTCTTGAATGGCGCGTAACAACTTCACCTGCATGGCCAGGGGCATGTCCCCGACTTCGTCGAGAAATAGCGTGCCGCCGTCGGCCTGCTCCAGCAGGCCTCGCTTGGCGCGCATGGCGCCGGTGAAAGCGCCTTTCTCGTATCCGAACAATTCCGCCGTCAGAAGGGTTTCCGTCAGGCCGCCGCAGTTGACCGCCACAAACGCGGCGCGTGCGACCCCATTGTCGATCTGGTGAATCGCTTGCGCAATGACTTCTTTGCCCACGCCTGACTCGCCTGTGATCAGGATCGCCGTCGGTTGCGCCGCCAGCAAAGCTAGCTTCTCTTCTATCGCCCGCATGGCAGGTGAAAGCCCCAAACGCGGTAGAGCCTTGCCCAGTTCGCGATACGGTGCTGGAAAGTACAGCTTGAGCTTGGCAACGAGTTGATCAAGGTCAAAGGGCTTTGTCAGGTAATCCGCCGCCCCCAGTTTCAATAGGGCAATGGCCCGTTCGATCGTGCCGTAGGCGGTTATAAAAATCCACGGTGGCACACTGACTTTACAAGCAATCATCTGCTGAAACAGATCCTCTCCGCTCAGGTCGGGTAGTTTGATATCACTGACCACGGCGTGATACTGGACCGCCCGCATTTTATGTATGGCTTCCGAGCCCGTCCTGCACCAGTCGCAAGAAAAGCCCTCCAGTGCGAAGCGTTCGTACAACGATTCACCCATAATTTCGTCGTCCTCCACCAGGCATACGCGATAGCGCTCGGAGGGGTTCATCTGGCCCAGGGTATCAAAACGTCGAAACGGGTGAGTCCGGGTGGGGTCATCACCTCTATCTTGCCGTCGAGTTGAGTAACGAGCCGATAAGTCATCCACAGGCCCAACCCCTTGCCGCCTTTGCGCGATTCCGGGAAGGGTTCAAATAGGTGCTTCAACTGCGCCGGCGTCAGGGTAGACCCGTCATTTGTCACGGACATTGCGAGACCTTCCGGACGAAGCTCGACCTTGCAATGCACCTCACCTCGATCGCTCGCCGCTTGTCCCGCATTGAGCAATAGATTGAGAAGGATCTGACGAATCTCGGTGGACGACAGCGAGATAGGTTCTCGCAATTGGTTTTTCCAATGCAAGCTTACCGATCTCTTCTGCAACGCTGGGATGATCAATGTGCGGGTATCCTCGATATCCTGCGGCGTCAGCGCATGGCTCTCCAGCCGGGCCTCCATCAGCAGCGCGGCCACCGTCTCCTTGATCTGTGTCAGTCCGCGTTCCAGTAGGGAGACGGTCTTCTCGGTGAACCCGGCGTCCGCGCCGTGGCGGCGGTAGGTATTGATCGCGTTGAGCATCCCTCCAAGGGGATTGTTGATTTCATGGGCGATGCCCGCCGTCATGCGACCGATGGCGGCCAAACGTTCCGAGGCGATGAATTCCTTTTCGAATAACGCCTTTTGCTTAAGCTCTTCCAGCATCTCGCTGAAGCGAGCACTCAGACTGGCGATTTCGTCCTTGCCCGGAGAGGGATCGAAGCGAATCGAATCGATGGACTGATGAGGAATTCGCGCGATGGCATCGGAAAGATGCAGCAGGGGCGCCGCGATGCGCTTGCCCCATAACCATCCGATGGGAAGTAGTATGACCAGCACGATAAGGGTGGATACGGCAGCATGCCGGATGGTCTCATAAAATCTGGGACGAAATATCGAGCGCGAATAGGTCATGACCAATGTTCCCAGACGCGTTTGGTCCTCGGCCAATATCGGAATCACCATGAAAGTTTTGGCGGGATCGATATCCTCCAGCACCAGCGGCTCTCGCTGCGGGCGTTCGACCAGCGTATGCATCAACGCCCCATAGGTCGGAGATATCTTGGCCAGCGCTTCGGTGGAAGGAAATGTATGGGGCGCGGTGGACACGTAAATCTGGTCCTGGCTGTCCAGCACGATTGCCTGCCGCGCGTCTTCCGGTCCAACGCCTGCGCTGCGGCCGAACGGAGTGCGTATGATTTCGAAAGCCTGCCACAACTCGTCATGCACCAAAGCGGGCCGCAAGCTACGTGACAGTGTCTTTCCCAGCGACAAGGCATTCTCGATGGAGTCGCGCTTCGCCGCCTGATTGGCGCCGGTGATCAGTGGAATGGCCACCACCAATGCGGTGACAACGATGGTGATGCTCAGGCTGGCGGGAATCTTCCGGCGATAACTCGTGTTGCGCAACATAGACTACCTCAGGCCCAGTTGCCGCATATTCGCCGCGATGCCGTCGAACAACGCGGGTTTGCCTGGCTCGAATCCGTCAAGATTGAGTTTCCTCAATAAAGCGCGCCCGCTCGAAGTGGCAGCCATTCTGGTGAGTACGTCCCTGATGGAATCCAATTCCTGCCTGGAAATGCCTTGT
>JANNFC010000484.1:0-5971 GCA_031379405.1 Betaproteobacteria bacterium | reverse complement strand
CGGCTCGGCCGCCGCCTCTTGTTCCAACTTCGCGTAATCCCGCATGTGCTGCATCATGGGAGAGTTATTGTAGCGCACGCGGCCGGTCTGTCGTAGCGTTTTGAGACGCTTGATTTGATGTATGCGATGCGATGATGCTATGATGCGCTCGCATACTTTGCACTACTATAGGCACATCCATGCGAACCACGATCGATCTCGATTCAGAAATCCTGGCGGCCGCAAAGAAACTCGCGGCCGCTCGATCCCAAAGCATTGGAAGAGTCATCTCAGAGTTGGCCAGAGCGGGCTTGGAAGCTAGGGCCAATCGCGCTCACGGCACAAGTTCTGGATTTCCGGTATTCAAAGTAAGAAAGGGAGCAGCCCCCATTTCACTGGAGGACGTCAAACGGGACGAGGATACTTTTTGAAGACCTATCTTCTGGATGCGAATGTCCTAATCGCGCTCGCGTGGCCATAACACGTGCATCATGCTACCGCCCACAAGTGGTTCTCGAAGGAAGGCAAGCGCGCGTGGGCAACCTGTGCTATCACACAGCTCGCGTTCGTACGGATTTCGTCTAACCCTGGCATTATCCCGAATGCCGTGTCGCCACGAGAAGCGTGCGGCGTCCTCGAGAAAATCACTAAGCTACACGGTCATCGATTTTGGGACGAGACCACTGAGGTCTGCTCGTTAGAGGAGTTGAAGAATATCGCCCTTGTCGGGTATCGGCAGGTCACCGACGCATACCTTATCGGGCTCGCTCGTCTTCATCAGGGATACATCGCAACGCTGGATCGAGGCATACCAGCGCTTGCGCCGGTTAGACCTGGAGAATCGTCGATCGTAGAATTGATCGAGTAGCCAAGCAATGAGCGCTGGCGAACTGGAGCTGCGCAGGGTCCTTGGAACAGCGTGGATCGCGCTCAAAGGCTGGCCAGCGCCGGAAGTACTTGCTTGTGCCTGATACTACTGGACCGGATCGACGCGCAGACGATTTGAAGGAACGTAGAATATGTATGCCGCCATCAAATTGATCGGGATTCCATTGGCATGGATGGACCTTCCAAGGTGAATTAGAATGCCGCAGACAGTCACAACCCATCGATCCTGGCCCATTGAGCGCAGTGCAGACCGAAAACGTCGTAGAAGTCGATAACGTGCGCTTTGGATACGGATCGCGTGTCATCCTGAACGGTATCAGCATGTCGTTTGCGCGCGGGAAAGTGGTGGCCATCATGGGGGGCAGCGGCAGCGGCAAGACCACTGTCTTGCGGCTCATCGGCGGCCAACTCAAGCCCAACGCGGGGCGGGTGCAGGTAATGGGGAAGGTGGTGAACCAATTGGGTCACGACGAGCTTTACGCTCTGCGCCGCCGCATGGGAATGCTGTTCCAGTTTGGCGCTCTGTTCACCGATCTTTCCGTGTTCGACAACGTCGCGTTTCCCCTGCGTGAGCATAGCGACTTGCCGGATTCCATGATTCGAGACCTGGTGCTGTTGAAACTGAATGCCGTGGGTCTGCGCGGTGCCCATCACCTTAAACCCGCAGAATTGTCCGGCGGCATGGCGCGCCGGGTCGCCCTGGCACGTGCCATCGCGCTCGACCCCATGCTGATCATGTACGACGAACCCTTCACGGGGCTCGATCCGATATCGGTGGGCGTGATCGCGAATCTCATCCGAAAGTTGAACGACGCGCTGGGGGCAACCTCGATACTGGTTAGCCACGACCTCCACGGGTCCATGCCTATTCTCGACTACGCGTACATTGTTTCGGGGGGAACCATTCGGGCCGAGGGGACACCACAGGAGATTCTGAACTCCGAGGAACCCTTCGTGCATCAGTTCGTGCACGGCCTGCCTGACGGCCCTGTCCCCTACCACTATCCGTCGCCGGGCTACGCCGAGGATCTTGGGTTGGGCGTAACGTGATCAAAGCCATCGATGGCGGCATTCGGCTCATTGGCAATCAGGTGGTCAATGGCGTGTGGCGCTTCGGTTCCGCCACCCGTTTCATGGGCCACGTCGTGTCGCAGACCATGCTGGGTTTCCGCCGTCCGCGTTTGCTGTTGGACCAAGTCTTCTTCAGCGGTGTTTTGTCCCTCATTATCATCATCATATCCGGCTTGTTCGTGGGCTTGGTGCTAGGGCTGCAGGGGTACGAAACCCTCAAGCGCTATGGTTCGGCGGAGGCGCTCGGGACTTTGGTCGCCCTGGCTTTAGTGCGGGAGCTGGGGCCGGTCGTGTCCGCGCTGCTGTTCGCCAGCCGGGCGGGCTCGGCCATGACCGCCAAACTAGGTTTGATGAAATCCAACGAGCAACTCTCCGCCATGGAAATGATGGCGGTGGATCCGTTCGCGCGCGTGATTGCGCCCATGTTCTGGGGGGGATTCCTCGCCATGCCCCTGCTGGCGGCCATCTTCAGTGCCATGGGCATTTTCGGCGGCTATTTGATCGGGGTGGTGATCTTGGGGGTGGATACGGGCGCCTTCTGGTCGCAAATGCAGGCCAGCGTGGATTTGCGCTACGACGTGGTCAATGGCGTCATCAAGAGTGTCGTGTTTGGCGCCGCTGTGACGGCTATCGCGTTGTTTGAAGGCTACGATTCGCCGCCCACGGCGGAGGGCGTCTCGCATGCGGTGACCCGGACCGTCGTGACCTCCGCTTTGGCGGTGTTGGCGTTGGATTTCGTGCTTACCTCTTTTATGTTTACCGGTTTCTAGGCTACGCAACTAAGCCAGCGAAAAAGGATCTTAAGATGTCTCGAACCGCAGTCGATCTTTGGGTGGGAATTTTTGTAACGGGCGGGCAGATTGCGCTGCTGGTCCTGGCGTTGAAAGTGGGCAACGCCAGTTCGGTGAGCGAAACCGACGGTTACCGCATCGTCGCGGAGTTCGACAACATCGGCGGTCTCAAGGTACGCGCGCCGGTGAAAAGTGCCGGCGTGGTGGTGGGGCGAGTGGAGCGAGTTCAGTTCGACAACAAGAAATTCGTCGGAAGAGTGACTTTACTCATCGACAAGCACTACGAGTTCCCCAAGGACACCATCGGCTCCATTCTTACCGCTGGCCTGTTGGGGGAGCAGTATGTGGGATTGGACGGCGGGGGCGACGATCAAATGCTTAAGGACGGCGAGATCATGAAGATGACGCAATCCGCCGTGGTACTCGAAAAGGTGATCGGTCAGTTCCTCTATAACAAGGCGTCGGAAGGTAATACGCAGAAGTAGTTTCTCAGTAGTTTCTCAGTAGTTTGTCGTTTGGAAGCGAGGCTAGGAATGAATTCGAGTAAAAGTGTTTTTGTCGGTTGGTTGCGTGTCTTCAGTCTAGGGTGGGTCTTGATCGCGACACCGGCCTTGGCGCAGACCGCGCCCGACGCGTTGGTGAAAGGTGTTGCCGACGACGTTCTCAGGATATTGAGCAAGAGCGACCAGGAGCCGGCCGCCGTCGCCAGGGCCATCGAAGAGAAGATCGTGACACATTTCGATTTCCATCGAATGGCGCGCCTGGCTATGGGCAAGAGTTGGAAGCAAGCCACTCCAGAGCAACAGAGTAGCGTGGTCGATCAATTTCGCACGCTTCTTCTGCGTTCTTACACGACCGCCTACTCGGTGGCACGCGGGGTGGTGGTGGATGTCAAGCCGGTCAAATTGCAGCCCACCGACGAAGACGTGACGGTGAAAACACTGATCCGCTTGCCCGGCGGCGCGCCTCCCATCAGCGTGGACTACAGCATGTTCAAGTCCAATCCGGCTTGGAAGGTTTACGATGTGGTAGTGAATGAGGTCAGTCTGGTCACAACCTACCGCAGTACTTTTTCCGAACAGATCAAACAGGGCGGTATTGACGGACTGATCGCAGCCCTGACCGAGATGAACAGCAAACGGGCCACGGCCGCGAAAGAGAAGAAGCAGGACTAAGCTAGGGGATAACAATAAGGTGATTGAAGCAAGGGAGGGGCGTTATTGGCTTAACGGGCCGATAACGATCGGCAACGCGGCAGCCTTGAGAGCTGAAGGTCTGAGACAGTTCGCCTTAGAGCGCACGGAAAACGCTCAAGTCGAAGTGGAACTATCGCAAGTCACCGACGTGGACTCATCGGCAGTGAGTCTACTGTTCGAATGGGCGCGCGTGCTCGCGCGTGAGGGCCGACGCATTCGCTTTCATAACCTAACGCCAAACATGCGCAGCCTAGCCTCGGTCTACGAGGTGCTGGATCTGCTGCCATCGCATTGATTGGAGATATGGCGAAAGCCATCGAAGTTATCGATGTCCATAAACGCTTCGGTGGTGTACAAGCTCTGAATGGCGTGACGCTCACCGTCGAGGCGGGTGAGTTCTTCGGCCTGCTGGGCCCTAACGGTGCCGGAAAGACGACGCTCATCAGTATTCTCGCGGGACTCTCCCGGCCCGACAGCGGCTCGTTGCGGGTGGCCGGGCATGACGTGCAGGACGACTACCAATTGGCGCGTCGCGCTTTGGGGGTGGTGCCGCAAGAGCTCGTGTTCGATCCGTTTTTTTCCCTGCGGGAAACCCTTCGCATCCAATCCGGATACTTCGGATTGCGGCACAACGATGACTGGATCGATCATCTCATCGAGCGCCTGGATCTCAAGGACAAGGCCAACGCCAACATGCGAGCCCTTTCCGGCGGCATGAAACGGCGCGTGCTGGTGGCGCAAGCGCTGGTGCACAAACCCCCCGTCATCATTCTGGATGAGCCTACCGCAGGGGTTGACGTGGAACTGCGCCAAGCCCTATGGCAATTCATCCGCGAGTTGAACGCCGCCGGGCACACGATCGTTTTAACGACCCATTATCTGGAAGAAGCGGAGGCGCTTTGTGGACGCATCGCGATGCTCAAGCAAGGCCGTGTGGTGGCTTTAGACAGCACCGCCAACCTCGTGCGCGGATTGCCGGGTGTGCATATCCGGCTGCGGACAGCGCAAAACCAAATACCGCTCGTGCTTCGATCCAGAGTCACCCATGAGCAGGATAGCGGTTTCGTGCTGAGCCTGACTTGCTATGCGGACGTCGAAGCGACACTTGCGACATTGCGCGAGGCGCAAGTGGAAGTATTGGAGATGGAGGTGCTGCAGGCGGATCTGGAGGAAGTCTTCGTGCGCATGATGCACAAAGCCGCATGAGCGGTTTCTCCACCTTACTCTACAAAGAGTTGCTGCGCTTCTGGAAGGTGGGGTTCCAGACCATCGTGGCGCCCATATTGACGGCGCTCCTCTATCTGCTGATCTTTTCTCACGTGCTCGAGGGACGGGTGGAGGTGTATCCGCAGGTAAAGTACTCCGCCTTCCTCATTCCCGGATTGGCGATGATGTCTCTGCTGCAGAACGCCTTTGCCAACAGCTCTTCGAGTCTGGTGCAATCCAAAGTAACGGGGAATATCGTTTTTTTGCTGTTGACGCCCATTACGCCGCTGGCAATTTTTCTGGCCTATGTGGTGGCGGCTACCGTGCGCGGTGTCGCTGTTGGCATCGGGGTTATCCTCGGCACCATGTGGCTGACCCAGCTTCCTCTGGTGCATCCGCTATGGGCATTACTGTTCGCGCTAGCCGCCGGAGGAATTCTAGGTTCACTGGGAATCGTGGCGGGATTGTGGGCGGACAAGTTCGATCAGATGGCGGCATTTCAGAACTTCATCATCATGCCGCTCACCTTCTTGTCCGGCGTGTTCTATTCGATTCATTCACTGCCGGCGTTTTGGCAAGGGCTCTCGCATCTGAATCCGTTCTTCTACATGATCGATGGGTTCCGCTACGGCTTCTTCGGGGTGAGCGATGTCGATCCGATGAAAAGTTTCGCCATCGTGCTCCTGTGCCTGGTGCTGCTGAGCATTTTCACCTTGCATCTGTTTCGCACGGGATACAAACTGCGGCAATAGCGCGCAGTTTCGATCATTTTGGTTCCGGCTTGGCCGGCTTATGAAGGAGATTTACCGTGGTGAGTCCTGAGGACGTCAAGCAGTACAT
>JANNFC010000339.1:0-2266 GCA_031379405.1 Betaproteobacteria bacterium | reverse complement strand
CTGAATCCCTGTTGCCCGAGGGGATTGTAAAGGTCTCATCGTCATCAAACCACGCAGAGAAGAACTCACTTGCGAAGCCCTTGCCTTGCTCGCCCTCAAATAAGAATATTCGCTTGGCGTAGAAGGGCAATGTTGCCGCCCCTAGAACCTCCGCCGCAACTGAGGACGGAACTCCATCCATAATAATCGGCGCTGCCGCCCCATCAGATTTGGCGACGAGGACAGTTGCCCGACGTCTGGAGAGGGCAAAGTTCAGGTCGTGGGTTACGTACAAGAATCGGCAGTCCGGGCGGAGCTTCTCCGCCTCATCCCAAAACTTCACCGAAAGTCTACTGTGCATGTGAAGCTCCGGTTCGTCTACCAAAATGACGGGATGCTCCGCCGTAAGAACTCGTGCTGCCATGTAAAGGATCGTTCTCTCTCCATCACTCATTTGCCGAAGATGATATGGGGCTTCTTCTGGTAGCCCATCGAGTCGCCGTACACGTGGGAAAAAGCCACCAATTTCTAGCTTCCTCATAGGGAACAGTCTGTTCCAAAGGCTTTGAAGCAGCATCAGCTTGCTATCCCTCACTGGCTGAACCGCCTCATCGGAGGTGATTGCATTCTCATTGTTCTTCGTTAGTTGATTCGTATCGGTGCGTGTCAACAACTTTGAGACAGCCGGCATGGGAGTTTAGTGATTTTTTTCCTCTGAGTTTGCCTGAATCGGCGGGTTGATCCAGACGGCAGAGGGCGGACGATTTGTGGTGGGCGGTTTGCGGACAAAACGCTCAGGATGGGCGAGGTAGGCGGCATCGAGGACGGTCTGCCGTTGAGCCAAGACCGTTGCCGTCTGCTCGAAGTGCACCATAGCGGGCGTCAACATGCCGAGGCTGGAGTGGCGATGCTCGTCGTTGTACCAGGGAAAGAAGACCTGGCAATGAGCGCGGCTGTCGAGGAGACAACCGAAGCGGGCTGGGAAGTTGGGCCGGTACTTGAGGGTGCGGAACTGGCTCTCGGAGAACGGATTGTCGTCGGGGACGTAGGGGCGGCTATGTGACTTGGTAACGCCGAGGTCGGCATAGAGCACCACGACGGGCTTGGCGCGCATGACCTTACCGCGATCAGCGTGAATGATGAGTTGACCGGGAAGGATTTTGTATTTGCGAATGGTTTCGTCCAGCAGCAGCTTGGCCAGTTCGGCGCTCTCGCGATCGGCCACCATCCAACCGACGACGTAGCGGCTGAAGATGTCGAGAATCACGTAGAGATAGAAGTACGTCCACTTGACCGGGCCGCGCAGCTTGGTGATGTCCCAACTCCAGACCTGATTGGGCGCGGTGGCCAGCAGTTCCGGTTTCTGATAGGGCGGATGCACGAGTTGATCGCGACGTTCGCGGGACTCGCCTTCTTCGGCCAGGAGGCGATACATGGTGCGCGGTGCGCAAACGTACCGGCCCTCATCGAGCAACTGCGCGTGGATGGCCGCCGGGGCGCAGTCTTGGAAGCGATCCTCGTGCAAGACGGCGAGTGCCTCGGCCCGCTCCGAGGCGTCCAGTGCGCGAGCTGGTTTGGGGCGCGGGGCGGGCGGCTCCGGCGCCACAGATGATTCTTGCAGCGGCCCCAGTGAGGGCCGCTGGCGATAGAAGGTCGCACGGGCGACACCCAAGCAGTCGCAAGCGGCCTGGATGCCGACCTGCGGAGAAAGGGCGAGCACGGCGTCCATCAGGAATTCTCCTCGGGATCCGTCTGGGGCAGATTCCACCCCAACAACGAGCCCACTTTTTTTTGAACGTCAATGATCAGTTCGGCCTTACTGAGTGCGTCGGTCAACCGGGCGTTGTCCCGGCGCAAGCGCTGGAGTTCTTCCTGTTGGGGATCCAGTCTCGGCTTCGGGCCACGGGTCTTGGGGGTGAGGGCCTGGCGTACGGCGGCGTCACGCTCCTGACGCCAGGTCGTCAAGTGGGACGAGTACAGTCCTTCGCGCCGGAGCAGCGCACCGACCCCGCCTGACGTTTCCTTCGCGGCGTCGGCTTCCTTCAGAATGCGGAGTTTGTACTCCATCGTGAATCGACGCCGCTTGGCGTCGGCCACTACTTCTGGGTTGGGCGGGTTCGGCGTATTTTTACCTGCCGCTCCACTCTGGTCGGCCTCGCTACGCTCGGCCTCCCGTCGTTCCGCGGCAGGCAAAAATGCTGGGGCCGGAGGGATTTCATTCTTCTTCGATAAAGGGGTATTCAAGCTGATATCCATTCTCGCCCTGCTCAGTAATTAAGGCCAGCGA
>JANNFC010000337.1:0-5018 GCA_031379405.1 Betaproteobacteria bacterium | reverse complement strand
GTTTGCGCGGCTTGGTGCATGGCATGCACCCTACATGATGGAAGGATGGAATGCAGCCAACATGATGGGTGAACATTTTGATCAATCCACCACCGCTTGCATCACCAATTGCTTGAACATACGCCGATAGTACTGCCGCATTTTCCCTGGCGCCTGCGTCATGTACACGGCGATCAATTGCTCTTTGGGATCGACAAAAAAGAACGTGCCGCCATATCCCGCCCACATGTACTCTCCGGCGGAACCCGGCACCTGCGCCATACCCGCACTCTGGCGCACAGCGAATCCGAGACCGAAGGTATAGCCTTGCACGCCGAATAGCAGTTCACCCGGCGTGATAGGCATTTGGATCCGGCCGCCGAGATGATCGGAAGTCATCAGCGCCACGCTGGTGCGGCTTAACACACGCACACCGTCGAGTTGTCCGCCACCCATCAACATCTGGCAAAAGCGCAGATAGTCCGCGGCCGTGCTGACACCGCCCGCACCGCCCGAATCATTTTTGGGATTGCGCGTCACGTCGATCAGCCTATTCGGTGTGCCCGTGCCCGGATCGATTTCAAAGGGCTGGGCGACGCGATGTAACTTGTCCGCCGCCACCCAAAATCCGCTATCCGCCATGCGCAAGGGCGCGAACAGCCTTGTAGCCAGAAAATCCGCGAGCCGCTGACCGCTGATCGCTTCCACTACGCGTCCCAAGAGATCGGAAGCCAGGCCGTATTCGAAGACCGTTCCCGGCTGTTGTGCCAAAGGTGCTTTCGCCAGGCGCGCGACTTGATCGTCCGCCGTGAGGTCACGCATATCGTAACTGCCCGCCTCACGCGAGAAAAAACCCGCGTTGGCATAGGCATCCTGGACCAATTGATTGGAAGTCAATTCGCCATAGGCCAATCCCGCCGTGTGCCTGAGCAGATCTTGCACGGTGGCCTCACGCTCCGCCGGCATCAGGGCGAAGCTCACTTTACCCAAGGTGCCATCGACCTTCGGCACGCTCACTTGCAGTCCCTTCATGGCCGGCAGGAACTTCGACACGGGGTCCGTCAAAAGCAGCTTGCCCTCTTCCATCAACAGCATGGACGCTACCGACACCCAGGGCTTGGTCATCGAGTATTGCCGGAAGATGGCATCCGCCGCCATCGGCTTCGCCCCGTCTTGAAACCCCATTGTCTGCGAGTAGGCCAGGCGGCCGTGACGGCTGATCATCATCACCACACCGCGCAGCCGCTTCTGCTCGATCTCGTCCTGGAAGGCCTGCGTGAGCCGGGCGAGGCGTTGAGTCGATAAGCCAACGTCCTCCGGTTTCGCGAGTTCGGGCGCTTGCGCCCAAGCCAAACTGATGCAGCACAAGGCTGTCGCTGCCAGCAAGCGGGGCAGCACCGCCGTCAACTTCGTCATGTCTTCTCCACTCGGGCCACGCCCTCAATTATGAGGCGGGATTATGACAGCCCGCTAGGGGTGCAGGATATTCGATCAACCAACGCCGCACAGATCACTTACCAGTTACCCGAAGCCTCCCGGCCAAGACGTCCTGTTCATTCTGTCCAGAAAAATCTCTCCAGACCTTTCTAACAGGTCTGCGTCCTGAATTCCCAGCCCCACCCCCTGCGCTTATGCCATATCATGCCGAACAGAACAATCACTTTGGGAGCAGACCATGTTCACGTGGCTCGGAGAACTCTCCTCACGAGAGCGCAAGACCCTGACTGCCACCTTCGGTGGCTGGGCGGTGGATGCCATCGACTTCATGGTCTATATTTATGTCATACCCACCCTGATCCTGATATGGGGCATGACCAGGGAGCAGGCCGGCTACATCATGACCGTCACCGTGCTCGCGTCCTCCGTCGGCGGCTGGGCGGCGGGTATTCTGGCGGATAAGTTCGGACGGGTACGCATTCTCCAGCTCACCGTGCTGTGGTTCGCCTTCTTCACTTTCCTGTGCGGCTTCACCACATCCTATGAGCAATTACTGGTGACGCGGGCGCTGCAAGGCCTGGGCTTCGGCGGAGAGTGGGCCGTAGGATCGGTATTGATCGGGGAACTGATCCGCCCGGAGCACCGCGGCAAGGCCGTGGGCAGCATGCAAAGCGGATGGGCCGTGGGCTGGGGGATCGCCAACATTTTGTTTCTGGTGTTGTACGGGCTGCTCCCTGAAACGCTGGCTTGGCGAGCGCTATTCTGGACCGGCATCCTGCCGGCATTGCTGGTGTTCTACATTCGCAAGAACGTCGAAGAACCCGAAGTGTTCGCCGCCACCCAGGCCAAAGTGGGGGCGACCGGTAACAACTTTCTGGAGATTTTCTCGCCCACCCTTCTGCGCACCACGGTGCTCGCCAGCCTGATGACCTCCGGCATGATGGTCGGCTACTACGCCGTGTTCACCTGGCTTCCCACCTTTCTGAAAACCGAGCGTGGCCTGTCTGTGATGAACACGGGTTGGTACACCATGGTGGTCATCTTGGGTTCTTTCATCGGCTATCTGGTGTCCGCCTATCTCGCGGACCATATCGGGCGCAAGAAGAATTTTATTTTGTTCGCCGTCGGATCGGCCACTATCGCAGTGCTCTACACCTTGGTTCCCATCAGCAACGGCATGATGTTGTTGTTGGGCTTTCCGTTAGGCTTCTTCGTGTCGGGCAACTTCAGCGGATGCGGACCGTTTCTCACCGAATTGTTTCCCAGCAGGGTGCGCGGATCGGGCCAGGGCTTTGTCTACAACTTCGGCCGTGGTTTGAGTGCCTTCTCCGCACCCTTCGTTGCCAAAATCAGCGCCGGCATGCCTTTGGGTCAGGCCATTGGTATTGTCGCGGTGAGCGGGTTTGCTTTGGTGGTGCTCGTAGTATCGCTGTTTCCTGAGACGCGTGGGAAGACGTTGGCGGTGTACGATTGAGGCTTCAAACCTAAACTCTATCCGCACGCAGGAGCACGATCGAAGCATGCCCACCGTCCGAACCCCTACCGGCCCACTACACTACGATGTCTGCGATATCGTTCCGAACTGGATCGAGAATCCGCAGACCATCGTATTTCACCACGGCATTGGCGCCAACACGCATATCTGGGCAAACTGGCTGCCGGTGCTGGCAACGCGCTATCGCCTGGTGCGATTCGATATGCGCGGCTTCGGTCAATCGATGGTACCGCCCAAGGACTTCAAGTGGACGTTTGATGACCTGATCGATGACCTCCTCGCCGTGGCAGAAGCGGCCAATGCGCGACGCTTTCACCTGGTAGGGGAATCCATCGGCGGCACCGCCGTTCTCGCCTGCGCATTGAAGACACCCGAACGCGTACTGAGTCTATGTCTTTCCAATGCCGCGGCACGTGGCGGACTGGTCAGCAACGTCAAAGGCTGGCGCGAGATCGTGAGGCAAGGCGGTCAAACGGCGTGGGCACAACAGATGATGCAATGGCGCTTCCACCCCAATGCGCTGACGCCCGAGCTACGCGCCTGGTATACGCGCGTTCACGAAACCTGCTCCATGGAAGCCACCATCGGTCTGGCGGATCTGTTGTTAGCTTCCGATCTCACTGCGCGACTTGGTGAGATCAAGGTACCGACCTTGTTGCTGGCACCGGAAGCCAGCCCCTTCATTCCCCTGGAGATGATGGCATCCATGCGCGCTGCCATTACTGGCGCCGAGTTGCAAGTGTTCGCCAATGCCAAACACGGATTGCCGTTGTCGCATGGGCGTGAATGCGCGCGGGTGTTGCGGGATTTTCTTTTGCGTGCGACGCGTACGCTGTGACGGGGCAGCATTTCGGGACGAGATTCGGTCAGGCTTGAAATCCCTAGAAATTCTCCAGCCAAGGCCGCACTTCCACCTCCCATGTCCACGCGCTGCGATGCTGACGATGCAAGTTCAGGTAGGTTTGTGCGATAGCATCAGGAGATAGCCAGCGATCGGTGGCCTTGTCGGTATCGTCCTTGGAGTAGGTCGATGCGATGCCGCCGTCGATGACGACGTGCGCGACGTGAATGCCCTTGGGCGCCAACTCTCGCGCCATGCATTGCGCGAGAGCGCGCAGGCCGAATTTGGTCATGGCGAAGGGGGCGGACAGCGAGAATCCTTTCACGCTGGCGGTAGCGCCGGTGAAGATGATGGTGCCGCCTCCGCGTGCAAGCATGCGTTGGGCGGCTTGCTGACCTACCAGGAAGCCGCCGAAGCAACCGTTCATCCAAGCGCGCCTGACTAACTCGGGATCCAATTCGGCGATGGGACCGCGTCCGCGCATCCCCGCATTGAAGACGACGACGTTGGGCTCGCCCAAGTCGCGGGTAACGTCCTCGAATACCTTCGCCACCTGGCCAGGATCGCTGGCGTCGCAGGCGTAGCCACGGACACCTTTGATCTCCTGGCACAGAGCGGCGACTTTCTCCGGCTGGCGCGCCGCCAGTGCTACCGCCATGCCTTCGCGCGCGAATAGGCGGGCAAGGGATGCGCTCAGTCCGCTCCCAACGCCGACGATCAGTGCGATCTCCTGGGTCATGTCTTCGTCATCCGGTGTGAAGGAGCCGAAAGGATACTCCCTAGTGCTGGCGGATGAAATTTGTTCGGTTTCGGTTTAACCTAACGTCCGCGGCGGAAAATATCCCGCTGCGCGCACAGCAACCCAATAAAATTCGTGAGGAGACTTCCATGAAAGTTATCGCAATAATTGCAGGTTTGAGTCTAGGCATTGTCGCCTCAGCCGGCATGGCGCAACAAAAGGATGAGCGCGGAGGGACATGTGAGGACGCCAAGCAGCAGTGGGACTACTACTGCAATGGCAAGGGCGACCCCAACGACATTTTTACGCAGGCCAATATTGCTTGTAACAACGCCAAGCGCAACCTGGCAGCGGCCTGCGAGGGCAAGTTAGAGGCCGACAACCCGTACAAATTTGATAAGGATGGGGTGCCTAAGTAATAGGCTATCGTAGGTTTGCGCTACGGCTTTGCCCCTCTCACCCCGGCCCTCCCTTCGAAAGCACATAGTACGTAGGGCGGAAAAGCGCAGCGCTTTTCCGCCCTACGT
>JANNFC010000281.1:0-1714 GCA_031379405.1 Betaproteobacteria bacterium | reverse complement strand
AGTACAACATCATCTTTTGGATTCATCAGGCGATCTGTCCGCTGGCGACAGGCAGCGTGTTTGCGCCGACGAACTCAGAGAGTACCTCCAATGGCCTAAACTGCCCAACCGGCGCAGAGCATTGCCCACCCACGGACAATAACGCCAATACCCAGTGGTTCGGCTTTGCGGTCGAACAACCTGAAGAATTCTCCGTGGTCATCGACAACGATTTGAATAGCAATCTCGATTGCCTGCTCACTGATCTGAACCGCAAGACAGACAGAAATGCCTGCACTCAGATCTTCCAAACCGTTGGTCCTAGCAAGTCATCGATGACCTTGCCCGGCCTTTGCGGAAGCAATTACTACCGCCCGGCCGATCGAGTCAACGTGCAACTGCTGTGCTATATATCGGGCTCCAACTACGACAAAACCAAGAGCTGGACTCCGGTCAAGAACAACACCACCTACATTTACGACTTGTCGGTTATCCCAGTACATGGTGTTAAGTCTCAAGCTGTTAAACCTAAGGCTCCTGCCAAAGCGAAGTAAGGGTCTGGTCTGCTCCGTCTAGGCTAGCTGCTACCGAAAGGCTGTGGAGGTTTCGGCGAGCCCGGAGTTCGCTCAGATACAAAACGCTTGTGGGTCTGAACTCGTCTGCGCAGGGTGCAAACAGCGTAGTGAGATGGCGTTTTCGGCTGTGGTGCAAACGGGCATCTGCCTTCCGTGAACAGTCGGCATAACGAGTAAGGTTAGATCATGCGCAGCCACGATCTGAACCGATTGTTGGACGAGCCCGGCCCATACCTACCTCTTTCTGAAATTATCTTTTCTGCCACATCGCCCGCGAAGCTTCGACGTTAAAACCGCATTTTGAGTGGCCGCTTTGGAGCACCGCATCCGACCGCTTTGGGCCGACGGATTCCGACGACGTCTGCGCTCAGATCGCGCATCCGCATGGGATGGAGTATGCCATCTAGATGGTCGCATTCATGCTGCAGAATCCGTAGCCCATGCGGTTCAAACATTCCATCTGATGCATTTCTTGCCGGGGGCTTGCGCTCCTCGCCAGTGTTGCCGCGTGGCCGCTCCGTATTAGGTCCATTGGGAGCGAAGCTGCGATTTGAGTTGTATAGTACGACCTTGAGGCTGTATATAATTACAGTACCACCACTAGCAAGAACTCATCATGGGCCCAGCGGTTCAGCCGACACCGGCTCGCAACGCCGGTGCCTTTCACTACGAACGGCGGCGCCCAGAAGAAACGACCCTGTATCAGGTGGTGCAGGAATACCTCGAGACCTTCCTCGCACAAGTCGAAGCGCAAACCGGATCGGGCTTGCCGGCATTTGTCAAAGACGAGTTCGAGGCCTTTCTCCAATGCGGCATCCTCGCTCACGGCTTCCTGCGGCTACGCTGCGCCGAGTGTGCGCACGAGAAGCGGGTCGCGTTTTCGTGCAAGCGGCGCGGGTTTTGCCCAGCATGCGGGGCGCGGCGGATGGTGCAGAGCGCGGCTCACCTGGTCGAGCGCGTCATCCCGCGGGTAGCGGCGCGCCAATGGGTACTCTCGTTCCCGATTCCGCTGCGCGTCTTCTTCGCCGCCCATCCCGAACTGCTCTCATCGGTGCTACAGATCATCCACCGCGTCATTGCCACCTTCCTGATCAAGCAGGCGGGCGTCAAACGGAGTGAAGCGCACACCGGCGCGGTCACGCTCATCCAGCGCTTCGGCT
>JANNFC010000261.1:0-5621 GCA_031379405.1 Betaproteobacteria bacterium | reverse complement strand
CCACGCGATACAGCGGACGCGGCATGAATGCGGGATCAATGCGTTCACGCAGCGCAGCGCGTAGAGCTTGCTCCGAGAGTTTCGGCGCCACGGCAAACGCCATCAACCGCGCCACCCCTCCCGCCGCCTCGGTGGCCGCCTGGGCTTCAGGCATGAAGAACACACCGTCTTCGACACCTTCGATGGCGTTCAACTGATGATTGAGATAGTTAAGGGAAGTGCGCTTGCCAGCGATGTTGATCAGATCGGCGGTGCGTCCGTGCAGGGTAAAGTGCGTATCACTGACCGATTCGATGACGTCGGCGAGAAGCGTCTCTGCCGGAACGTGCCCGCCGCATACCCACGTCCCGCTGGCGTCTTGCCGGAGCCTGATGTCGCGCATAAGCGCCCAGTGCGGCGATTGGGTGGGGGTGCGCGCGGCCAGTTGTCCCGCTTCGCTGCAACCGTAGATTTCCATCACCGGCGCGTGGAACCTGGCTTGCGCCAAGGTCGCCAATTCCAGCGGCAGCGCCGCCGTCGCGCTCAATACCAAATCCGCTTCCGGAAGCGCACCCTCTACGACGCACAAGGCGCGCAAATGCACCGGGGTAGTCACCAGCATGCGCGGCCGAGGCAACGCTTGCAAGACAGCGCAAACATCCGCTGGGTAGAAGGGATGCTCGCTGGCCAGCGCCAATCCGTTGTGCAAGGCCAGTAACACGGTGGATTCAAGTCCATAGGAATGTTGCGCAGGCACAGTGCCAAGGATGGCAAGGCCGCGATTCGCCGCAATGCCCAGGGCCAGCGCTTCGCTTTGGGCGCTGTATACCAACGAACCCCAGGTCTTGGCCGTGGGCACCGGATGGCCCGTGGATCCGGAGGTGAACAGAATAAGGGCGACCTGCTCCGAAGCAAGGGATGGGATGTCGTACGCCACATCGAAAGCGCTGCCTGGCGGCGCGCGTGCGACCGCGATAGTCTTGAACGCTCCCGTTTCGGGACGGTCATTCAGCGCGTACAGTCCGGCGTAACTGCGCGCCAACGCCTGCATGGTTGCCGCCGACTGGCTCGACGGCAGCAGGGTGACCTGGCGTCGAAGGAGCGCCGCGCACAGCGCCACGGTAAACAGATAGCGATTGGCGCATGCATTGAGCACGAACTCTCGCTCGGGTAAGCGCTGCGCCAGAGCGTGCACGTCCCGCAGGAAACCGGCGACGTCGATCGCCTGGCCCGCATCGAAGGCGACCACGGCATCCATTGATGCATGGGAAAGCAAGGCATTGGTAGCGACGCGACCCTCAGCGAACGCCCTTGCACGCTCGTCACGGCGTTCGCGGCCGTCTCTTATTTCGTTCGGCAACGCTGGATGTGCTGATTCAAACTGCGCAGCGAGCTAAAAATCTTGACGTTCTCGGCGTCGTCGGCGCGCAGCTGAAAACCAAAGTTCTTCGACACCACCAGTGCGATCTCCAGTATGTCGATGGAATCCAGACCCAACCCTTCCTGGTACAGCGGCGCCTCGGGCAACACTTCCTCGGGGGAGATTTCCATCGCCAAGGTGTCGACGATAAGTCGCGCCAAGGCGGCTTCATCGGCGGATAGGCCGCCGGCTAGGGAGACTTCGTTTGGCATTGTGACGATGGGAATAATGGTAGCAATGGTAGGTTCCGAATGTTCCGCCGAATCAAGGTAGCCGCGGAAAAAATGACAGAAGAGTGTACCCAGAGTATGGGCGATAGACAACCGTACCAGCCGTACCTACCGTGTCTCGCGCGCGGCAATAGTCGTTATACTCCCTCTCCAAACAACACCCTCCGCGCCGTGACTGGTGGGTGTGCCCGCGACCGATTCAGCAAAACCTTATGCTATCGACCCAGGAAGTCCGTCCTCCCGAAACCGGCACGCACCAGGGCGATCAGTGCGAGGTGGTCGTCATCGGCGGCGGACCGGCCGGCTCCACTATCGCCGCCTTGCTGGCGCAACGCGGCCGCGACGTCGTCCTGGTGGAGAAGTCCCGCCATCCGCGCTTTCACATTGGCGAGTCCCTGCTTCCACTGAACCTGCCGCTGTTCGACAAACTGGGCGTGCGAGAACAGGTGGAGTCAATGGCCATCCGGAAGTATGGGGTGGAGTTCATTTCCCCGCAGCATGGGCGCTCAGTCACTCTGGATTTCTCCCAGGCCTGGGACAAGCGCTTTCCCTATGCCTTTCAAGTGCGCCGCTCGGAATTCGATGAAATGCTGTTTCGCAACGCCATCGACAAGGGTGCCCGAGCCTTCGAAGGTACGCGGGTGCAAAGCGTCGAGTTTCGGGAATCGGGCGCGCGCATCCGTGCCCGCGATGAGTACGGCGCTCAGATCCATTGGAATACGCGTTTCGTGGTGGACGCCACGGGGCGCGATACCTTGCTCGCCAATCAGTTCGACCTTAAACGCAAGAACCCCAAACACAACAGTGCCGCCGTCTTCGGCCATTTCAGCGGGGCGCAGCGGCTGGAAGGTCGCGCCGAAGGCAACATCAGCATCTTTTGGTTCGACCACGGATGGTTTTGGTTCATCCCCCTCGCCGACGGCGTGACCAGCATTGGGGCGGTGTGCTGGCCCTACTATCTGAAGACGCGCAAGACCGCTGTCGATCGCTTTCTGCTCGACACCGTCGCCTTGTGCCCAGCACTGGCGGAGCGTCTGGCGCGCGCGAAACTGGTCGAGCCCGCTACCGCCACGGGCAACTATTCCTATTGCGCCACGCGCTCCTCGGGTTCGCGCTACATCATGCTGGGCGATGCCTTTGCATTCATCGATCCGGTGTTTTCTTCCGGAGTGTTTCTGGCTATGCATGGCGCCTTTGTCGGCGCCGACGCCGTGGAAACCTGCCTCGACCAACCGGCGAAGGCCGAGGCTGCTCTCAAGCATTTCGATCACGTCTGTAGCCGCGGCCCGAAGGTGTTTTCCTGGTTTATTTATCGCGTCACCACGCCTGCCATGCGCGAACTGTTCATGTATCCGAGCAATCAGTGGCGCTTGTTGGAAGCCTTGCTGGCGGTGCTGGCAGGGGACGTTTTCAGAGGCACGCCCATCGGCGGGCGCCTGCTCATGTTCAAGGTGGTGTACTACGTCACCGGACTGACTCTACTTCGCAAGACCATCGCAGCGTGGCGTCGACGCCGACGCGTCACCCGCGAAACCCTTGAACCGGCGCGCGCCGAGGGCGCTGTAAGAGTGGATGGATAGAAGCATGACGAATCAACTTCCCTCTTCTCGTATGCACCTAGCGATCTTAGCCGTGCGCCTTTCGCGCCGCCTGCGCAGGGTATGGCTTGGAGTGTTCACGACCCTTCTCGCAGTACCCTTGGCCCAGGCGGAATCGCAGCCGTTGTGGGACGCGGGAATCGGCGCCGCCGTGATCGACTTTCCCGATTACCGAGGTGCAGACGAGCGTCAGACACTGCTGTTGCCGTTCCCCTATTTCAACTATCGCGGGGAACGCCTGAAAGTCGACCGCCAAGGTGTGCGCGGCCTGTTGGTGGATACAAACCGTATCGAAATCGATGTCAGCATGAATGCGACGCCACCGGTGCGCAGCAGAAACAACCAGGCGCGCGATGGGATGGAAAATCTGGACCCCACCATTGAGGCCGGCCCATCCCTCAAGATCAAGCTGGCACACGACACGGCGCGCCAGTGGGCGGTTGAGTTGCGCTTGCCGCTACGCGCTTCGATCGCCCTGGATTTCAGCCGCCTGCACTACGCCGGTCTGGTGTTTCAGCCCCATCTGGCCCTGGACTTCAACGACGTGCATGGGTGGAAAGTCGGGTTTACCAGCGGAGCAGTCTTCGGCGACCAACGCCAGCACCAGTACTTCTATGGCGTTCCCGCGCAGTTTGCCACCAGCACGCGCCCCGCTTATGAAGCCAAAGGCGGCTATGGCGGCGCCTATGTCCTCGCGGCCGCCAGACGGCGATTCGATCGTCTATGGGTCGCCACCTTTCTAAGGATGGATACCTTGAAGGGCGCCGCCTTCGAAAATAGTCCGCTGGCTCGATCCGATCACGCGGTCTACGCCGGCATTGCCTTCGCCTGGATTTTCTGGGAATCCAAGGAACGGGTAGAGTCCAAGGGCGAATAGCCACCCCCTATGCGCCCCGCACTGTCGACCACTGCCCCCAGCCGAATGACCGAGAAGATCGGGCATGTGTTGGAGACTGGTTTGTTCTACGCCATGACCGCACTACTGGGCGTCATCTGCATCGGCTGGAGTCTGCCGGCATCCCTGCTCTATTACATCCTGCCACGCCGCACTGGATCCCGGCTCGGTCAGCGGTTCATCATGCGTTGCTTTCGCTTTTACTTGAACTGCCTGCGGATTGCCGGCATGGCGCGTTTCGATCTGTCGGAACTCGACCGCCTGAACGCCGAGCCCGGTTTGGTGATCGTAGCCAATCATCCCTCGCTGATCGACGTGCTACTCATCACATCTCGCCTGCCACGCATCACCGGCATCATGAAAGCGGATCTGCGCGACAACCTTTTCCTGGCCGGAGGCGCGCGCCTGGCGCGCTACATTCGCAATGACTCCGCGTGCAGCCTGGTCAAGCATTCGGTGGATGAAATCAAACGGGGTAGCCAATTGCTGATTTTTCCCGAAGGCACGCGCACGGTGCACCATCCGATCAATCCGTTCAAGGGCGGCTTCGCGCTCATCGCCAAGCATGCCGGTGTCGACGTGCAAACGGTATTCATCGAAAGCAACACCCACTACCTGCACAAGGGTTGGACTTTATTCAAGCGCCCTCCCCTGCCGCTGGCCTACCGCGTCAGGCTGGGAAAGCGCTTTCGGGTTGGGGCGAATGCGAAGGTGTTTACGGAGGAGTTGGAGGCTTACTTTCGGGTGGAGATGGGCGGCGATACTCGTGAGGTTAGGGGATAGGGTTGGGTCTTGAAATATCAGTTTTCGCGTCTTCGAAACCAACCACGGCCCGTAGGTAGTCCTTCGCAAACATCGCATCTTTCGACCCCGACTACGATTGATCACGATGGACCGAGCTTGTCGTTGAAGGAATTGATTCCGTGGTTCCTCGCTGGATCATAACGGCTTTATTGCCGTTGATCGGAACTGCTAGAATTTGCTTGATCGCGCACACATCGCGCCTTAGCTACCTTGCGCATCGCCATCCGCCCATCCTGCACTTGCCGCATTCACCGCAATCACCTGCTCTGCCAAATCTAGACCGCCGCTAGTAATCTTGTCCATGACTTCTCCTCTCGTGTCGATTGATGAAAACCCACTTCAATCTTGGCACTTGATGCGGTATCCAGCAGGGGAAGTCCTTTCTATTCGGTCAACACGGGCGCGCCGAATATGGGAAGCATCAGTCGTGAGAGATTGCATTTGATGGGAGGTCCAGCACGATGACTCGCTTGCCTCCCGTCAGCCCCGGCCAGATTCTCACCGGCTCCCTCTTCAACGAGCCCATGCGAATCGAGACCGTGCAGGCCAACGGCCCCGCGAGTTGGGTGGTCGGTCTTGTGGGGACGCAGTCCGAGCGGTTCCGCAAGGTCACACTGACCGCGGCCGATCTCGATCGCCTCTCGGTTCTCGACGCGGAGCACTCTTTCGACGGCGACGGACGCCTGTTGCGGCTT
>JANNFC010000272.1:0-20389 GCA_031379405.1 Betaproteobacteria bacterium | reverse complement strand
GTACACGCAAGGCTGGTACGACGCGACCCACTCCCGATCGGAGTGGTGGGTTTCGTGGCCGGCTATGAAGCGACCATTCCCGTTCGTCAACTGGTCGGGCCGCTTACTCGTATCCACGGCATCACGACGGGTTCCCGAAAGAGTTTCGAGGCGATGAATCGGGCCATCACGGCGCACAAGCTTCGGCCGGTCATCGACAGCGTCGTCAAGCTCGAGGATACGGCCAATGCATTGCGTCGCATGAAGAGCGGTCAGCACTTCGGGAAAATCGGCATCGCCCTATGAGCCAGTGGCCTCCGTGTCTGGAAAACACGCAAGACGGATTAGTGGACGACGGTTCCCGCAAAGGAAATCAGGGAAGCCCAGGAAAGAGGTGATCCGGACACAGGTACGACTTACTACCGCCATTGATCCAACAAAAAGGCATCGCGAACGAACAGACGCTGCTTCGATACCGCGACGCCTGGGACAAGGCAACAGACAGGACGCCACAAGGAGAACCCATCGTGCTTGCGCCGGAGGACTTTGCCTGAGTTTCAGGCGAAGAGCGCCGGAAAGACAAGCCCAGTGCGAGAGGTCAAACCCTCAGCTCTTCGTTCCGCATAAAACACACACACATCGCTGAATCGATTAGGAGACTATGCGTATGCCCACACAATTTCACTACTACGAGCCCGCAAAGGGGCACGGGTTGCGACACAACCCTTTCAAGGCAATTGTGGCGCCGCGGCCCATTGGCTGGATCTCGTCCCGAAGCGTGGATGGCGCACTAAACCTGGCCCCCTACAGCTTTTTCAATGCATTTAACGACGCGCCACCGATCGTGGGGTTCTCCACTACCGGACAGAAGAAAGATACATTGCATAACGTTGAACAGACCGGCGAGTTTGCCTTCAATCTGGTCACGCGCACTCTCGCAGACGTAATGAATGCGACATCGGCCAACGTCTCACCTGAAGTAAACGAATTTGAGTTGGCGGGTGTAACGCCTGCCGCCTCGCGCATCATCTCGGTACCGCGCGTGGCAGAGAGTCCGGTTTCATTCGAGTGCAAATGCACGGAGATCCTTCAACTCAAAGGCGCGGATGGGGTCAAAACCCCGGCATGGTTGGTACTGGGCGAGGTCGTCGCAGTGCATATAGACAAGTCGTTCCTGCGCGACGGTGTTTACGACACGGCCACCGCTGAACATCTCGCGCGCGGCGGTGGCCTTTCCGACTATTTCTGGATAGGTCACGAAACCTTGTTACGCATGACGCGACCCGATTGACAGCTTTGCACTCGGCTTGAAGGAGCTGGGAAGAGACGAGGTTGCCCCACGTGGGACTCCTTCTTCGAGGGAGTGGCGCGGGTTTGCCTGTCGAAAGAAACGCTACTCAACGACCAGGAATTGCGTATTGGACGTGTATTGGACGTGTATTGGAGACGTATCTTGGAAGCCAATCATGCACAGTATCATAGTAGATCAAATAGACATTACGGAAATACTATCCTCCTCGTCCACCACATTCACAAAGGTCAGACTTGTTCTGGCCTTTTTGTTTCACTGCACTGCACTGGCGATGGACCGGTGGTGCGAAGCTGTCATCTGTTTCCGGGATCGGCAATAGTGCCAGGGGACAGGCATCAGGACAGCACCCATCCCATTCAACAGGAGCACTCCGAAAATCATGATGGATGTGGACCCTTTCCCCGTCAGTCGGGGTGTGGTGCTCAGGGTATGAACACCCAATCTCCAATGGGCATGCATGCAAACTAGATCCCTCAGCGGGCTGATTCCATTCCTGCGCCCCTATCGAGTCCGTATTGCTCTGGCGATCGTGTTTCTCGCATTGGCTGCCGGCGCGACCCTGTTATTTCCAATGGCCCTGCGCAGCCTCATCGACGGTGGGCTTGCGGGTGCGGCCAAGGGCGAGAACGTAAGGGCGATACGCGAACATTTCCTGCTGCTGTTCGCGGTGGCGGCAGCACTTGGAGTGTTCAGCGCGGCGCGCTTCTACGTGGTGAGCTGGTTGGGCGAGCGCGTGACAGCAGATGTTCGAAACGCGGTTTACCGGCACGTGATCGCACAAAGTCCGGGCTTCTTCGAAACCACTCAAACCGGTGAGGTGTTGTCACGACTCACGACTGACACCACACTTGTGCAAACAGTGGTGGGTTCGTCGTTGTCCATGGGGTTGCGCAATGCAGTGATGGGGATGGGCGCCCTGGCCATGCTCATCTGGACGCATCCCTATGTGATGGTGCAAGTACTCGGGGTACTGGGATTGATTGTTCTGCCCAGCGTCTGGTTCGGGCGTCGTGTGCGTCGTCTGTCACGCGCGAGCCAAGATCGCGTGGCTGATTCGAGCGCGATCGCGGCAGAGGTATTGAACGCCATTCCGATCGTACAAAGCTACACCGCCGAGGCGCGCGAAGCCGCACGTTTTGACGCGTCCACGCAGGCGGCCTTCAAGACGGCCGTGCGCAGAACCAAGGCACGTACCGCGCTCATCGCATTCATTATCATCGCCACTTCGGCGGCCTTACTCTGGGGCTTGTATCAGGGAACGCAGGCAGTGCTGCGCGGCGAGATGACGCCGGGACAATTGGGTCAGACCGTGGTGTACGTCATTATCCTGGCGAGTGCATTCGCGGTATTGGGCGAGGTGTATGGAGATCTGCTGCGCGCCGCCGGTGCCACGGAGCGCCTGATGGAGTTGTTGAGCAGTCGATCGTCGATCGCTTCGCCTTCCTCACCCGTTGTTGCGCCTGTACCCGCAACGGGGAGCGCGATTCACTTCGAGTCCATCACCTTCTTCTATCCATCGCGCCCGGATCAGGCGGCGTTGCGCAATCTCGATCTTGAAGTGCGGGCCGGAGAGACCATGGCCCTGGTGGGCTCGAGCGGCGCCGGCAAGAGCACCGTATTCCAATTGTTGCTGCGCTTTTATGATCCCACGTCCGGCGTGATTCGTCTTGATGGCGCCGATATTCGCGCGATGTCGTTGGAGGATCTACGACACCGAATCGCGATCGTGCCGCAAGACCCTGTGATGTTTTCGACCAACGCCATGGAGAATATTCGCTACGGTCGACCGCAGGCCAGCGACGCCGAAGTGCTGGCGGCTGCGCGTGCCGCCTATTGCCATGAATTCCTCAGTGCCTTGCCCGATGGATACAACACATTTCTCGGCGAGCGCGGTGTACGTTTATCCGGTGGTCAGCGTCAGCGAATCGCCATCGCGCGTGCCGTAGTCAAGAACTCTTCGCTGCTCCTGCTTGACGAAGCCACCAGCGCACTCGACGCCGAGAGCGAACACGTGGTTCAGGCGGCACTGGAGTCGGCCATGCGGAATCGCACCACGCTGGTGATCGCCCATCGCTTGGCCACCGTGCAGCGCGCCGATCGCATCCTTGTGCTCGATCACGGCAAGGTCGTGGAAGTTGGCGACCACGCATCTCTGGTCGCCCTGGATGGAATCTATGCAAGGCTGGCGGCACTGCAATTCAACACGTAATACCGCCGCATGTTACGCTCTGCGTTTGCATTCCCGTTTAGAAAAGGTTTAGTATTTGGAAACCTTCCTGAAGTCGGCTCCATATAACTCCTTGAATTGGTGGGCCCGCTGGGACTCGAACCCAGGACCAAAGGATTATGAGTCCTCTGCTCTAACCAACTGAGCTACAGGCCCTACCTGAAGGTAGCGCGAATGCGCTACCTTTGCTCCAGCACTAGCTTACCGCGTTCTTCCGTGGGAATCACTTCCCCGGCCACCAGGTTGTCTATCGTTAGCGGTGCGGCGCTGTGCGCAAGAAGATTGCGCACGAAGTTGGGATGCGCGAAAACGGCGCGATGCGTGTCGCCGTTGTAGAACTGCAGGCTGTGCAAACCGCGCGTGCTGATTCTCTCGTCTACTTGTTGTGCAGTAAGGGCGAGTGGATCGACGAGATCGGACGCGCAGGCCATGCCCCATAGACTTCCATAGGTCGGAACATAAACGAGATACGGTCGCACGATTCTGAATACCGACTGCAATGTCTTCACGATACGGTTGAAGGTATTCGGATGCGCGATGGGCGATTCGAGGTGTAGCGAGAGCACACCGTGCTCACCCAACACTCGCCGACATGCGCCGTAGAACTCGGTGGTGTAGAGCGCGAGCGACGGACCGGATGCATCGGTCAGATCGACGACAATCTGATCGAAACGATCATGCGTGCTTTCGATGTACGCCTTACCGTCCATGATGCGAACGTCGAGGCGTGGATCGTCGAAGACGCCGTTGTGGATGTTGCCGAGGTACTTTTTCGCGGCCTCCACCACGCCTGGATCCAATTCCGCAACCACGACGCTTTCCATGGTGCGGTGCTTGAGCAGTTCTTCCGCCGCGCCTCCGTCGCCACCGCCGATCACTAGCGCTCGCCTTGGCTCCGGGTGGGAGATGGCGGGCACGTGACACATGTTCTCATGATAGAAGAACTCGTCACGATCGGAGGTTTGGAAGACGTTGTCCAGGCGCAGCACGCGGCCGAACATCGGGGTGTCGAACACCTCGATATCCTGAAACTGCGTGCGGCCTGTAAATAGCGGCGGCTCGGCGCGCAGGAAGAACCCGTAGTTCGGGTTTACCTGCTCGACGAGAAAGGCGGATGCATCCTTCGCCTTGATATTCGACACTGCTCATACCCCCTTAGGCGCGATCCACCGATACCAGGCGCGGATCCGCGGGCTTGAAGGTTTCTATGAGTGCGTTGAACAGCTTTTGAGCCTTGACGCGGTTGTTGCAACTGTAATTGCACACGTAGACATCGATCGTGACATAACCACGCTCGGGCCAGGTATGCACAGACAGGTGCGATTCCGCGAGTACCACTACACCGGTTACGCCACCTTCGCCGGGAAACTGATGAAACAATTCTCCGGCAACGGTGAGCCCCGATGCACGCACTGCCGCTACACAATGATCTCGGAGAACGTTGGCGTCGAGCATGAAATGCTTCTCGCCGGCGCACTCGTACAGATCGCCGATAAGATGAAGGCCTGCTGCAGACTTCTCATCAACTGAGGTCGCTGCTTGAAGGCTAAGCGTCATCGTTACCCTCCTTGTTAAGTTAAACAAGTAACGAACAACGCCGGGCCCAGGAGTCCCGGTCTATCCCCAGGTGCGATGCATACGTTGAAGCGACACCGTGTACGCCGCACCCCAAACAGCCGCTGCCCCGGTCCAGAGCAAACGGACGCTCGTTCGGCTTCCGGATAATCTTTCGACTCCTTCGGCTTCCCGAATTCGCGCCCCAGTCAGAGAGTGGTGCCCTCGTCAGGGACCGTGCGCAAAACCCCGCGAGTAGCGTCTAGGCCACGCGCGGGGGGCGAATTGTGCATCAATCAAATCGGCATGTGAAGTACTTTTTCGGTCTGATTCCTTAGCGCACTTGTCGCGCAAAAACTGCGTCAGGACGACTCGGTATCGAGGAAGCTTCGTAGCCGCTCCGAGCGTGACGGGTGACGCAGTTTTCGCAGCGCTTTCGCCTCGATCTGGCGAATACGTTCGCGCGTGACGTCGAACTGCTTACCCACTTCTTCCAAGGTATGGTCGGTGTTCATCTCGATGCCGAAGCGCATACGGAGGACTTTGGCTTCCCTCGGCGTGAGCGTATCCAGCACTTCCTTGGTGGCTTCGCGCAAGCTGCTATACACGGCCGCGTCGACCGGTGGCAGGGTGCTCTGATCTTCGATGAAATCGCCCAAGTGGGAATCGTCGTCGTCTCCGATGGGCGTTTCCATGGAGATGGGTTCCTTGGAGATCTTCAAGATCTTGCGAATCTTGTCCTCGGGCATTTCCATCTTCAGCGCCAAGGTGGCCGGATCGGGCTCCAACCCGGTTTCCTGCAGAATCTGGCGCGAGATGCGATTCATCTTGTTGATGGTTTCGATCATGTGCACCGGAATGCGGATGGTGCGTGCCTGGTCCGCGATGGACCGGGTGATGGCCTGACGAATCCACCAGGTGGCGTAGGTGGAAAACTTGTAGCCGCGACGATATTCGAACTTGTCCACGGCCTTCATCAGGCCGATGTTGCCTTCCTGGATAAGGTCCAGGAACTGTAAACCACGGTTGGTGTACTTCTTGGCGATGGAGATGACCAAGCGCAAATTGGCTTCGGTCATCTCGCGCTTGGCGCGGCGGGCTTTGGCTTCGCCGGTGGACATCTGGCGATTGATCTCTTTCAGGTCTTTGAGAGAGATCGACACCTTGCGCTGCAATCCGATCAAGCGCTGCTGCAGCTCGCTGATGGCGGGGGCGAAGCGCGCCAGGGTTTCGGAGTACGGCTTGCGCGCGGCGATCTCGCGCTTGATCCACTCGATGTCTTCCTCATTGCCGGGGAAGGTCTTGATGAAGTGCGCGCGCGGCATGCCTGCTTTCTCGACGCACAGGTCCATCACGGAGCGCTCCATGCTGCGCACTTCTTCCACGAGTTTGCGCACGCTGTCGCAGAGCGCTTCGATCTGCTTCGCGGTGAAGCGGATCTTCATCAGCTCGGTAGAAATCTCCCCTTGCGACTTGAGGTAGGGTTTGCTCTTGGAGCCATAGCGCTGCAGCGCTTTCATCATTCGGCCATGGGTCTCGCCGATGACGCCAAAATGCACCAGCGCATCCTGTTTGAGCTGCAGCAATGTGGCGCTTTGCACACCGGCACCGTCCTCGTCGTCGACTTCGGCGTCCAGGTCCTCTTCCATCTCCTCTTCGGAGACTTCCGGGGGTACGTCGTCCGTATCGGGATTGACCAGTCCGTCCACCACTTCATCGACGCGCATCTCGTCCTTGGTGATCTTGTCGGCCAGCAGAAGAATGTCTTCGATGGTGGACGGGCAGGCGGAGATCGCCTGGATCATGTGACGCAGGCCGTCTTCAATGCGTTTGGCGATCTCGATCTCGCCTTCGCGAGTGAGCAGCTCGACAGAGCCCATTTCACGCATGTACATGCGCACGGGATCCGTGGTCCGACCGAATTCGGAATCGACGGTGGTCAGGGCCTGTTCGGCTTCCTCCGCTGCGTCTTCGTCGGGCGCGGGGGGATTGGCTTCGGCCAGAATGAGTAACTGCTCCGAATCCGGGGCTTCGTCGTAGACCTGTATGCCCATGTCGTTAATCATGCTGATGATGCTTTCCAAATTCTCGGCATCCAGCATGTCGTCGGGTAGGTGGTCGTTGATCTCGGCGTAGGTAAGGTAGTTGCGCTCCTTACCCAACATGATCAGATTCTTTAACCGCGTGCGTCGAGTTTCGGCGTCGTCGGCCGGAACTTCCACCCGGACCGCTTCCCTGCGCATAGCGTCCCGTTCCCGCTTCTTCTCTTCGTTGCTCTTTCTAGCCATAATTTAGGTCCTCATTATGTCCTGCTCAGGTCCTTGCATGCCAGGTCCCACTCCTAGATGCCGCCGCCAGCCGTAACCCTCCATTCTAACAATGCTCTCAATATGACCGGAAGCTTTTTCTTGTTCCGAGCTCATCCAACGGGCTGCTGCAACCGTCGATAGAGGTCTTTCTCTTCCTGAGTCCAGCGGCGCTCGCTCAAAGTTTCCATCAACTGCTTCTGGCGCGCCTTGCGAATCTGGTCCCGCACGGCTCGCAAGGCCCCCTCCAGTTCCTGCTGCAGCGCGGATTCGTCGAGCCCTGTTTCCTCCCAATCGAGGGTGGCTCTTTCCACTTCCTGTGCCACCGCCTCCAGAGCTGTCCCGCGAAACTCTTCAGCGATATTGATCCGGTCCGAACGGCTGAGTAGAGCGGGAAGGATGGCTTCGAAGAAAGCCAACTCCGCACGGGAAATTTCTATCAGATCAATCCCTTCCAACTTGAACTCGGTCACGTCCGTCACATTTTTGGCGAATCTCGTGGCCAACTGCGGCCGATGCGCCAGAATCTCCAGCACACGCCTGAAGGGCGATCGCAGCACTGGCGAATTTGGCAGCCTCGTGCGACCTTCGACAGCGCGCCTGAGCTGAAACTCCCGAAGAGCTTCGGCCTCGCCCAATCCGGCCACCTCGGCGAAGCGCTTGCGCAGCATCAATCCCAACATGGGGGCGGCCACTTGCGCCAGCAATGGCTTGGCGTCCTGCAGGAACTTGGCTTTGCCTTCGGGTGTGGCCATATCAACCCTGGAGGTCAGCTCGCGGAGCGCGAACACCGACAGCGGTTCCGCGCTCTCGACGAGCATGCCTGCGAATCTCTCTGAACCGTGTTGCCGCACATAAGAATCCGGATCCTCGCCGTCGGGAAGAAAAAGAAACTTGATCTGTTTGCCGTCTTTGATTTGCCCCAAGGAGTTTTCCAGCGCGCGCCAAGCGGCGCGGCGGCCCGCCGAATCGCCATCGAAACAGAAGACGATCTCATCGGTCAGACGCAGGAGCTTCTGGATGTGGGTCGGTGTGGTGGCGGTGCCCAGGGTTGCAACCGCGTATTGGATGCCGAATTGGGCAAGCGCCACGACGTCCATATAGCCCTCGACCACCACGACTCTGCCGGCGGCGCGAATCCCTTGCCGGGCCTGAAATAGACCGTACACCTCCCGTCCCTTTTCAAACAGCGGCGTCTCCGGGGAGTTCAGATACTTGGGTTCGCCGCTATCGAGCACGCGACCACCGAAACCGATGACTCGGCCTTGCGCGTCGGAGATGGGAAACATGATCCGATCGCGAAAGCGGTCGTAGCGCTTGCCGGCGTCACTGTCGATCACCAATCCTGCTTCGGCCAAATCGTGATTGTCGTAGTGATCGAACACCGAGGCCAAGTTCTGCCAGCCCTCCGGTGCATAGCCCACGGCGTAGCGCGCCGCGATCTCCCCGGATAGTCCGCGTCCCCTGAGGTAGTCGATGGCGCGGGAGGATCGCTTGAGCGCTTGTTTGTAGTACTGCAGAGCATGCTCCATGACGGGGAGCAGCCCGACAACCCGGCTTCGCGTCGCGGCGGCGTCCGGCGTGAACTGCACTTCTGGAACCACCATCCCGGCACGACCCGCCAGCTCCTTGACCGCGTCGACAAACCCCAAGCCAAGGTGCTCCATGAGAAATCCCACGGCGGAGCCGTGGGCGCCGCAGCCGAAGCAGTGATAGAACTGCTTGCTGGGACTCACGGTAAAGGACGGGGACTTCTCGGAATGGAACGGGCAGCACGCCACCAGATTGGAGCCTGCGCGCTTGAGCGGAACGAGGGGATCGATCACGTCTGCGATATCAACACGCGCCAGCAAATCCTGAACGAAAGACTGTGGAATCATTGCCCTATGCAAAGGACCGCATGCGTCATCCGATGCCGACGCCGAGTAGGGCGCCGCCCCGCCATCAAAGGTTGGAGAATATCGTAAAAAACTACTGCGGTGGGGAAGTAGGGAGGTACGAAGAAGGGAGGCAGGAGGTAAAAAGAAGGGGAGCAGGGCCCGTCGGCCTAGCCGGCCAGCTTCTGCTTCACTAGACCTGAGACTTTTCCGATGTCGGCCCGGCCGGCGAGTTTTGGCTTGAGGATGGCCATGACCTTTCCCATGTCCTGGGGCGTCTTTGCGTCGGCGGTGGAGATGGCATCGGCGACTTGGCTCGCGATCTCCGCATCCGAAAGCTGCTGCGGCATGTAGCCCTGGAGGATCCGGACTTCAAACTTCTCGTTGTCCGCCAGATCTTGCCGGCCGGCGGACTCGAATTGCGTGATGGAATCGCGTCGTTGTTTGAGCAGTTTATCGACCACAGCCAGGACCTGGTCATCACTTAGAACAATGCGCTCATCCACCTCTTTTTGCTTGAGGGCGGCCAGCAGAAGCCGGATAGCGGACAGGCGCGGCGCTTCCTTGGCGCGCATCGCGGCCTTCATATCCTCGGTGATACGGTCCTTGAGGCTCATTGCAACCCCATTTGCAACTTGTGGGACTACCTTAGAACATGCGCGGGGGCAGCATTTGGCTGCGAATCCGCTTATAGTGGCGCTTGACGGCGGCGGCGAGCTTGCGTTTGCGCTCGGAGGTAGGCTTTTCGTAGAATTCGCGCGCCCGCAGTTCGGTCAGCAGACCGGTTTTCTCGACTGTGCGTTTGAAACGACGCATTGCAACCTCAAAGGGCTCATTCTCTTTCACGCGAACTGTTGTCATAACTCCGATGCACCTTTTCGGCAAGATTTGGGAAAGCCGAGGAGTATAGCAGAACACATTTGTCGCCCGTCCAGTAGCAATCACTCCATTAGTAATCATTCCATTCGCGATCACTCCATTTAGGTCCTTTCTCCGTGCTGGTTCTCGGCATCGAAACTTCTTGCGATGAGACCGGCGTCGCGCTCTACGACGACGCGCGCGGACTATTGGCGCATGCACTGCATTCCCAGGTCGCCATGCACCAGGACTACGGCGGCGTCGTACCGGAGTTGGCCTCGCGCGATCACATCCATCGGCTCCCGCTCCTGCTCCGCTGCGTGCTAAGGGACAGCGGCAAGACTGTCGGCGATCTGGACGGTATCGCCTATACCGCAGGGCCGGGTCTGGCAGGGGCGCTTCTAGTAGGCGCGAGTGCCGCCCAGGGACTCGCCTTTTCGCTGGGGATACCGACAGTGCCGGTGCATCACCTGGAAGGTCATCTGTTAGCCCCGTTTCTCTCGGGCAATCCGCCGCCCATGCCATTCATCGCCCTATTGGTGTCCGGAGGCCACACACAACTCATGCGCGTGTCCGACTTGGGCCGCTATGAGTTGCTGGGCGAGACACTCGACGATGCGGCAGGCGAAGCCTTCGACAAGACGGCACAGTTACTGAACCTCGGATATCCGGGTGGGCCGGCGCTGGCGAAGCTTGCCATCTCCGGTGATGCGACGCGCTTCAAGCTGCCGCGTCCTATGCTGCACAGCGACGACCTCAACTTCAGCTTTAGCGGACTCAAGACCGCCGTTCTCACGACGCTGCGGCGGGAAACACCCGACGCGCAAGGACGAGCCGATCTCGCAGCATCCTTTCAGGACGCCGTCGCAGATGTTCTGGTGGCGAAATCGACCTCGGCACTGAAAGCCACCCGAACCGGAAATCTTGTCGTTGCGGGCGGCGTGGGTGCCAATCAGCGCCTGCGCGCCCGTTTGAACGAAGCGGCGCTTAAGAACGGATTCACCGTTTATTATCCAGAGTTGGAATTTTGCACGGACAACGGCGCCATGATCGCGCTGGTGGGTGCCCTGCGGCTGCGCAAGGCTGGTGCTTCGCTATCCTTTGGGGTGCGTCCAAGGTGGGATTTGGCGGAGCTTCCTGCCATTTAGGTCTTCTTCGCGAATACCTTGCTTTCAGTCCCTGTACGTAGCCGCTGTAGATTTCCCGCATGCCGCCAAATGATCAGCAGCCCCATGCAAGAAACCACCATCGCCATCACCGTGCTCGCTTGCAAGATAAGCGCGATGGGCGCGGCGGCGATGGCCGCGATCACGCTGGCGAGGGAAACGTAACGTGTGGCGATGACAACCATCAGCCAGATAACCATGATCGCCACGCCCAGCATCCAATGAAAAGCCAGCAATATTCCCAGTGCGGTCGCGACACCCTTGCCGCCTTTCAAGCGAAAGAAGATCGGATAGAGATGGCCCAGGTATGCCGCAAGTCCTGATAGCGCGACAGCAAGTGCCAGTTGAGGATCGCCGTCCAACATCACGTGCGCGATCCACACTGCCACGGCACCTTTAGCCGCATCGCCTATCAGGGTAACCAACGCCGCCAGTTTCTTGCCACTACGCAATACGTTGGTGGCACCGGGATTTCCCGAACCATAGGTGCGCGGGTCCGGCAATCCGAACAGCTTCGCCGTTACCACGGCGAAGGAAATCGATCCGATGAAGTAGGCCAGCACAATGACGGCTAGAGTGGTCATGGTTATCCTCGTGGATGATGCTTGGCATGCAGTTGTTTCAAGCGTTCGCGCGCAACGTGTGTGTAGATTTGGGTAGTGGAAATATCCGCGTGACCCAACAACATTTGCACGACGCGTAAATCGGCGCCGTGATTCAACAAGTGCGTTGCGAAGGCGTGCCGCATGGTGTGCGGCGACAGCGCCTTATGAATGCCGGCGCGCATTGCGTAACGTCGTATCAGATACCAGAAGGCGTGACGAGTCATGCCACCACCACGCGCGGTGACGAACAAAGCGTCACTGCCACGGGCGCCCAGTATCCCCGGACGCGCCTCGCGAAGGTAACGCGCAATCCAATCGAGCGCGTCCTCGCCCACAGGCACCAGGCGCTCACGATTTCCCTTACCCAATACGCGCACCACGCCCATATCCTGGCTGACTTGATTAAGCGCCAAGGAAATGAGTTCCGTCACGCGTAATCCGGTGGCATAGAGCAGTTCCAGCATTGCGCGATCACGCACTCCCCGGGCGGTGTTCAAGTCAGGCGCGTTCAACAGACTCTCTACGTCGCCTTCGCTCAAACTCTTCGGCAAGGCGCGAGGCAGTTTCGGCGCTTCTACTTGAAGGGTGGGATCCTCACCGCAGAGGTTCTGCCGCACCAAATAGGCATAGAAACGTCGCAAGGCGGAAAGTTGGCGAGCGACGGAACGTGGTTTTGCGCCACCTTGTAGCCGCGCCGCTAGATGCCCGAGTACATCGATCTTGTTCGCTTCCACCAACCCTTTCCGGCTTGGTTTAAGCCACTGTGCAAATAGCAGCAAGTCGCGGCGGTAACTGCTCAAGGAGTTCGGCGACAAGCCGTCTTCTAGCCACAGGCTGTCGCAGAACGCGTCGAGCACAGGCTCGGAAGAGTTAGAGGATGGCACCTTCGTGACGCAGTAACCAACGCTTAATACTTAAAGCAGCACCTTCCGATCGGGTGTGCATGAAACCTCCGATTCCATTTGCCGCAATGACGCGATGGCAGGGAATGATGAGCGGCAGCCGATTGGCGCCGCAGCAAGTCCCCACGGCGCGGGCGGATGTTCTGATGGACTTGGCGAGTTCTCCGTAGCTCTTGGTTTGACCGCCCGGGATCATGCCGATCTGCTCCCATACGGCACGCTGGAAATCAGTGCCATGAATTTCATGCGGCAGATCGAAACGAAAGCGCGCATCCTTGACGAAGGCCTTCAGTTGCTTACTCACTTCCTTGGAGAGGGCATCGATCGGCGCCAAGGTCGCGGCACCCAGCGCAAGATACTCCAAACCCACTAAGCGTTCGTTGCGCGTGCGTACACCAATTACGGCAAATGGCGCCGGGATGCGCGCGGAGTATCCCGAACTGAGTTCAAGCGGCGTTTTCACTAGATAGAATTTTCTGCAGAACCGCCACACCGAAGGCTTCCAGTCCTTTGTAAGCATCCCAAGCGGCGTCGGCCATCGTCATGGCCAGATCGGCGTGGCCACCAATGCGACCACCGCTCCAATACAACGCAACATCCCCATCAACCTATCCTCTGGAATCATCATAGGTCCGAATTCTATCAACCGCTCCCTTGTCGCAACTAAAGTTCTTTCCCATAAAAAAAGGCGGCCCAAGCCGCCTTTTTTCAGGGCGCACATCTTACGATGGCACCTAAGATCGCGTTATTCAACCACCGCTTCGCGCGCCGTAATCTTTTCGCGAATGCGCGCCGACTTGCCGGAACGGTCCCGCAAGTAGTAGAGCTTGGCGCGTCGCACGTCGCCACGGCGCTTGACATCAATACCCGCGATCAAGGGAGAGTAGGTCTGGAAGGTACGCTCCACGCCCTCGCCGGAGGAAATCTTGCGCACGATAAAGCTGGAGTTAAGACCGCGATTGCGCTTCGCAATCACCACGCCTTCGTAGGCCTGCACGCGCTTGCGTTCGCCTTCCACCACGTTGACGTTCACGATCACGGTATCGCCCGGCGAAAACACGGGGACTTTCTTGCCTAAGCGCGCGATCTCTTCTTGCTCGATTTGTCCAATTAGATTCATCTGACTGACTCCCACTTGCTGACCCGTTATCAAACTACGTTTCCCGAAATCTCTCCGGTCCTATGCTATGGATTGCTTGGCTTCCTGCTCGCTCAGTTCCTGCCTGTATTCGGCAAGCAAGCGCTGGTGTTCGGTGCTCAAACTCGTCTTTTCCAACAACTCCGGGCGCCTATGCCAAGTGCGTCCCAGAGACTGCTTCAATCGCCAGCGGTCGATCTCCGCGTGATTGCCGGACATCAGCACTGGTGGCACGGGTAACTCTCCCCACTGCTCAGGCCGCGTGTAGTGCGGGCAATCCAGCAACCCGTTCACGAAGGAGTCCTGCGCCGCCGAGTCGTCGTCCCCTAGCACGCCGGGGATGCGCCGGATGATGGTATCCATCAACACCATGGCCGGCAATTCTCCGCCTGATAATACGTAATCGCCAATGGATACTTGGTAATCCACCCGGCGTTCAATCAATCGCTCATCGACGCCCTCATATCGGCCCGCCAACAAGATCAATCCATCCAAGTGCTCCAACACGGTGACCAACTTGTGGGTCAAGGGCTCACCCTGCGGCGTAAGGTACACCACTTTGGCGTCCTTCCCACCGGAACTGCGCTGGCGTTGCGTCGCCGCTTTGATGGCTTTTTCCAGAGGTTCGGCCATCATCACCATGCCAGGCCCACCACCATAGGGCCTGTCGTCCACTGCCCGGTATGCGCTTTGGCTGAAGTCCCGAGGGTTCCACAGCACCAGCTCATAGAATGAGGCTTCGAATGCACGCCGAGTCACGCCCGAGCGTGTGATCGCATCGAACATCTCGGGAAATAGCGTCACGACATCGAAACGCTTCAAAAGTCCGCCCCCCATTCAACGATCACTCGCCGCCCTCCCAGGCTAACTTCGCGCACGTACACCGAAACGAACGGAATCATCCGTTCGCGCTCCCCCTTCACCACCATCACACTTTGGGCGCCGTTGTCGACCATCTCCGCGATCGTACCGAACACGGTCCCATCTGTGTTGACCACCTCCAACCCAAGTAGATCTGCCCAGTAGAACTCGTCCGGGTTGTTCTCCGGTAACTCGCGCCGGAGTACGCCGATCTCCAATCCCTTAAGGCTTGCCGCTTGTTCCCGGGTCGAAAATCCCCGCAATTGGCACAGGACACTACGGCCGTGGACGGCAACCTGTTCAACTTCGTACTTGCGGTTCGAGTCCTCGGATCCAACCCAGAACGCGGGGTAGGGTTCCAGTCCCACAGGCTGCGCCGTGTAGGGCTGGATCTTGATCCACCCTTGCACACCGAAAGGGGCGATTATCCGCCCCAACAGCACGATGCGATCAGGCGGGCTTGGCGATTCGGCCAAACTGCTTCACTAACCTGGAAACGGTGCCGCTCAATTGCGCGCCCTGGCCTTGCCAATGGGTCAGGCGCGTCATTTCGATACGCAGGGACTCGCGTCCTGCAGGCGCCTTCGGGTCGTAAAACCCAACGCGCTCGATGAAGCGACCGTCCCTGGCATTGCGTGAATCGGTAACCACCACATTAAAAAACGGACGCTTTTTCGCGCCGCCACGAGCCAAACGAATCACTACCATGGGCTATCCTAAGAGTATCTTGTGAAAAGCAAAGCGCTCGATTCTAGTCCTGTGACAAATTCGGAGCAAGACGAATTTGGGTGCCCACCGACTTTGTACCCAATCAGCGGCTCGACGCCACCTCGGGTTTGCCGGCGTGGAACACCTGATCCAGAAACGTGATGACGACTTTTGTCAAGTCGTCTTCCCTGCCCTCGAAGAAGTGCAACGCATCCTTGACCACGATCTGGTCGGACCCGGGGATCTTCATGATCTGTTTCTTGCGCTCATAGGCGCCGACCTGAGTGATTTCCCAATCCTTGCTGCCGAACACGTCGAGCACAGGGATCTTGATGCGGAACATTTCCTCCAGTCCATTGATGATGCCTATGAAAACCCAGGCTTTGACGTCGGTCTTGTCGACGACGATCAAATACTGGTTCGCCATGGTCGCGCCCAAGCTATGGGATACGATGGCTATGTTCTTGAAACCTTTGGCTTTGAGGAATTCCGTGGCGAGGTGAAAGCGCTCACCGGCGTCCGCATAAGTGGGAATGTAGTCGCCGATCTTGGCGCCGCCTCCTAGTATCGGTAGCTGGATCGACAAGGTGGTGTAGCCTTGCTCGGCAATCCTCTGTCGCAGCACCCCATAGAGTTCGAAATCCGGACTCCAGCCGCGCCCATGAGCGATGATGGCGGCGCCCCGCGGTTTCTCGGCTTCCGTGTAGATGCCAAGGAATTTGTGTCCTTCCTTCTGCTCGATCCAAACCGCCTCGCCCACCACCAGACCCGGAACAATCTGGTCCGCCCAGCGCTTCTCGCGGGCGTAATCCTGCGCGCTGGCTTGCCCCAAGCACACCAGCCACGATGCAACCAACCAATACATCCTGTTCAATGCTTTTCTCCTAAGTCGGCAGACGCGGAATCATGCCTTTCATGGCGCGCATCATTTTCTGTACACCACCTTTGCTCATCATTTTCATCATCTTCTGCATTTGCTCGAACTGATTGAGCAGGCGATTGACCTCTTGCACCGTGACACCGGATCCGGTGGCGATGCGACGCTTGCGGGAGGCTTTGATGAGTTCGGGTTTGGTTCGTTCCTGTGGGGTCATGGAGTCGATAATCCCTACGGTCCGGTAGATCACTTTCTCATCCATCTGGGAACCCTGAACCGCTTGCGTCAGTTGCGCAGGCAGTTTGTCCATCAGCGCGCCCAGGCCGCCCATCTTTTTCATCTGCAGTAGCTGGCTGCGGAAGTCCTCCAAGTCGAAGCCTTTACCGCTCTTGACCTTTTTCGCCAGCTTTTCCGCTTCGTCGAGATCGACATTGCGACGCGCGTCTTCCACCAGTGACAACACATCGCCCATACCAATGATGCGCGAAGCCATGCGTTCGGGATGAAACGGCTCAAGGTTGGGTAGCTTCTCTCCCAATCCCACGAATTTGATCGGTTTACCGGTCACATGCCGCACGGAAAGCGCCGCACCGCCGCGCGCATCACCGTCGAGCTTGGTCAGAACCACGCCGGTCAGCGGTAAGGCGTCGGCAAAAGCCTTCGCCACATTCACCGCGTCCTGACCTTGCATGGAATCCACCACGAACAAGGTTTCGGCGGGATTGATGGCCGCGTGCAAATCGCGAATCTCCCGCATCATGGCCTCGTCGATGCTGAGGCGTCCGGCGGTATCGATGATGAGTACGTCGTGATAATGGGTGCGCGCGTGATGCAGCGCTGCCTGGGCGATGTCCAGCGGACGTTGGCTAGGTTGCGAGGGAAAGAAATCCACGTCGACCTGCTTGGCCAGGGTTTGCAGCTGGTCTATGGCGGCCGGACGATAGACGTCACAACTCACCAATAGGACTTTTTTCTTCTGCCCGCGCAACATGAGCGCAAGCTTTCCCGAGGTGGTCGTCTTGCCCGAGCCCTGCAGCCCCGCCATCAACACTACCACGGGCGGCGTCGTGGCGAGGTTAAGTCCTTGCGCAGCACCGCCCATCACAGCGGTCAATTCATCGTAGACAACGCCGACCAGGGCCTGACCCGGCGTCAGGCTACCCAACACGTCCTGGCCAAGCGCTTTTTCCTTGACCTTCGCCATTAAGTCCTTGACCACGGGCAGCGCGACATCTGCTTCCAACAACGCCATACGGACTTCGCGTAACGCGTCCTGGACATTGGCGTCGGTCAAGCGCGCATGGCCGCGCAAGGTCTTGGCCACGCCGGAGAGTCGGTTTGTCAGGCTTTCGAACATTGAGTTGGGAGTGCCAAAAATGAGGACGATGGCAGCACAGCGCGCTATGACGCCAGCATGGGCGATGCGGTAGACTGCGACGAAAATCCGCGGGAAAGAACTCGATTCTAACGCAACCCTCTCTTCAACTAGTTGTCGCCGCGCTCTATGCCGTCATAAGCGGCAGCCTCTGGCGCAGCTTGTCGCGTTCGCACCACGGCGTGGGCGTGCAATGGCAATGGATCGCAGCGCTACCCATAGCGGGTCACGCATTACTGCTCGCGGACGCGATTTTCGCCGATGGTGGGCTGCATTTAGGGATTGGGCCCGCCTTGTCGCTCATTATGTGGCTCACCGCCACCATCTATTGGCTTGCCAGCTTTCGCCAACGCTTGGCCGGACTGCAGGTGCTGCTCTATGCAAGCGCGGCACTGGTTGTGCTCGCTAGTCTGTTTCTCCCTCTTGGAAAGGCGCTCACCCACGCGAACTTGGGGTTGTTCCGTGCGCATCTGCTGCTATCGTTGTTTTCCTATAGCCTGTTCACGATCGCTTCTTTGCAGGCGCTTATGATGGCCGCCTTGGAGCGCCGGCTTCACGGCAACGCGCTCCCGGCTTTTCTGCAACATCTCCCACCGTTGTTAAGTCTTGAAAGTCTGCTGTTCCGCCTATTGGGCCTAGGATTTTTCTTGCTTACGCTATCACTCGCCACGGGGATGATCTTCTCCGAAGAACTGACCGGCAAGCCGCTGCAATTCACCCATAAGATCATCTTCGGACTGCTGTCGTGGATTATTTTCGGCGGATTGCTGTTGGGACGCCAACTCTGGGGCTGGCGCGGAAGAGTGGCATTGCGCTGGACCTTAAGCGGCTTTCTGGCCTTGGTGCTGGCCTATCTGGGGACGAAGTTCGTGCTCGAAGTTATCCTCCAGCGTTAGCTCGAAGGAAAACCCGCTTAATCTTTCCGCGCGGGGGTCGATATCTGACGACGACCTGACGACTCCCCACATTCAAAAATCAAATGCCCCACTTAGTCGCGCCCAATCTGCGGAGCTAGCGCGTGGCAGCCGCCCAACATAGCGCACTTAGCGGACTCGCTCGAGCCATGGTTCAGAAGGGCCTCCTGAAGGAAAATGAGGCCAATACCCTTCAGACCCAGGCCAATGAGGCCAACGTCACCTTCGTCGAACAGCTGATTCAGGCAAAGAAATTTGGCGAATCCGATATCGCTGAGTTCGCCGCCGGGACTTTCGGTTTCCCAATTTTCGATCTGAGCGCCATCGACGCGGAGCACTTGCCGGCAAAATTCCTGGAAACCAAGATGCTGCAGGGCAAGCGCGCCTTACCGTTGTACGTGCGCGGCAATCGCCTGTTTGTCGGACTCTCCGATCCGACGCAGCGTGCGACCATGGACGAGCTCAAGTTCCAAACTGGCCTGCACATTGAACCGGTTGTCGTGGAAGACAGCAAGCTTGGAAACCTGGTCGCAAAGATCGTCCAGCAGTCCGACCAATCCTTCAAGAATCTCGTCGAGGAGGACGGGAGTGCGGATCTGGAGGACATGGTTGCCGAGGAAACGCCCGCGGAAACGGCCAGCGTCGAGATCGACGATGCACCGGTGGTCAAATACATCCAGAAGACGCTGTTGGATGCCATCAATCAGGGTGCCTCCGATGTCCATTTCGAACCCTATGAAAAGTACTATCGCATCCGCTATCGTACCGATGGCGAATTGCGCGAGGTCTCGCAACCGCCGCTCGCTCTCAAGGAAAAAATCGCTTCGCGTATCAAGGTAATTTCCAAGCTCGACATCTCGGAGAAGCGCGTGCCGCAAGATGGCCGCATGAAGTTGGTACTTTCCAAGACCCGGGCGATCGATTTCCGGGTGAGCACCCTGCCCACCCTGCACGGCGAGAAGATCGTTTTGCGGATTCTGGATCCGTCCAGCGCCACCCTGGGAATTGAAGCGCTTGGCTATGAACCGGAGCAAAAAAAGGCCATGTTGCATGCCATCAGTCGCCCCTACGGCATGATCCTGGTGACGGGTCCAACGGGTTCGGGCAAAACTGTGTCGCTCTACACTTGCTTGAATCTTCTCAATAAGCCGGGCATCAACATTTCCACCGCGGAAGATCCAGCGGAAATCACCCTGCCAGGTGTGAACCAGGTCAACGTCAACGACAAGGCTGGTCTAACTTTTGCGGCGGCTCTTAAAGCATTTCTGCGTCAGGACCCTGACATCATCATGGTGGGTGAGATCCGCGACCTGGAAACGGCGGAAATCTCCATCAAGGCTGCCCAAACGGGGCACTTGGTCTTGTCCACGTTGCATACGAACGACGCCCCTACCACGCTAACCCGCATGCTGAACATGGGGATCGCTCCCTTCAACATCGCCTCTTCGGTCATGCTCATCACTGCCCAGCGCCTGGGCCGGCGACTGTGCTCGAAATGCAAGCAGCCGGCGGAGATTCCGTCTGAAGCGTTGCTGCGGGCCGGATTCAAAGAGTCCGATCTGGATGGCACCTGGACGCCATTTCGCAATGTCGGCTGCGATGTCTGCGGCGGGTCGGGATACAAAGGACGCGTCGGTGTTTATCAAGTTATGCCCATTAGCGACGAGATCAATCGCATCATCATGAAGGAAGGCAACGCCATCGACATCGCCGATCAAGCCGACCGCGAG
>JANNFC010000222.1:0-7962 GCA_031379405.1 Betaproteobacteria bacterium | reverse complement strand
AGAAGGCTGCAAGTTAGGCGGAACATCAGCGGGCATCCTGTGACATACCGGCCATCAGCGCCGGCCATTCGACGGGAGCGAATGCCTCTCTGAGATATTCGATCGGCACATTGATCTTGGTAGGTAGTAGCTTGGGCGATGAATACACGGCGTGAATCTCCTGACTGGCAAGGCAGAATTCTCGCAGAATCACCTGCGCCTGTTTTGACGTAAGCGAGGACGCGGCAACGTACAGCGGCAAAGCGGTGATCCCCATATCAACTGCGACCAGAGAAGTGGTGGCACTCTCGGGTGACTACGATTTCAAATTCTGGATCGAAGGACTGGCCGTCGGCGCGCAGTTCAACTTGCCTTATGTGCACGTGGTGGTGAACAACTCCTATCTCGGACTCATTCGCCAGGGGCAACGCAACTACAACATGGACTTCAACGAGCAGTTGGCCTTCGACAACATCAACGAATTCGAAGAGTTGGCTGATACCAGGGTCCAGGGGGCGGCCGAGCTGCAAGCCTAGGACGCGAGTCGTAGGGTACCTTGGCCGCAGCATTTCGGGACGTAATCCGCCGGTGGTCGGTTGCAGTATCCACGGCGGATGGCGATGCTCCGCCTCTTATCCGCCCTATGCGCTTATCCGACCTGCGCGGAATGACATCCCATCGTGCGTTATCATCTCGTCATTGGACCCCACCCAACATCGAGAGGAAACCAGCATGGGTAAGCACAACAAAGTGGTCGTTATTACTGGCGCCGGATCGGGCATCGGCAAATCCGTCGCGCTAACATTTCTAAAAGATGGCTACCGTGTCGCCCTGGCGGGGCGTCGAGCGGATGCGCTCGCTCAAACCATCACTGAGGCAGGTGCGGCTGGTGCGTTGGGTTTAGCCCTTCCCACGGACGTCAGCAATCCCGATTCCGTGCAAGCGTTGTTCGCGGCGGTCAAAGAGAAGTTCGGCCGCGTAGACGTGTTATTCAACAACGCTGGTGTCAGCGCTAACGGTATTGCATTCGAGGACCTTAGTTTCGAGCGGTGGAAGAACGTGGTAGATATCAACCTCACGGGCTCATTTCTGTGCACTCAAGAAGCGTTCAGGATGATGAAGGACCAGCGTCCCCAAGGCGGCCGCATCATCAACAACGGCTCCATCTCCGCGCACTCCCCACGTCCCGATTCCGTGGCCTACACCGCCACCAAACACGCCATCACCGGGTTGACCAAGTCCACGTCGCTGGACGGCAGAAAGTACGACATTGCCTGCTGCCAGATCGATATCGGCAACGCGCTCACGGAGATGGCGGCGAGAATGGCAAAGGGCGTCACCCAAGCCGACGGTTCCATGAAAGCCGAACCACTCATGGATGTGCAGCATGTCGCCAATGCCGTGCTGCATATGGCCAGCTTGCCGCTGGAAGCCAACGTTCAGTTTCTGACGGTGATGGCCACCAAGATGCCTTGGGTGGGGCGAGGTTAGTGGTTGCCCCGCACAGTTGGCGCGGGAAATACAAGTTGATCCATAAGAATGACCCCGCCTCCCTGGCTCTGGATTGCCATCACTGTTGGCGCGGGATTCGCGCAGACGCTTCGTAACGCCGCGCAGAAGCATCTCACCGTCGAACTCGGCGCCCTGGGCGCCACGCTGGTTCGATTTTTTTATGGACTGCCGTTCGCGGCCCTTTGGTTCGCCGCATTACACCGCGTCGGTGGCTTCGCCGTGCCCACCCCGAATCTGACGTTTGCGGGTTGGGTCTTACTCGGAGCCGTCAGCCAGATCATCGCCACGGCGCTCTTGCTCAGAGTGATGAAAGAAAAGAGCTTTGCCCTAGGGGTGGCCTACTCCAAGACGGAAGTGCTGCAAGTTGCGGTGTTCGGCCTTGCGTTCCTGAAAGATCCTCTCACTTTTAGTGTCGCCACAGCGGTGGTGATGGGTACTTTCGGCGTGTTGTTGTTTTCTCCCGCCGATCGCGCGCGTCCACTGCAATCGCTATTTCGTGGCTGGACGTCTAGGTCGGCGGCACTGGGCGTTCTCTCAGGTACTTTCTTCGCCCTGTCCGCCACCGGGTTCCGCGGCGCGGCGCTCGCGCTCGAAGGATCAGTGTTCCTGATGTCCGCCGGCTTTACGCTGCTGGTGGCGCAGGTCATCCAAACCGTTCTATTGGGCGGTTGGTTGCTTTGGCGTGACCCCGAAGTCATTCGACGTTGCTTGCGCGCGTGGCGAACGTCGATGTTGGCGGGCGGCATGGGTGCGACCGCATCGGCGGGTTGGTTCACAGCCATGGCCATTGAGCCTGTGGCACACGTGCGCACCCTAGGTTTGATTGAGCTGTTTTTTAGCGCCTTGGTGTCCCGCCGTTTCTTCCGCGAGCCGCTGAGCAGAACGGAAATAGCGGGAATGTGTTTGGTGGTGGTTAGCTTGGTGATGATTACGCTCGCAAAATAGTGGGGCGCAGGGCTAGCGCATCCACTATCCCTTCAATCCGAGGACATTGAAGGCCGTCACCGGCTTGAGAAATCCCTTCAACTGCAGCTCACCCACGGGCTCCACCTCGGCGAGACCCTCAATGGAAGACAGCACGCGCCTTGAGATCAGTGCTTGGCCGTGGGCGGCTTCGCTGCACAGTCGGGCCGCCAAATTCGTCACTGTTCCGATGGCACCGTAGTCCATACGCTCCTCGAAACCAATGGCACCGATGGTTGCATACCCTTGCGCAATGCCGGCGCCGAACCCCAAATCGAAACCTCGCCGACGCCACTGCGCCGTGAGTTCGGACAGTCGCGCGCGCATTTCCACCACCATGCGAATCGCTCGGTGTGCGGGATCCGGCACTATCACCGGATCGTTGAAGAACACCATCATGCCGTCGCCCGCGAAGCGTTCCAAGGTACCCTCGTGAGATTGGATCGCCTTGCCCATTTCCGAATGATATTCACGCAATACACCCATGATTTCTTCGGGTTCGGCGGTCTCCGCAAAGGCGGTGAAACCGCGTAGATCCAAAAACACTACCGTCACTTCGCGCCGGTGGCTCTTGAGCGGATCGTCCGCGCCGCCCGCAAGAATCAGTTCCGCCAACTGCGGAGAGAAGAAGCGTTTGAGTTTGGATAATCGATCCAACTGCTCTAATTGCTCCGCCACCCGTTTCTCCAGGCTTTGGTTCCACGCCGCCAACTCGACCTTCTGCAGTTGGACAGTGTCGTGCAGCGCTTTGATACGCAACATCGACTTCACCCGAGCCAGCAGCGCACTGTGATCCACCGGTTTGGTGAGGTACTCGTCCCCGCCCGCCTCCAACGCTGCCACGATATCCTTCGGATCGGATTTTGCGGTGACCAGCACGATGGGAACGAAGGCAAGGGATGGATCGGCACGCAATCTCCTGCACACTTCGAAGCCGTCGAGTTTCGGCATCATGATGTCGAGCAGAATCAAGTCGGGTTGATGCGCTCGCACCGCGTCCAAGGCTTCCTCACCATCGGACGCCGTCACGACTTCGTAGCCATTGGCTTGCAGCCGCATGCGAAGGATGTCGACGTTGGCGAGGTTGTCGTCGACCACCAGGATTTGAGGGGGGGATTTCATGGCTGTGGCCTCGCTCCTGTGGTTCCGTCTACCCACCTGGCCCCTTCGGCCCCCCTAACCCGCCCCCGCGCTATGCGCAAGGGAGGGAATCGTCGCATTGCCACACGTTCCCTCCCTTGCATGCGCAGCGTGCGGGAGAGGGTTAGGGAGGGGGCAAAGCACAGACCCCACGAGAAACTCATCCTAAAAATTCCCTGATCTTCGCCAACAGCACCCTTGGACTAAAAGGCTTGGTGACGTAGCCATCACAGCCTGCGGCAAATGCCTTCTTGTCATCCCCACTCAATGCATACGAAGTGACAGCGATAATTGGAATATGCTTGAGTTCCGGTTCCGCCTTGACCCGCCGAGTGACTTCATAGCCGTCCATCAGCGGTAGTTGAATATCCATGAGAATGAGGTCAGGTTTCTCTCGTTTGGCGGCAGCCACACCGTCCTCACCCGTGACCGCTTCGATGGACTCGAAACCGCTGGCATTGAGCAAATCGCGAATGATGCGGCGATTGTCCTCATTGTCTTCCACCACCAAAATGCGTTTGCTCATTGCAAGGCCTCAGTTACTTGGGGATGCATGGGAATACTGAAGTAGAACGTAGAGCCCTTGCCGAGTTCGGACTCCAGCCAAATTCGGCCGCCATGCAGAGCGACGATGCGCTTGGAGATTGCCAACCCCAAACCGGTTCCGCCTTTCTTGCGCGTAGCGGAAGGGTCGACTTGCTGAAACTCTTCGAAGATCCTGTCGTGTTGATCGGGTGCAATGCCCGGCCCGGTATCGTGCACTGCCACCAGGAACTCCGCATCGTTTCCGTGAACGCGTATGCCAACTTCGCCGGCATCGGTGAACTTGATGGCGTTACCTACCAGATTCATCACGACCTGAGTCAATCGCTGTTCATCGCCTTGTGCGATAGGCATGGCTTGATCAACTTCAGCCGTTAGCTTGAGTCCCTTTCCTGAAGCCAGTGATTCCACGGCGCTCACAACAGAACTCGCAACGTCGTGAAAGGAGAAGTCCGAAATGGACAAGGCAAGTTGGCCCGCTTCGATCTTGGACAGGTCTAGCACATCGTTGATTAGCCCTAACAAATGACGGCCACTCTTCTGCACGCGATCCAACACGTCGAGAATACTTCCGGGAACGTCGCCGTAGATCTTGTCCACGATAAGCTCCGTGTAGCCGAGGATGGCGTTGAGAGGCGTACGCAACTCGTGGCTCATGTTGGCTAGGAACTGCGACTTATGCTTGCTCGCGTTCTCCAGTTCGTGACTCTTGTCCTCGATCTCGCGGAACAAGCGCGCATTCTGTATGGCTAGTGCCGACTGTACGGCGAATGTCTGCAGCACATCAACCACCTGTGATGGAAACTCTCCCGGTTCGTTGCGCGAGACGGTCAGGCTGCCAATAAGTCGCGATCCTTGCAGCAAGGGTACCGCTAGTGCGGCGCGTATACCCGCGGAATCGAGGACGGTTTTCACGCGCCCGCCATAACCGTCGACGACCCGTACGTCGGGCACTTGTATGGGTTTTCGTGCCGCCGCGGCGCGGCCTGAGATGCCTTGCCCAAGGCCGAGGGATTCCGCGAGAAATCCTTCCTCGGCCTGCGCCGAGATACCGTATGTGGTGTGCAATCGAAGCTTGGCGCTGGTCTCGTCGAACTCGTAAACCGCACCGCTATCGGCATTGGAAAGCGCCACGGCGCGTGCAACGATGGTCTTGAGAACTTGATCGAGATCCAGCGATGAGTTCACCGCCTGGCTCACCTCCGCCAGCGCTTCGAGGTGACTGACGGAAGCGGCCAGTTCTTCGGTCCGCGTTTGCAGTTCCTTGAACAAGCGCACGTTCACGATGGCGATCACGGCTTGGTCGGCGAAAGTCTTGAGCAGTTCAATTTGGCTATCCGTAAACGGGACAACCTCCGATCGACGCACCGTAATCGATCCTAGTGCGATTCCCTCGCGCAGAAGCGGTACGCCAATGACGGCACGATCGCCGAACTTGTCCCAGCGCGGTGTCGCTTCCGGAAACTCCTTTCGGTACTGGTCTAGGGAGGTATCAGTCACAAGCACAACTTCCTTGTCCAAGATCGCGCGTCCATTAATAATGCCTCGCGCAATAGGTACCAACACATCTTTTGAAACACGCCCCATTCGACCAAACGTCGCGACTTCCCTGATGTGATCATCCTCGACTAACCACATCTGCGCATCGCCCGCACCGCAAAGCTTCGCCGCTCGCTCCACCAGAATATCCAATATAGGCTGCAAGTCAGTTGGCGAACTGCTGATAGCGCGCAAGACTTCACTGGTTGCCGTTTGCTGCTCTAACGCCTCGCGTAATTCGCGGGTGCGCTCATCGACCTTCTGCTCCAATCCCGAGTAGGACTCCTTCAGCTGCTCCGTCATCCGGTTGAACTCGTCGGCCAGCTCTTCCAGTTCATCGCCGGTGGTGACCTCGATGCGCTGGTTAAGCTCGCCACTCGCAATTCGGGCTGCCCCTCCTTGTAAGACTTTAACGGGCGCCACCATACGGCGTACCAGGTACAAGGATGCCAAGATGGAAACGCCTAAACCGACAATCACCAAACCTATGGTGCGAAGCGCGGAATAAAAAATGGGCTCGTAGGCTTCATCGATGGGCACTTCCACGTATACATGCCAGTCGAGGGGCTCGATGGTGGCGTGGGCGGAGAGCACTTCGCCTCCTCTAATATCACGACCGATCTCCGCATCCAACCCCTCCACCGCCGCGCGGCTGGTTTTGGCAATCGCGGGTGCCACCTGGGGCAACCCCCGGAAATCCGTCTTCTGCAGCACCAGACTGATGTCCGGATGCGCGATCAAACGGCCCTTTGCGTCCACCACATAGGAATAGCCTGCCTTACCCACCTTGAGCGCCGCCACCACGTCCCAGATGAATTTGAGATTGGTTTCCGAGACGATCACCCCGCCCTCTTCTCCGCTACCGGCAAGCGCGATGGTCATATAGGGTTCGGACTCTTTGCGGAAGTAGACCGGACCAAAATAAGGCGTACGCGCCTTGGCCTCCTGGAATTCCGTGACGTTGTTGCGTTTGCCTCGGGTACCAAGCACGTCCATGGACAAGCGCGATACGCGCAGTTGCTCGATGCCCTTCGGATCGATGTGCCTCACCTCCGTGATGGCGGGTGCGTGTCGCAACAATCGCAACGAATCCAGGCGTCGCTGTTCGATGGGCACGCCGCGCGCTCCCCAGGGAGTTTGTGCGATCCATTCGAGTTGATGCTCCACTTCGCGCACAAATTGCTCGATCCGCATGGCGGCCGACAACGCCTTTTCTCGCTGCAACTTCGCCAAGGATTCCTTGTTTTCGTGATACGAGAAATAGATCTCCACCAGACCGCTGATGACCAGCGCACCCGCCACCAGAATGACCAGCGGAATAGCGTATTTAAAAAAGAGGCCGCGACGACGCGTGAGAAATCCTGCCCAGCTCATCGAAGCACATCCTCCGCTCTCACATGAATGGATTCCGGCAGGGTCAAGCCGAGGGCTATAGCGGCCTTCAGATTCACAGCAAACTTGAATTTAGAAACCTGCTCAACCGACAACTCGCTGGCGTTCGTGCCCTTCAATATGCCGATAAGAGGGATAGTGTCTGGCTCCGCTGTGTGAGCTGCAGCGCAGAGCCAGGCCAGGAAGGTGAACAGGGTTAACCGCATTGGGATGTCACTTTATCTGGTTTGATCGGACGCGACGGTGGTTCTACTGCGCGTTGCTATTTGGCGAACGCATGGTCCCTCCAGTATAAGCCCGGGCTTTCAGCCATCAATCAGAAGCGTGAATAGTTCACACCGAGTACGGTATTGCTCACGCGCATTCATCGACCCTTGTGCCGTACGATCAGGCTGCTTACATTTCTTGCGAGATCAAGATGCCCGACCCTAGCTCCCCGTGTTCCAGTGCCCTTCAATCCATGGAAATTTTTGCCGGCGTACGTCCCGAAATCCTCCATCGGCTGCTCACCATTTCCTCCCCAAAGGAGGTAGCCTGTGGCGAGTTCTTCGTGCAGGAGGGGGACCCCGCCGATTCGATGTTCGCGCTGGAATCCGGCGAGGCCGCGGTGCTCAAAACGTGGCAGGGCAAGCAATTCATTCTGGATCATTTGGCGGCCGGTTCTTGCTTTGGAGAAATCGCATTGCTGGATCTTTGCCCACGCATGGCGTCGGTGATAGCGGTGGAACCCTCGCGTGCGATTGAGGTTTCGAGTCATTCCTTGTTCCAAATCTACCAAGAAGACGTTGAGCAGTTCGCGCTGATACAGATGAACATCGCACGTACCGTCAGCCGGCGCTTTCGGCAGGCGAATGAGCGATTGTTTGTTGCCTACATATGCACGACGCGCCCGTA
>JANNFC010000160.1:0-3337 GCA_031379405.1 Betaproteobacteria bacterium | reverse complement strand
AGGCGCAAACCGCAGCGAGGTTGAACACCTCGCGAGGATTTGCAACGAAGTATGGGGCCGATTCTCGCCATCTTTTGTGCCGTTTAGAGTGAAGCACTACACTAGGATACGGCAACTCTCGATGCAGATTTGTAGGGTGGGTTCTACCCACCGAGCAATCTCTGGCAGTGCCTGGCGGGTGGAACCCACCCTACAATTCTGCGGATCGCACCTCAAGGATTTGCCATCGCACTCACGCACCCAAGTATGCCTGTCGAATGCGATCGTTGTTCATCAACTCGTCGTGCGTGCCTTCCAACACCACGCGCCCGCCCTCCAGCACGAATCCGCGATCGGAGTAATGCAGCGCTTCGGCGACCCGCTGTTCCACCAATAGTACGGTGAGATGGGTGTCGCGGTGAATGGCCACGATGCGCTCGAAGATCTCGTCCGCCATGGTCGGTGCCAAGCCCATGGAAGGTTCATCCAACAGCAAAAGTTTCGGTGACGAAGCCAGACCACGCGCGATAGCGAGCATTTGTTGCTGCCCCCCCGACAGCGCGCCGGCCAGCGACTTGGAACGCTGTGCCAATACCGGAAACCAACTATGAATCTTTTCCAGATTGTCCTTCCAGGCACGGCGCCCGCTCTCGGTATAGGCACCCATTTCAAGATTTTCCATGACACTCAGGGACGGAAATACCTGTCGGCCTTCCGGCACGTGAGCGATACCCAGGTGAGCACGCCGATACGCTGGTGTGGCGAGAAGATCGACGCCGTCGAATTGCGCACTGCCAGCGGTCGCACGCACCACGCCCGAGAGCGTCTTGAACAGCGTCGTCTTACCCGCGCCATTGGGTCCCACGATCGCCGCGAACGCACCCGCCTTCACCCTCAACGTGACGTCGTGCAACACCGGCGATCCGCCATAGCCCGCGCGCAAAGCATGCACCTCAAGCATTCGCCGCCCTCCAGCGCCTGCCCAGATAGGCATCGATCACGGCGGGATGACGAGTGATCTGCGCCGGCGTCCCCTCCGCCAGAACGGCGCCGTGATCCAACACGACGAAACGGTCCACCAGGCGCACCATCGCCGGCATCGTGTGTTCGATGATGACGATGGTCACTCCCTGTGAGGCGAGACTGCGCACGACATTCAACACATGCTCCGCCTCGTGCGCGCCCAAACCCGCCAGAGTCTCATCCAGCAACACAATTTTGGGTTGGCCGGCGAGTGCTCGCGCCATCTCCAGCAGACGCAGTTGCTGACAGGAAAGCGTGCCGGCCACCTGTGACGCAAACTGCGTCAGCCCAACTTGTGCCAAGGCCCGCTGGGCAGCGTCGCGCGCCTCCTCATCGGTGCTCGCATGCACATAGGCGCCCACGATCACGTTCTCGAGGAGGCTCATGCGGCGAAAGGGTCGCACCACTTGAAACGTGCGCCCCACTCCCGCGGCGCAGATTTCGTAGACTTTCCTGCCCACGATGTGCTGGCCTTCCAACAAAATTTCGCCCGCGTCCGGCGCAATGAAGCCATTCAGCAGATTGAAGAACGTGGTCTTACCGGCGCCGTTGGGACCGATGATGCCCACGATCTCGCCCGCCCTCACCTGCATGCTGACATTGTCGACGGCGCTCAGTCCGCCGAAGGCCTTGCTTACGTTGCGCACGTCGAGCAGGATTTCACCGGCGCCGCGAGTCACGTTCAACGTGGGCTCTTCGATCGCCGTGACGCGCGCCGATTGTGATGAGCCCACGCCATGCGCTGCGGATCGGCGAACCCACCAATCTTTGAGCTTCCAATAGATTCCTTCGGGCGCCACCAGAATGACGGCGATGATAGCGATGCCATACACCACGCCTTGAATGCCGGGGATGGTATCGGCCAACCTCGCGTGCAGAAATTCGCTCAAAGGCACCAGTATCAAGGCACCAATCACCGGCCCCCATACCGTACCCACACCGCCAAACATGACGACGATCAAAGCCTGCGCCGACACCAGCATTCCGAACACAGCGGCGGGGGTCACCACCAGCAATACCACCGCGTAAAAACCACCGGCCACCGCAGCCAACGCGCCGCTGAGCATAAGCGCCTTCAGCTTCCAAGCCAATGTGGAGATGCCAGCAGCTTCCGCCGCCGCTTCGTCCTGCTTGATGGCCAGCAATGACATACCGAAGCGCGAACCTTCGACTCTATAGGTCAGGCCCATCGCGCCCAACAAGAGCGCCAATGCCATCCACGCATAGATGCGGTGATCTTCGAATTGCATGGCGGCAAGCGGATGTTCTCGCTGCATGGGCAGCGAGACTTCCTGATAGCCCAGCCACTCGAACAGATAGAGCAACGCCAGGGGATAGGCCAGCATCGCCAATGCAAAATAGTGGCCGCGCAAGCGAAAGGTGGGGATGCCCACGATCAATCCGGCCAATGCGCCCAGTGCACCGGCCAGCGCAATGGATATCCACGGCGACACGTTCCAATGAATCTGGGCAAGTGCCACGCAATAGGCGCCAAGGCCAAAAAACGCCGCATGTCCGAAAGAAACCAGACCGCTGTACCCGCTCAACAAATTCCACGACAGCCCCATCACCGCCCACACCGGGACCACGGTGATGATCAACTGCGTATAGGAATTGGAGACGCACGCCGTCAGTGCGGCATAGGCGATGCCGAACAGCAGAATCAGCCAAGGTTGCGCACCTGGCTTGCCATGAGCCAGACTCATGTTCTGCGTGTGGCGTTGCCGAACAATCCTTGCGGCCGCAACAATACGATCACCAGGAACACGACGAATATCGCCGTGTTCTGCAATTGATTCGGAAGGAACAAAGTGGAGAGTTGTTGCACCAAGCCGATGGTCAGCCCCCCCAGAAAGGCGCCGGAGACGCTACCCATGCCACCCAGCACGACGCCGGCGTACATCACGATGACGTACTCCAATCCCACATAGGGCTGGAACGGGTAACTCGAGGCCATCAATCCGCCACCGATGGCGGTAATGGCCACACCGCTGGCGAAGGCGATGCGATGCGCGCGATTGACGTCGATTCCCATGTAGATCGCCGCCTCGGGGTTGTCTGCCGCCGCGCGCAACGATTTGCCGAGTCGCGAACGATTCATCCCCAGCACGAAAGCCACCACCACCAGCAGCGCGACAATGCCGCCGACAGCCTGTGCTTGATTGACGAACACGCTGATGACGCCGCGATACAACGGACCCACCTCCCAGGCACTGGACGACAGCGGCGTGGAGATAGTGCTCATGATCCCGTCAGGGGAATGATCTAGGCCCAAAACATGCCCAAACTCATGAGTCACCAAGGTCAACAAGTCCACCTGGGGCTTGTCCGTGTT
>JANNFC010000132.1:0-2477 GCA_031379405.1 Betaproteobacteria bacterium | reverse complement strand
CAGCGGAGTGCCGGTGAGCACGATGGCGTAGGGGCTGGCGACTCGCTTCAACGCACGCGCGGCGATGGTGTTCCAGTTCTTGATGCGTTGTGCTTCGTCCACGATCACCACGTCAGGCGCCCAGTCGTTGATCAGATCTAGGTCACGTGCCAGCGTTTCGTAGTTGGTGATCTTGCAGAAGGATTCCTCCTTGTACAGTTGCTCGCGCGAGGCGCGCAGGCCCCGAATCACTATGGTGTCGCGTTCGACGGAGCGCGCGATCTCACGTTGCCACTGATACTTAAGAGAAGTAGGGCACACCACCAGCACCCTTTCGGCAGCAAAGTGGCGGGCAAAGAGTTCCACAGCGGCAATGGCTTGAATGGTTTTGCCTAATCCCATCTCATCGCCGATCAACGCTCGTCCGGCGCGCACCGCGAACAACGCGCCTTCGGCCTGATAGGGATAGAGCGTCACTTTGAGCAAGCGTGAGAGCGCCAAGCTTTCCGGACCTTGCGGATAGGCTTGATCGAGTACCTCAGCGCGGCGCTGGGCGTCGCGCACCTCGGCGATATAGGCCAGAGCATCGTCATAGCAGCGCACTTCATGCCACGACTGATGTGCCGCCAGCTGAAAGGCAGCCAACTCGCAGAACTGCTCCGGGGCCAGCGTCCATCCACTCGTGTGATTGAATAACTTCTCAGCATGGCGCCGCAGTGCGGGAGGAAGTTCACTCCCCGCTCGAAATCGCACGCAGCGCGCCCCCGCATAATGCAGATACACCTCGCTGTAGACCGGCGTGAATCCACGCTTCAACGCAGATTTGCCACCACGCTTGGCTTCCAGACGAACCAAGGTGAACTCGATGTGCTTACACGTACCCAGATCATTGGTGGCGAAGTCGGGACAGGAACAGAAATTCGCCCCCGGCTGCGTGCCTCGAATTGCCACCCGGTAACGGCTTTTGCTCTGCGGATTGGTGACGGCAAACTCGGAGAAGACCGGCTCCGACCCCACGTTTTCCAAGTGAAAGGATTGCTCGCGCCCGAACTGGCGGCGCAGTGTGGCCTGCCAGTCCTCCGTGCTCATGCCCGCAGGTCTGCGTCGGTGGGAGAGTTTGGGAGCGCTGGCTCCTTTGCGGGGTTTTTTCTTGCGGCCAGGGTTGGGAGATTCTGAGTTGGGCATGGGAGGGTTTACTCAAGACGATCATTGGTAGCTTCTCGGCTCTAGTTTAGAGCGGCACCGACGCGGCATCGAAGCACGTAGTCAGCACGCGATACATTCTATAGACTCCCGCCCATCAGCCGCCACAACAAGCTCCCCCCATGTCACGTCCGCTTCCCCAATCAAGTTGGCACTCTCTTGCACTCACTGCCGAAGAGCGGGCTGCGGCCATCGCGCGCGCGCTTCTCGATGGCTTCGACAAGCACTATCGGCTGTTCAGAGGGATCTGCAGGGAAGCCAAAACGCGCTTCGAGCAAGCCGACTGGGCGGCGGTGAGAGCGGCGCACGCCGACCGCATCGCGTTCTACGACGATCGCGTGGGCGAAGCCACAGAGCGCTTGCAGCGCGACTTCGACGCGGGCAGTCTGCCGGAATCCGCATGGCAGGAGATCAAGCTGCGCTATGTGGGTTTGCTGACGAATCACAAACAACCCGAATTGGCGGAGACGTTCTACAACTCGGTGAGTTGCCGCCTGCTGCATCGTACTTACTATCACAACGACAATTTGTTCGTGCGCCCAGCGGTGTCCACGGAGTATCTGGAGGCCAATCCGCCATCATTCCGCAGCTATTATCCAAGCAAGGTGGGGCTACGCCAAAGCTTCCGCCAGATTTTGCAGGACTTTGATCTCAAGGCACCATTCGCCGACTTGCAGCGCGATCTCAGCAACGTGCTCCGAGTGCTTCGCCAACACTTCCCGCGACCGGTGCGCATGGAAGCCAATCATCAGATTCAGGTGCTGAGTTCGCTTTTCTTTCGTAACAAGCGCACCTACGCCATCGGCAAGATCATCAATGGCCATGTGGAGACGCCCTTCGCCATTCCCATCGTGCACTCGGAGAAAGGGGATGGAGGGGATGGGGGGGACGGACTGTGCATGGACGCCATTCTGCTCGACCCGCGTGAAATCGCACCGCTATTCGCCTTCAGCCGGGCCTACTTTATGGCGGACATGGAGGTGCCTTCGGCTTACGTGGATTTTTTGGCGAGCATGATGCCCGGCAAACCCAAGGCCGAGTTGTATACCTCGCTTGGGCTGCAAAAGCACGGCAAGACGCTTTTCTACCGGGATTTCCTGCACCACCTGAAGCATTCGGGCGACCAGTTCATCGTCGCGCCCGGCATCCGCGGCCTGGTCATGCTGGTGTTCACACTGCCGTCCTATCCTTATGTCTTCAAGATTATCAAGGACGTGATCTCGCCGCCGAAGGAGACCGACCGCCAGCAGGTGAAGGACAAGTACCTGCTGGTGAAATACCATGATCGCGTCGGG
>JANNFC010000264.1:0-4727 GCA_031379405.1 Betaproteobacteria bacterium | reverse complement strand
TATCGCGAAACAAGTCCCGTGAATCGGCAGTACACCGATTCCGATTCTCTTGGCAATTCCGTGATCAACGCCTTCACCGGCGATAGCAAGGTTTGGGGTTTGGATTTCGTCTGGAAGTGGGCGCCTAACGGCAATATCGTTCAGCAGAATTTCAAGTTCCAAGCCGAGTATCTGCGACGCACAGAGGACGGACAACTCGCTTACGACACCGCGACTACGAATGTCTCCAACGTCTACCGGTCCACGCAATCTGGCTGGTACGCATCGGCGGCCTATCAGTTCATGCCGCGCTGGCGAGTGGGGTTACGCTATGAGCAACTCAATAGCGGCAATCCCGAGGTCGGACTGATCAGCAGCGGCATGCTGACCTCGGCGGACTTCCCCGGCTTGGCCCAGCACAAGCCGAAGCGAACCACGGCCATGATGGATTTTTCGCCATCGGAGTTTTCTCGACTGCGCGTGCAATTCGCGCGTGATGAATCCCGCTTCAATGAGAAGGACAACCAAGTGTTTCTACAATACATCATGAGTCTTGGCGCTCACGGTGCGCACACTTTCTAGCCCCGCACTGGAGAATTGAACATGTATCGAACCCTTCATGTCCTCGGCACGCTCCTGTGTCTTGCCTTGTCTCACCCTGTGAGCGCCGCAATCAACGTATTTTCTTGTGTACCCGAATGGGCCGCCTTGGCCCGGGAACTCGGTGGTGACAAAGTCAGCATCTACCAGGCGACCACGGCATTGCAAGATCCGCATCGCGTGGAGGCGCGTCCCAGTCTGGTGGCACGCATGCGAATCGCGGACCTCATGATTTGTACCGGCGCCGAACTGGAAGTGGGTTGGCTTCCGGTGTTGTTGCAAAGCGCAGGTAATTCCAAAGTCGCCTCTGGTCAACCCGGTCATATGCTGGCGGCAGATTTCGTGCAGAAGCTCGAAATTCCCTCCCGCCTCGACCGCGCCGAGGGCGACATCCATCCACAGGGCAATCCGCACGTTCAGCTCGATCCGCACAACATCGCCAGCGTCGCCACGGAACTCTCCAAACGATTGGTCCAAGTCGATAGCGGCAACGCTGCGTACTACCACGCGCGCAGCGCGGAGTTTCAAAAACGCTGGGCGGAAGCGATCAAGAAGTGGGAAGCCGATAGCGCTGGTTTGAAAGGGGTGCGGGTGGTGGGCTATCACAAGGGGGCAACCTATCTATTGCATTGGCTCAAAATGCAGGAAGTACTCAACATCGAGCCCAAGCCGGGCATGCCGCCGACTGCCGCGCATCTGTCCAACCTGTTGTCGAGCCTGCAAGCGCAGCCGGCGGACGCGATCCTGCGTATGGCCTACAACGATCCCAAAGCGCCGCAGTGGCTGGCGGAGCGCACCAAACTTCCGATCATCGAACTGCCATACACCGTGGGCGGAACGCCAGGTGCGAGGGACCTGTTTGGCCTATTCGACGATACCATCGCACGCCTGCGCAAGGCGACCGGCAAGTAGATCGTGAACGCTTTCGATCTGAGCATCCTGGCGCCGGCGCTGGTCGCCGGCATTCTGGTCACGGCAACGCATGTCCCTCTCGGGATGCAAGTGCTCTCGCGTGGGATCGTGTTTATCGACATTGCCATCGCGCAGATCGCAGGGGCCGGCGTCATCGGCGCCGACCTGTTCGGTTGGGATCACGAAGGCTACACCGTGCAGATTGCCGCCCTTGCGGCCGCCCTAATGGGCGCGCTGCTCCTCACCTGGACGGAGAAGCGCTGGCCGGAAGTGCAAGAGGCCGTCATCGGCTGCGTATTCGTGCTGGCCGCTACGCTGGAAATATTGCTTCTGGCGGGTAATCCGCATGGGGGCGAACATCTTCGGGAATTATTGATCGGGCAGATTTTGTGGGTCAGCAGTTCGCAGCTCATCACCGTGGCACTGCTCACGGTTGCGATATGCGGAGCATGGTTCGGCTTGGGGGCTCAGCGCCTGGGCCGCATCGGTTTCTATGGATTGTTCGGAATGGCCGTCACCGCCTCGGTGCAGATGGTGGGGATCTATCTTGTGTTTGCAACTTTGATCATCCCTGCACTCGCCACCCGCAACACCGGGTCGCGTCGAATGCTCAAGACTTACGCAGTGGGCGCGGGCGGTTATGCCGTTGGGTTGATCGCCTCTGTCGCTACCGATCTGCCGACCGGCGCCTTGATCGTGTGGGCCATGGCGATGGTAGGCATCGTTTATAGCACTCTGGACAAGGTGCGATAGAGCTCTCAACAATATCAATTTCTATCCGCTATTCGAGTAGACTCGCGCCCTGTTTCTCCTCAGACTCTCGACCGGAACATTACCCGGCCATGGTTGCCGCTATTTTTTCTCAGCCGCTCGCTCCCGCCCAGGAGGCTGCGATACTGTTTGCCGAAGACCGGGACGCAGAGGCTCTCCTGTTGCTGCAAGGGTTGATCGGGAACATCGCAGCCAACGCCGATCCGCAATTGTGGCGCCTCGCCTTGGACTTATACCGGATCACAGGAGACAAAGGGGGCTTTGACCGCACCAGCGCGGCCTTCGTCGCGCGCGTCGACGCTGCCCATCCGGAGTGGGACCCCTCAGTGGACGAGAGCCGGCTCATCCCGGAACTGCGCCGTGATGGCAAAGCATTCGTCGAATTGGTTGGCGACCTCGATGTGACGGGAGCGATCGCACTCAACGCCCAGGATGTGCTCAGCCAGCATGCGATCGTGCGCATCGACGCCACCCGCCTGCAGTCCTTAGACAAGCAAGCCTGTAGCGTTTTGTTCGACACGACGGTTCGCCTCATGGAAGCGGGGGGCGGCATCCACGTCACCGGCGCGGGGCGATTGGCGCACTGCCTGCAGAAGTTGCTCGCCACCAACACTGCCTTTCGTCCCGCTTGGGACTTACTCCTGAAACTTTGGCAACTCAAGGACGAGGAGCGCGAGTACGCACGGGCGGCGCTGGAATACTCTTTGGCCGTCGGCACCCAACCCCCGGAATGGGAACCGGTGGTCATTCCTGTCGTCGGCATCGCAGCTATCGAGGAAAAGCGCGGCGAGCCCCGCTATCAATTGGGGCCGGAGGTGCTGCGTTTGAGCGGAACCATATCGAGCTCGCAAGATTTTCATCTGAAGGAGTTGCAAAACTTCGCTCTCGACCGCAAATACGTAAACGTGGACTTCACCTACTTGCGCCGGATCGATGTCGCCGGTGCCCGCGCCCTGGTTACGCTCGCCAACGGGCTGATTCGGGAGGGAAAGGTCATGCGCTTATTGCGTCAAAACAGTTTGATCCTGGCGCTGCTACGCTTGCTTGAGCTCAACCACTCAGTGGTCTGCACACCACTGGCCCGCTAAAAACGGAAACACACCTCATGAGTGAAGTACTTCACGGCACCACTATTTTGTCCGTCCGCCGCGGTAACCGCGTTGCCCTCGGCGGCGACGGTCAGGTGACGCTCGGAAACATCGTGTTGAAAGCTAGCGCCCGTAAGGTGCGCCGGCTGTACCACGAGAAGATCCTCGCCGGTTTCGCCGGCGGGACCGCCGATGCGTTCACCTTATTCGAGCGCTTCGAGGGCAAGCTGGAAAAGCATCAAGGCCACTTGTTGCGCTCCGCCGTGGAGCTTGCCAAGGACTGGCGCACGGATCGCATCCTGCGCCGCCTGGAAGCGATGCTCGCGGTCGTCGATAAGGAAAATTCCCTGATCATCACCGGCATGGGTGACGTGCTGGAGCCTGAACTGGGCATCGTCGCCATCGGCAGCGGCGGAGCCTACGCCCAGAGCGCCGCGCGCGCGCTGCTTGAAAATACCGATCTCCCACCCGCCGACATCGTGAAGAAGTCCCTGTCTATCGCGGGTGATATTTGCATCTATACGAACCAGTCGCATGTAATTGAGGAGCTGGGTGAGGCGTGAGGCGATAGGCGTGAGGCGCGGACCTAGCAACTTCCCACGCCTTTCGTGCTTCGCCCACAGCCACTGCCCAACACGTCAGGCCTTACGACCACACCATGTCTGAAATGACCCCACAGGAAATCGTCCATGAGTTGGACAAACATATCGTTGGCCAAGATGCTGCCAAGCGTGCGGTAGCCATCGCGCTGCGAAACCGCTGGCGCCGCCAGCAGGTGCCCGACCCCTTGCGCCAAGAGATCACACCCAAGAACATCCTAATGATCGGGCCCACGGGTGTTGGCAAGACCGAAATCGCACGACGACTGGCGAAGCTGGCGAATGCGCCCTTCATCAAGATCGAAGCCACCAAGTTCACCGAGGTGGGATACGTTGGCCGCGACGTGGACACCATCATTCGCGACTTGGTGGAATCGGCCATCAAGCAGGCGCGCGAGCAAGAAACCAAGAAAGTGCGCAACCTCGCTGAGGATCTGGCCGAAGATCGCATCCTGGACGTCCTCATTCCCACGCCCCGCAGCACCGGTTTTTTGGGCGCCGATGGAGGCGACAGCGAGGAGGAAGAGAAGAGCCCGGAAAGCGCCACGCGCCAGAAATTTCGCAAACGCTTGCGCGAAGGCGATCTGGACGAGCGCGAAATAGAAATCGAGCTCAGCGCGCTCAGCCCGCACATGGAGATTCTCGCGCCACCCGGGATGGAAGAACTCACCACGCAGATTCAGGGCATGTTCCAGAACATGAGCGGCGCTCGCCGACGCACGCGCAAGCTCAAAATTCGCGAAGCGATGAAGCTGCTTACGGATGAGGAAGCCGGCAA
>JANNFC010000122.1:0-3290 GCA_031379405.1 Betaproteobacteria bacterium | reverse complement strand
TGCACCGCACTGGATTGATCGCTATTGCCACCGTCGCCTTCCAGTTCCGCAGCAGTGGGTCCGTGCGCAACAAACTCCTTTAGCGTGTCACGAATCACTTTTAGCGCTTCCCCCGCTTGATCGCAACGCGTCTGCAATCCGATCTGAAACGCCCCAGCCTCGCGGTAGGGCGCAAACGCGCTATATACGCTATAGGTCAGGCCACGCTTCTCGCGCATTTCCAGGGTGAGGCGCGAATTGAATCCGCCACCACCCAAAATATAGTTGCCCACCAGAAGTGGAAAATAGTCCGGATCGCCGCGCTTCATTCCAGGGGCGCCGATCAGGATATGGGCTTGTGTCGAGGAATGCGAGATGAACCGTTCCTCGCCCTTGACTGTCATCTGAACGGAAGGGATCGGAGCCGGCACCGTTCCGTTCTTCAGATCACGCGTGAGTTGCTCGGCGATCGCGGTGGCTTGATCTCGCGTCACGTCCCCCATGATCGCAATCACCGCACCCGGTGCGCGAAAGTGTGTGGCGTGGAAGGTCACCAAGTCGGCGCGCGTAAGGGCGGACAAGGTTTCGATTTCTCCGCCGGATCGAAGCTGATAAGGATGATCTCCGAACACCATCTTCGAGAATTGACGGCCTGCAACGGTTTCCGGTTTGGTTTCGGCCTCTTTCATGCCGGATACGGCGCGCTGGGTCTCGCGCGCGAGGATGTCTTCGGGAAAAGTGGGTTTGCTTAGGACGCTGGCCATGACCACCAGAGCCGGCTCGCTGAACTGACCCTGACTTAGGGTGCGCAGCGAGTATCCGGCGCGATCCACGTCGAAGGTGTTTCCAAGGACGGCGCCGATATCGGCCAACTGTTCGGAAAGCGTGTTCTCCTCCATGCCGTCCACACCCATGCGCATCATGCGCAAGGTCATTGCCGCCAAGCCGGACTTACTAGGTGCGTCGCGGCTGGACCCGGCAGCAAATTCCACACTCACGTCCAAGATGGGCAGCTCATGGCTCTCAACGAAGTAGACGCGTGCGCCATTCGCGGTGGTCCAGTGTTGGATAGGTAGGGCGGCTTGGGAAACGCCGAAGAAGCACACCCATAACAGCATCACAGAAAAAGCATTCGAGATGTTCATAGTCCTAGTGTCGCAATGAGGGTGAAGGAGCAGAAGGAGCAGAAGGAGGCTTGCGTTCGCTCATGGGTTGCGGGTCGAGCATGGCCACCGTGAGGTTTTCATCGATCAGATACTTCTTCGCCACCGCGCGCACTTCATCGCTCGTCACCGCGAGCAACTTTTCCCCTTGCGCGCGCGCCGAGTTATAGTGCAAACCGGCCATCTCCAAGTCACCCATCAAACGCGCTTGGTTGAACATGGAATCCAATTGATAGACCTGGCCGGCGATGACTTGCGCTTTCACCCTCTTGAGTTCCTGCTCGCTAACGCCCTCATCGACGATCTTGCGAATCTCTTCTTTGAGCGCGGCCTCAAGGGCGGACACCGTACTCTGAGCCGCGGGCGTGGCATCGAGTAGGAACAGGGCTTCGCTGCGGTTGACGCCGTCGTAAGATGCACCCGCTGAGAGCGCCAGTTTCTCATCGCGTACCAAGCGACGGTCCAGGCGCGCGGCGTCGTGGCCGTCGAGCACGCCCGACAACACCGCCAAGGCGTAGGGTTCCCAATCCTGTGTTACGTCTCGCAGCGAAGGGGTCTGATAGGCCATTACCAGCCGGGGGAGCTCCGCCGGCGCTTTCAAGGTCAGACGTCGCGTGCCGCTTTGCGGTGGTTCCTTTTGCGGTTTACGCGCAGGCAATTCGCGCGGGGGAATGGGGCCAAAGTATTGTTGTGCGAGGGCGAACACTTCCTCCGCCTTCACGTCACCCACGACAATAAGCGTGGCGTTGTTCGGCACGTACCAGCTGCGATACCACTGACGGGCATCTTCGGCCGTCATGTTCTCCAGATCGTTCATCCAGCCGATGATCGGCGTGCGATAAGGATTCGCTTGATAGACCAAGGCCATAAGCTGTTCGAATAGGCGCGATTGCGGTTGATCGTCCGTGCGCAGCCGGCGCTCCTCCATCACCACTTTAATCTCTTTGGCGAATTCCTCATCGGAAAGAACGAGATTGGCCATGCGATCGGCCTCCAACTTCAATGCGAAGGGAAACTGCGACTTCTGGATTTGCTGGAAGTAAGCCGTATTGTCACGGCTGGTGAAGGCGTTGTCGCGCCCGCCTGCGCGTGCGATCTGGCGTGAGAATTCACCGGGAGGAATCTCCTTTGTCCCCTTGAACATCATGTGCTCCAGCACATGGGCGACTCCGGTCTTGCCGTTGACCTCGTCCATACTGCCCGCGCGATACAAAACCATGGACGCCACCACCGGCGCCCGGTGGTCCTCCTTCACGATGACCTTCATGCCGTTGGCAAGGGTCCGATCTGTGGGGTTGGCTTGCGCCGTTCCAACCGTTGCCGCGAGCAAGACGAGTCCCTCGGCGAGGGCGGGCAATAGAAACCTATAAGATAGAATTCGCATCCGCGATAAAGTCATGATGATGATCGGTTGAGGAACACATTCGCAGGAAAGGACTATAGACCTACTTTGTGTGCTATCGGCGAAACGCACCTTAAAGTTAAGGAAGCTGGCCAACTCGATTGGTCCCTCCTCACTCAGTAATGCACACTTAGGCGGGAATGCGGCAAACGCCGCTTTCCCGCCTTCTGACAAGAATAGGATATGCTAGGTTTCCTGAAGTCTAACAAACGCACCACCGACGTACCCGCCACGGAGAAATCTTCAGGCTGGCTGTCGCGCCTGAAAGCGGGGCTCTCGCAAACGCGCGAGAAGCTGGGCGGGCAGCTCAATCAGTTGTTGGGACGCCACACTAAGATCGATGAAGCGCTCTACGCGGAGCTGGAATCGATCCTTATCGGCTGCGATATCGGCGTCGCGCCCACCGAACTCCTGCTCACCCAACTCAAACAACGTGTTGCCCGAGAGCGCGTCACCGACGCCGCCGAGGTCAAGCGCTTGCTCAAGGACTGCTTGTTAGAGTTGCTGTCCCCGCTGGTGGCGCCCCTCACCCTATCGTCAAAGAAACCATTCGTCATACTGGTAGCCGGCGTGAATGGTGCCGGGAAAACCACCTCCATTGGCAAGCTTGCCTGGTACTTCCGCGAGCAAGGCAAGTCCGTGATGCTGGCCGCGGGCGACACTTTCCGCGCGGCGGCGGTGGAGCAGTTACGCAGTTGGGGCGAACGCAATAACATCACCGTCATTAGCCAGCAGGATGGGGATCC
>JANNFC010000059.1:0-6529 GCA_031379405.1 Betaproteobacteria bacterium | reverse complement strand
GACACGGGACTTCTGCCCACTGAAATGGAAGCGCAGGGACTGCTCGCCCTCGCCCTGAGTGAGTCGGATCAGAGGGAAGAAGCCATCGAATCGGTGCAAGCGGCCAGGGCGATCGCGCAAGGCATACCCTCGCGCAAGCTGGCGTTTCATCATCATCTGATCGAATCCTTTGTCCGGCTCAGACTCGACCAGCATGACGGCGCCCACGTGCTCTTGCGCGAAGGACTTGCTATCGCCCGCGAGCAAGGCTATCTCAGGGGATTCATATGGATACCCCATGTGATGGCGGAATTGTGCGCGGAGGCCATCGGCGCGGGGATCGAGATACCTTACGTGCACCACATCATCCGCACTCAGTGCTTGTCGCCACCGGCCGCGGCGGATGACAACTGGCCCTGGCCCATCAAGATCTATGTGCTCGGGAGCTTCGAAGTTCGGTTGGATGGGCAACCTCTGGTGTTCTCGGGCAAGGCCCAGAAGAAACCCTTGGATCTCCTCAAAGCCCTGGTCGCCAGGGGCGGCGGCGGTACTGATCAATCGCTTATCGCGCAAGAGCTATGGCCCGATTCGGAGGGCGACGTGGCAGATAGCGCGCTTCGCATGGCTTTGCATCGTCTTCGCAAGCTACTTCGCAGCGGCGCAGCCGTACAGGTCCAAGAAGGCAGACTCAGACTAAACGGCGCGCTATGTTGGGTGGATGCGTGGGCATTCGACCAAGCATGCCGGGATTTGGAGTTGGAATCAGCTCACGACAGCACGCGCTCGGGATCAAGCGCGGCGCATCGAAGGGTGTTCCACTTGTACAAGGGCGAAGCTTTCGCGACGGAGTCCCTGCAACCGTGGATGCTGAACGCTCGCGACCGCTGGCGTGTTCGCTTTCTGCGCGCGGTACGGATCGTTGGTCAAATTCAGGAGGATCGCAAGGCCTGGATGCAAGCGCGCGATACTTATGAGTCGGGTATCACGGCGGATCCATTGTGCGAGGAGTTCTACCAGCGACTCATGGCTTGTCACATGCAACAAGGCGAGGTTGCACAGGCATACGCCATCTATCGCCGGTGCCGGGACGTCCTGTCAGTAACGCTTGGGGTAAAACCTTCGGCTGGAACGGAATTGTTGCGCAAACAAATCGCCGCCCAAAGCGCGGCATAGGGGAGCAAGAAAATGCGAGCACACTTTCGAGACAAGTTCAGAGGCCTGCATATCAGTATGCCCGGACTGGTCACCGCCAGTTTCCTCGACCAGCTTGCGCGCACCGATTCACTGCCGGAGCGGCAATACGATTTGCCCACGAAGCAAGTTCAGGTCAACGGCACCGAACTGCATTACTTCGAGTTTGGTGCGGGTGATCCCGTCGTGTTTGTGCATGGGTCTATAGGCGACTATCGCACTTGGGGCTATCAGTTCGAGGCATTCTCCGCCCAATACAAAGTGATCGCCTATAGCAGGCGCTATCACTATCCGAATTCTTGGAGCACAGATGGATCCGACTACTCGACTGGCTTACATACCGAGGATCTCGCGGCATTCATAAGAACCCTCGGCGTGGGACCGGCACACGTCATCGGCCAATCGACCGGTGCTTACATCGCGGCACAGTGCGCCAGTCAGCATCCGGATGTCGTGCAAACTTTGACGGTGAACGAGCCGGATCTGATGCCTTGGCTTGTGGAAATGGAAGGCGGGCAAGCCGAGTTCGACGAGTACCTGGCGCGAGTGGATGTTCCCGCCGCGAAGGCGATGGCCGAGGGAAACTACGAAGCATGCATGCGAATATTCATCGATGGCATACTCGGTCAAGGAACCTACGACCAACTTCCTCCCGAGATGCGCGTCGTCATCATGGATAACGTGCCTGAGCTAAGGGCCGAGTTCCGGGCAGCAAAGACCTACTACTCTGCGTTCACTGCATCGGATGCCAGTCGAATCTCAGCGCCGACTCTATTGGTGGAAGGAACCAAAAGCTTGCCTTTCTTCGGAAGAGTGGCGGGGAAATTTGCGGAGCAAGTCCCCAATATCGAGCGAGTCTTGATCGAAGGCGCTCCGCACGCGGCGCATACCATTACGCCCGACCAGTTCAATGAAGTCGTGCTGGGCTTCCTTCATCGTCACGCCATTAACCCGAGATCGAGGATGAATGCCGATGCATAACTATGCGAATGTGCTGCCAACCTCACGCTTGCGCCGAGTCGTCACGCTGGCAGCGATCCTGCTGCCGTTGTCTGCTTCGGTGTTTGCTCAGACGAAATACGGCCCCGGCGTCAACGATACGGAGATCAAGATCGGACAGACGATGCCCTATAGCGGCCCGGCGTCCAGCTACGGAACCATCGGTCGCGCGCAAGCCGCCTATTTCGCGAAAATCAACGCCGAGGGCGGGATTCGCGGCCGCAAGATCAAATTCATCAGCCTCGACGACGCCTACAATCCGTCCAAAACGGTGGAACAGATTCGACGCTTGGTGGAACGCGATGAGGTATTGCTCCTCTTCAATCCTGTGGGCGCTCCGACCAACGCTGCGGTGCAAAAGTACCTCAATCAACGCAAGGTTCCACAGCTGTTTGTCGGCGCCGGAAGTGCCCGCTTCGGCGATCACAAACGCTATCCCTGGACCATGGGTTTTCACCAAACCGATTACACCGAAGGCAGGGTTTACGCGACGTATATCCTGCAACACCATCCGAAGGCGAAGATCGGCGTCTTGTATCTCAGCGACGAATTCGGCAAGGAATTGCTCAAGGGATTGCGCGACGGCCTGGGCAAACGTGCCAAGGAAATGTTGGCGTCCGCGGAAAGCTACGAGCTGCAGGACCCCACCGTGGATTCGCAGATCATCTCACTACGCGCGGCCGGAGCGGATACATTCGTCAACTTCGCATTGCCGAAAGCCGCAGCGCAAGCTATCCGCAAAGCCTACGACATCGGCTGGCGACCCGTTCAGTTTCTAAACTATGCCGCGGCATCGGTGAGCGAAGTTCTGCAACCCGCTGGGTTCGAGAAATCCATCGGCATCATTTCCATCGACAATCAGAAGGATCCCACCGATGCGCAATGGAAGGACGATCCCGCCTTAAAGGTTTGGCAGGCGTGGATGCGCCAGTACTTCCCGGACGGCGATCCCAACGATAACTCGAACATCTATGCCTATACGCTCGCCCAGCTAATTGTGCATGTGCTGCAGCAATGCGGCGACGACTTGACGCGGGAAAATGTGATGCGCCAAGCGGCGAGTATCAAGGATCTCGAATTGCCGCTGCTGCTACCCGGCATCAAGATCAACACCAGTCCGACGGACTACTACCCCATCGAACAGGTGCGGCTTCTGCGATTCAACGGGACACGCTGGGAGATGTTTGGGGATGTTATTGGGCGGTAGAGTGGCTACCGAGGATGCGCGGCACTCCTGTGCGAACTACATTCTGGGCTTCCTTTGCCATTCGAGCGATTCTTGACGTTCTGCTAAAAGGTTTATCCTTCATCTATTGACAAGATTCAGGAGACGCTCATGTCGTACGATTTGTTGATCAAGAACGGGACGCTAGTCGATGGCACCGGTGCACCGGCGCAGCATGGAGATGTAGCCGTCTCAGCGGGCAGAATCGTCGCAATCGGCAAAGTTGACGGCAGCGCGAAACAAACCATCGATGCCGCCGATTGCGTCGTAGCGCCGGGATTCATCGACCCACATACTCACTATGACGCTCAGATCTGTTGGGACGCTGCCGTTACGCCTTCGCCCTGGCACGGGGTGACTAGTGTGGTGATGGGCAATTGCGGGGTGGGCATCGCGCCGTGCCGGCCGGCCGAACGCGAGGTCGCCATGCGCGACTTGGTAAACGTCGAGTCGATTCCCTTTGAAGTGCTTGAGCGAGGCATCACCTGGAATTGGGAGACCTTTCCTCAGTTCATGACCGCCGCTGGTGAACGCCGCCCGGCGCTCAATCTCGGATTTCTGGCGCCACTCACACCCTTCCGTCACTATGTGATGGGCGAAGCCTCCATGGAGCGCGCCGCCACCACGGACGAAACCAGACGTATCAGTGCGTTATTGGGTGAAGCGATGGATGCCGGGGCCTTCGGCTTTTCCAGCACGGTATTGAATCAGCATATGGGGTTCGGTGGCCGGCCACTGGCATGCCGCAATGCGAGCCGCGAGGAGTACCAAGCATATTGCAATGTACTTAGGGATAAGAAAAAGGGCGCCATCGAAGTGGCGCTTACGCGTACCGTCGCGGTGCTCGAGGATGAACAGTACGAGTTGTTAGACCTGCTACTGGCGGAAAGCGAGCGCCCGGTTACGTTCATCGCGATGTTCGATCGAGATGACATTCCCGAGGCTGTGCGCGATACCTTGCGCATGGCCGCGCCTTTAATCAAGCGCGGTGCACGCCCACAGACTTCGCCGTTGCCGCTGACGCGCGAAGTCAATATGCGCAATCCTTTTTCCTTCGCACCCTTTCCCTCTTGGAATCGCGTGTTCACCGATCAGTCCAAGGCGGCGCAGACGGCTGTGTATGCCGATCGTGCATTCCGCGATCATTTTCGGGAAGATCTTAAGAAGCCACTGACCTTCGGAAACTGGTCCAGAGTAAGGGTGCATGAAGTGCGCTCCCCGGCGCTGAAGAACTTTGAAGGCCAAACCATTGCTGATATTGCCAAGGCACAAGGTAAGGATGGGGTCGATGCGTTCCTCGACTTAACCTTGCAGGATGATTTGGATATCGAGTTCACGCTATCCACCTTCAACCATCGCGTCGATCGGATGAAGGAGATTCTTGGCAACCCCGACATCCTCATCGGGCTCGGCGATGGCGGTGCGCACGTCGATATGCTGTGCGACTCTGGTTATCCCACCTACTTACTCGGCACCTGGGTGCGCGAGCATCAAGCGCTCACGCTGGAGCAAGGCGTGCGGCGGCTCACCTCCGATCCCGCAGACTTCTACGGCATCAAAGATCGTGGGCGCCTTAAAATCGGTCTCGCCGCCGACATCACCATTTTCGACCCACACACGGTGGGTTCGGGCAATCGGGGCGAGCGGCGCTACGACCTGCCGGGTGGCGCGAAGCGCATGGTCATGCCTTCGCGCGGCGTGCACTACACCATCGTCAACGGCGAGTGCGTGTTCGCCAACGGCAGTCTGACGCAAGCGAGGGCGGGGCAAGTATTGCGGTCTTGACGACATTTCCCGCCAGTCTCAGGCAAACCATGAGGGGTTCGCAGGGTGGGTGAAACCCACCGTTTACTGCCAGCCGGCGGCTAAAGCGGTTGCTCCAGAGTCGGCGCACTATCCTCAAGTGTCGTCCGGCGCATGTCGCGCTTGAAGCGACGATCGTCGAACGGTCGGGCACGGTGCATGGTGCAACGATTGTCCCAAATCACCAGGTCATGTACGCCCCACTCGTGTCGATAGACGAACTCCCGCTGGGTGGCATGTTCGATGAGTTCTCGAATCAGCGCCATGGCTTCCGGTCGCAGCCACCCATGTATGGTTCCGATATGCGATGAGAGATAGATGCTGCGCCGCCCGGAGCCCGCATGCCGTCGCACAAGCCGCTGTGGAACAGGCGCAAACAGTTCTTTCTCCTCGGCAGTAAACTCTTCAAATCCAAGCAGGGCGCGCGAGTAGATCAAGGAATGGTCGCACACGAGTGGTTCTATCAGCGCCTTCTGCGCCTGCGGCAAGGCGTGATAGGCCGCGCGCATATCCGCGAACTCCGTATCGCCGCCTTCCGGCGGAATCGCGCGTGCGTGTAGCATCGAGTACTTGGCGGGCGTCGCCTTGAAGCTGCTATCTGAGTGCCACAGCAGATTGCCCAGATTAAACATGCGACGCCGATCAGCCGTCGCGATGACGGACCCGTCCACGTCGAGATTGGAGATGTCCACCATCTCTCGGTGCTTCAGTCGATGCAGGTGCTGGTCCACGACCGCCGGACTTGGCTCCAGCGGCCCCATTGCCTTGGCGAACGCCAGTTGTTCATCGTCATCGAATTGCTGATCGCGCACGACAACGACTGCGTATTGATCCATGGCGGCATCGATAGACACCACCACATCTGGCGTTGTTTCGGTACGCAAATCGATGCCGGTAATTTCTGCCGCGAATAGCGGATGCAAAGGCTTGACGATGAAACTCACTTCTACTCCATGCGGGGTACTAAATGCCCCTTATTTGGAATGCTATCGTCGCACTAATGCGTAGTCAATTGCGGGCTTCGTAGGTGCGGGCTTCGTAGGGTGGGTTCCACCCACCGTGAGATGTCGACGTTGCCGGGCGGGTTGCACCAGCCCTACAAGGGCTCCCGTGATCTTGAAAGCGTGCGTTTCGACCCAGAAGCCACTTCGCCATCAACTCCATGAGTTTCCCCCGGGTGGCGGCCGGGTTGAGCAGGAAGATGCCCTGCCCGCATTGTCACAAGGACATCACACTGATTGAACCAAAATGAGATGACTACTACCGGGCGCAGAGTCAGGGGCAGCATGGCATTCATCTTGTTGGCTGCCCTTGCGGCGTGTGTGTTATTTG
>JANNFC010000056.1:0-2556 GCA_031379405.1 Betaproteobacteria bacterium | reverse complement strand
CCGTTGCGTCGTCCAACCCTGCGCGCGAGAGGGACTCGCTTCGCTCGCCCCTCCACTCCACGTTCGGCGTCAACTGCATTGGCATGTGCCGTATTCGACACAGCATGTTCTCGTCCACACTTGGCACTGTGAACACCATGTTTCAAATCCGCCGCAATATACGCAGCGCGGCCCTTTTTCGCCATGCTCTGGCTTTTCTGGCTCGACAAAATCAAGCGGGGTTAACTGCCCTGAAATGTGCGGTGCGTCCATGCTCATTCTCCTGTTGACCCCGAACCCTGCGCTCCACAGGACTCGCCGCTGCGCGGCTCACCTTTGAGCTTCACGTTAGCGATCATGAGATTACTTGCGCTCTTCACCGCGTTTTGGCTATCGACCAGCTCGCTCGCGTCCATCGCCGATGACTTCTCGATTGACGATCCGAAATTAGCGTCGCTACCAAAGGCAATTAATACCGCAATTCGCAAGAGCGGAAGTGTTGATTACCATTCGTGCAAACTCATTGGAAAACCCATCAACCTCTCAGGCCAGAGTGCCAAGTCTGGATTCATCGTTACAACCGATGACGCCTGCAATTGGGGCGCTGCGCAAGGCCCAATCTGGGTAGTTCGTGTTGTTGGCGGCGCTGCTGACCTTGTGCTGCAACACGTCGGGCAATCCGTTACTCTCGGGAAGAATAGTCAGAATGGGTTGCGCCAACTCGCAATCTCTTCTGGTACAGCCGCGCGCTACTCGTACAGCCTTTGGAAATTTGATGACGCCACCTATAGGCGAATGGAGAGCTATATGTTTACTCCTGAAGACAAGGCATTGTGCAGAGCGCACTCGAATATATGCCCATGGAAACTTTGATCGCTAACACTACGCCGCAGTGGACGGCCTTCGGCCGCCGCTGGGCTCCACGTTAGGCATCCGATGAGTCGCTTCGGCCCAGACAATCTTGGTGTGTATGTCTGCTCGCATGTCTTCGCGAACGAACGCCCGGTTCTCTTGGTCTCGCACGCTGATGGCGACTGGCAGTTTCTTTGCGGCGTGGCCCACGAGTCGTTCGATGGCCCACATCACGTTGGCGTTGGACACTTGATCGGGCGCGATTCCACACTGGAGGCCGTTGCCGATCTAGCAATCGACGGCACTGCGGAGCGCGCGACGGTGGCTGGCGAGTGGGTTCGAAATGCCTAACCTGATGCTCGTTCGGACTCGCTGCGCTCGCCGCACAGCGTCACGTTAGAGCGCATGGACAGTTCTTCATCGCCTCCCATTGCCGAACTGTGGCTTGCCTATCCCATTCCACTTGCCCTTATGTTCTTGGCCGCAACTGGCGTCGACCCAATCTTAGGCATCTTCTTTTCAGCTCACGGCGGCATGGGCTGGTTACTGCTTGTTGTCGCGTTTCCTTGGGTGCTCGTTCGCGCTGGCGTTCTCTGCTTGAGTGGACCCAAAGAAATGAAAACATCGCGTAGAAAGCGAGCTCTCTATGTCTTATTGGGCTATGTTCCCGTTTCGCTACTCTCCAGCTATTTCTTTGTAGAGCGGCTGAGTCCGCCGTTGAAGCTCACCATGGCAACCACATTGCCGTACCACTACTTTCCGTTTAGCCTTTTGGTGTCGGGGTGGTAGTGCCCTCTAACCTTATGCTCGTTCGGACGCGCTGCGCGCGCCGCACAGCGCCACGTTAGGCCTCACATGAACCCAGAGCTTCAGTCGTTTCAGAGAAACTTCGATATCGTACTTCTACTGCTGCTTCAGCGATGGCGGCTTTGGATGGGGCAGGACGAGATTCGCGCATTGAACATTGGCTTCGACAGCACCAACACCGAAATTTGCGTAAGCCTACTTACCGACAACGAGCCGTATTTGGCTCGCGACAATCTTGATCCGCTCGCAGAGCCATGGCCGGTGGCCAGTTGGCGTCTCTGCGGAATCGGCCGATCTGCGAAACACACCTTTCCAGACGCAGCAGAGCTGACAACATGGATGCGAGAGCAGGCCAATGCACTCGAAGGCACTGGCGAAGAACTTCGTCGCGGCTCCGAGCAACTGAACGAGGAACTCAAGCAGTTCTTCTTCTCTGCGGCAACAAGTCCCAAAGTACTTGCAGAGCTTCGATCGTTTCCCCGTCTGGCAAGCTCGTTCAAGATTCGTGTTCAATGGTTCTTCGAACAGTCACCACCGCTCGACTACGAGCTTGCGCGCGAGTGAGGCCTAACCTTGCCTTCGTTCGGACGCGCTTCGCGCGCCGCACATCTTCACGTTGGGCGTCTCGATAGACATGACAAAGGGGATTCCATGGCAGTCGCTTGGGCAAACGGTTACGGTGCGGGGCTCGCAATATTTTGGTTTGCAGTGTCGCTATGTTTTATTCCGGAAATTGATAAAAGCATAGGCCAAGGCTATTTTTTGGCCATCACATACGGCGTGTCTGATTTGCTATTTCGCTTTGTACTTACAAGACCAAAAATACATCTGTTGAGTCTACCCAAGGCGATCAATGGGCATTCAAACGCGGATGCGTATTGGATCGTCTCTAGCCTTGGACCAACATTTTTCTCAATC
>JANNFC010000033.1:0-3900 GCA_031379405.1 Betaproteobacteria bacterium | reverse complement strand
CGACGATGACCGTCGATCCGCTGGTCGCTCTTTGCCGGAGTGGCGGGGCCGCTGTTGAATTCGACGTTGAACATTGGCGAGCCCGCCACGGGGACATTCAATACCGGGACGAACGCCTTTAACATTTCATGGACCCAGCTGTTCACGGGTGTGCCGTTCCTGAGTTCTGGAACCTTCAGTCTCCAAGGCACCGCTCAGGTGGCGGCTGTGCCTTTGCCGGCTGCGGCTCTCCTGTTTGTGTCGGGGCTAAGCGGGATCGCGTGGTTGCGACGAAGGATGACGTAACGACTAGCGTCGTCTCGTCCATAGCAGGGGGCTGTCGGGTTCAACCCCGTCAGCCCCCCTCTTTTTTATCGATTGATGTGAAAGAATGGGGCATGGGCAAGACTGCTCAGCATAGTCCGTCGTCCTCTCCGGATCAGGGGCAACTCGTCCTTTACGGGACCGTTACGATTACCGGGGCAGCCGTGATGATTCTCGAACTGCTCGGTACGAGGATCATCGGTCCGTTCTACGGGGTCAGCCTGTACGTCTGGTCGTCATTGATAGCCGTGACGTTGATCGCGTTGGCCTTGGGCTATTTCCTCGGGGGATTGCTCGCCGATCGATTCCCGGCAGTCCGTCTGGCTCACATCATTCTGTCTTCTGCCGTCACGACCGTGGCCATCCCCTTTCTGGCCGGGCCGATCCTCCGCGCGACCGACTCATTCGGTCTTCGCGCCGGGGCCTTTGCGAGCGCGCTCCTGCTCTTTACGCTGCCGTTGACGGCGCTGGCGATGGTAGGGCCCTATGTGATCAAGCGCGCGACGCGCGACTTGAGCGGGGTGGGCACTGCATCCGGTACTGTCTATGCGATCAGCACCGTCGGGAGTGTGGCGGGAACCCTATTATTGGGATTTTTTCTGTTGCCGATGTTTGGAACCAGGGCGATCATTTTTTCCCTCAGCCTCCTACTTGGGCTGCTTGCCATCCTGGTCGCCTGGCATGAAACACGAAGCGCGAATCCTGCCCGCTCCGTAAGGCCTACCGTGATTCTCTGCATTGCAGCAGGCATCCTTGCGTCACTCGGCCTTGCCGCTTCCCGCGAGACAGCAAAAGGCTTCACCGTCATCTCTGAAACGGAAAGCCTGTACGGGTGGGTGCGTGTCGTGGACGATGAGCAGCGCGGATATCGCCTCATGCTCTCCGACGCCTCTGTCATCAGCGCAGTGGACCTGAAACAGGACAGAAGCGTGCTGGGGTATCAGCAAGTATTGGGGTTGCTGCCGCTGATTCGTCCTGAAGCGACTCAGGCTCTGCTCATTGGCCTCGGCGGGGGACATGTCGCGCGCGATCTGAAATCCCATGGTATCGCTACCGATACGATCGAAATCGACCCGGCGGTCGCCGAAGCGGCGCAGAAGTTTTTTCATTTTGAGCCGACCGGCCGTTTCCTGGTCGGCGATGCGCGCTATGAGATCAGGAACCTCGACCGGTCCTATGACCTGATCATCCATGATTGCTTCACCGGCGGCTCAGAGCCCACTCATCTGCTCAGCCGGGAGATGCTGAGCGAGTTGCGCGGTCTCCTGAACGATCACGGCGTCCTTGCGCTCAACTACGTGGGCTTTACTCATGGAGAGGGATCGGACGCGGTGGCGGCGGTGGATCGGACGCTCAACAGTCTGTTCCCCCATATGCGCGTCTTCATTACGGAGAAGGGAGAGTTCACCGATTTCATATTTCTGGCGTCGGAACAGCCGATCGACCTGAATCCAGCGAGTGAAGACCGGCGCATCAGCTGGCTGCTCGATCATGAACACATGATGAACAGCGGTGAAGGCTTTCTCATCACCGACGACTACAACCCGATGGAGAGCCGTCAAGTCCGCAAGTCGGAAACCTACCGGAAGCATTTTCTCAAGCACATCGCCTTCGAACTGCTGCTGCGCTAGACACCGCCATCGTATGAACCAGCCGAGGTGACGCCAGACATTCCCTTAGTTCTACCAATTCGGCGTCGCCTGATTGTCGCTAGCGGCAAGCCCGTAGTAATACACGGTCACCTGCTTCGGGTTCTTTCCGACGGGAATGGTTGCGGTAATTGCGTTGGTTGCCGCATCGATCAGCGAGACCGTACCGTTGACACCATGCGTCGCGTTCGTGACCACCACTCCCTTTGCCGATCCTGCGCCCTGCGGACCGGTGATCCAGAGATCCATGGCGTGCATCGCCGCTTGCGGCAAGGGCACTTCAGTGACCAGCGAAATTTGCGACGGATCGAAGACTAACAGCAGGTCTTTTCTCAAGCTTGTGTCCTGCGCCGGACTCAAGCCTCCAGCGTCGTTCGATGCCATCACATAGAGCTGCGTCTCATCCGGAGTGAACTGGAACGGACCGGGACGGACATCCTGCAAGGTAGGAAATGGAATCGGCGTCACCGTAAGAGGATTCTGAGTGAGATCGATTCTAGCGAACCGGGTCACGACGTGGTCCGAATCGATTCGATCCTCGATGATGACGAGCAGGGACTGCCCGTTCGGGGTCATACCCACGGCATGAGATACCTTCGGATCGAGCGGGAACGACGCGATGTCCACTCGTTGAGTAATGCTTAAGGCATTGGGGGCGATTTCCACCAGGCTGCCGTAGCCGGAGAGATAGGCATAGATCTTTCCCGTCACCTGCGACCAGAACATCCTGGACGGGAGTGAGTGGTTCGGCGTCGTCGCGTCCCCGTCACAGGCCCCATGCCCCAGCAATGTCTCCTTTGCGCTATCGCACAAGTCGATCTTTACGAAGAACTCACTCCATGCGACGTTGCCACCTGCCGCCGGAACAGGAAGCAACACGCTAATAAGCCCCGTGGTCTTGCTGGAGACAAATCCCAATTCCTGTGCGATGACCGGCGGCCTTGCAAATGCGACAAGGTGCTCCCCTTTCCCGGAGAGACACACTATCGAGATGACTCGTGGCCTTTCTCCACCCGCGGAGAGGTGGGAATTGTGAAGGACCGAGACCGATCCGCCACGAGAACAGTTGGCTACCGTATCAATGCTGGTGGTAGCATCGCCATCGTTCATGGTCCAGAGCACTTCCTTGTCGACCGGATCCCGGTAGATGCGCGTCGGACGCTCGCCGATTTTCACCAGCGGATTAGCAGGATTCACATCCAGAAAACTCTCCAGAATCGGCGCCAGGCCCCCGATCGGATCGATGGCAGCCACCTTGTTGGTGGCCGTGTTTGTGACAAAAATCCATTCGCCCAGCGAAAACGTGACGCCGCCGATCGCATCGGGCTGCACCGGGCCAAGTGACAGGGTGCTGATGACGGGAGACTGTTTCCCATCGAGTCTGATTGTGGTCAAGGTCGTGTCATCTTGATTCACGACGAGGGCCATCGGCGTTGAGAGCGGCGAATTCGTTTCCGGCCCGCTGTCGCCGCCGCTGCTGCAAGCCGCGAGCAGCATGAGAGCAGAGCACAGGGCATGGCGACCGATCGAGCGAGCGCCCCAGAGTCGTTTATGGACTGACATGGCGGAGTATCTTGTGTTGCTCATTGGAACCTCCGTCTTAAAACAGCGGCGTCGTTGCAAAGGATTTCGTCATTCCGAACACGTAGCCGGTATCTTGTTGCAGATTCCCGTTGAAGTCGCGGTAAATAGGCAGCTGTGCGATGGCATAGAGCTGACCGTAATCGAACACATTGACGACGACGCCCGCCGAAAATGCCAGATAGGTACTGTTGGTCGTGGGAATCGGGCGGTTGAGAATGTTCCCGTCGAGCAACACCGCGCGGTTGAGCGGCGCACCTTGAAATTCGAACAGCGCCGCCTCAATATTGTCCATGGTCTTGTACCGAAAATTGAACTGCGTGGTGAAGGTCAGCCAGGGCAGGGTCACGAGATTCAATCCGGTATT
>JANNFC010000697.1:0-2080 GCA_031379405.1 Betaproteobacteria bacterium | reverse complement strand
ATTGCCATCGCGTTCGCCTGCCGTCCAAAGCTGGTCATCGCCGATGAGCCCACTACCGCGCTCGACATGACGGTGCAGAAAAGGATTCTGCAACTCATCAAAGCAATGCAGACTCGTCAGCAGTGCGCCGTTTTGTTTATCACTCACGACCTGGGCGTAGCGGCAAAGTTGTGCGACGAGGTGTGTGTGATGCATGCAGGCAGTGTCGTCGAGTGCGCACCCGTACGGCAGTTGTTCGAGAACCCTCTGCACCCGCATACGCGCGGTTTACTGGACGCCGCGATGAGCACTTCCCTGCATGTCGTTGCTTGAAGCCGGAGGGCTCGCGCTGGAGATTGCGCAGCGGTCCGGGAACACATGGTTTGGCCGCGCATCGCACTTATTTATTCTTCGGCATATCGACTTTCGCATCGACGTCGGGGAGTGCGTGGGAATCGTGGGCGAGTCCGGTTCAGGAAAGACGTCGTTGGTGCGCACGCTGGTGCGTCTGCTTGAGCCCTCGCAAGGAAAGCTTATCTTCGATGGGCGCGATATCACTCATCTCGAACAACAAGAGTTGCGACCGTTGCGCGCGCAGTTGCAATGTGTCTTTCAGGATTCCCTGTCTTGCTTCAATCCCCGCCATCGGATCGGGCGCATTCTCACGCAACCGTTGCTGGCGCATGGGCGATTCGAAGGCGCTACGCAGAGCCTTGAACAGGCCGCGATACTGCTTGATCGAGTGCGATTGCCGCGGACCTATCTCGATCGCTATCCCCATGAACTATCCGGCGGTGAGCGGCAACGCGTCGGCATTGCGCGCGCGTTGGTGCTGGATCCCAAGTTGATCGTGGCGGACGAAGTTCTCTCCGGACTGGACGCCACCACGCGCACACAGATTTGCGAACTGTTGCGGGAGATCAAGATGCAAACCGCATTGGTGCTGGTCAGTCACGATTTGGCCGCCGTGCAGGCGTTGTGTGATCGCGTCTACGTGATGTACAAAGGGGAGATTGCGGAGTCTGGGCGAACCGAGAAAATTTTCCGGATGCCTCTCCACTCGCATACTCGCAGCCTGTTGGATGCCGTTCCTTCGCCGCTGGTCGACTCAGCGTGGTTGCTCGGTGACCCCATGACACAAGCAAAATAGTGACTTCGTGCTAATCTCGAAGCACGGCGCGTGGAGCATGGCATCACCGCGCCGTTTTAGGGTCCGTTTGTGGCCTACCTATAAATCATAGCGAGGAGAATCCAATGACTCATGAACACCAGGAATTACCCCTGGACCGAAGGGCATTTTTGAGGCGTGGCGTAACGATGTTGGGCGGTGCCGCCATTGCTTCGTCAGGCATCGCGCTGGCCAAGGAATGCGTGCTGACGCAAAGCGATATTCTGGGGCCGATGTATAACTACGGCGCGCCCATGCTAGCCAAAATCGCCGCCGACGACGAGCCGGGCGAGCGCCTGCTTCTGAGTGGCACGGTTTACAGTTCCGACTGCCACACGCCGCTACCCAGGACGCTGATCGAAATCTGGCAGGCCGATAACTCCGGTAACTACGATAAGAAGCAGCCAACGAATTTCAACGAGCCGCCCATGCCCTTCCGGTTGCGCGGTATGTTGCTGACCGACGCCAAGGGCCGCTACGAGATCGAAACCATCGTGCCGGGCTCCTATCCCATTCCACCGGGAATGCCTGGGCTCGAGAAGTTTGGCAACCTCACGCGCGCCAAGCACATCCACATGTCAGTCATGCCCTTCTTGCATGTTCCCGTCACCACGCAGCTGTACTTTAAAGACGATCCGTTCCGTGCGGGCGATCCTTGGGCCGGCCACAAGCCTTCCTTGGCGCTTGACCTGAAAAGCGCAGGTAAGTTTTTGAAGGCCGAGTTCGATTTTGTGGTGGGAACGGGAATGTCTTAGCCGTTCTGTACTTCGGTGTACCGCCTATCCCACCCCTGTTCTCGCGTGCGGCGGGGGTGGGAAGACAGCGATGAAGGGGCCTCGCGGTGCTCCCTAAATCAACAATTCAACTGTATTGTCGCCTTAGCCGAATTCGCACTCGCAGTTGTTGCAAGAAACGACCTGGCGTATGATTCCC
>JANNFC010000649.1:0-2832 GCA_031379405.1 Betaproteobacteria bacterium | reverse complement strand
CCAGTGTTTCCGCTCGCGGGTGCCGATGTACGCTTCCAACCCATCTTTGTCGAAGACGTCGCGCGCGCCATGGTCGAAAGCCTCGGCAATCCCGAAACCTTCGGACAAAGCTACGATCTGTGCGGGCCCAAGGTCTACACGCTACGGGAGTTGGTTCGTTACGCCGCGAAGCAGGTGGGTGCTGACCCGCTAATAGTGGGGCTTCCGGAGGCACTCGCACGTGTACAAGCATTGGTCATGGAGCATTTACCTGGACGAGTGCTCACGCGCGACAATCTTGATTCCATGAAAGTCGACTGTATCTGCAACGGCCCCTTCCCATCGGTATTCAGATTCGCGCCGACGCCGCTGGAAGGGGTCGCGCCACAGTACCTGGGGGAGGTTACCTCCCGCGCTCGTTACGGCGGCTTTCGCGCGCGCCGTTAAGCCAATGAAGGTCTACCGCGTCGGAGGCTCGGTCCGGGATGAATTGCTCGGACTGCCGGTGAAAGATCACGACTACGTCGTAGTGGGCAGTTCCCCCGAAAAGATGGCGCGAGAGGGCTTTCGCCCCGTGGGGAAAGACTTTCCGGTGTTCTTGCATCCGCGCACCCATGAGGAATACGCCCTTGCCCGTACGGAGCGCAAGACTGGGCGCGGATACAAGGGCTTCACCGTATTCGCCGCTCCCGAAGTTACGTTGGAGGAGGATCTCGCCCGTCGCGACCTCACCATCAACGCCATCGCCCGCGGCGAGGACGGCGCATTGATCGATCCGTTCCACGGGGCGCAGGATCTAAAGGCCGGGATACTGCGCCATGTGAGCCCCGCGTTCGCCGAGGATCCCGTTCGTATCCTGCGAGTGGCGCGCTTCGCCGCACGCTTCGCTTTCGAGATCGCTTCCGAAACCTTGATACTGATGCGGCAGATGGTGGACGAGGGCGAAGTCGATCACCTCGTCGCTGAACGCGTGTGGCAAGAAATCTCGCGCGGACTCATGGAAGCGCGCCCATCGCTCATGTTCGAGGCGCTGCGTGCCTGCGGTGCGTTGGCGAGGATTGTTCCCGAGGTCGACGCGCTTTTTGGAGTGCCGCAGCCCGCCAAATATCATCCCGAGATCGATACGGGCATCCACGTCATGCTGTGCCTGGATTACGCCGCCGCTCGCGGCTACACCTTGCCCGTGCGATTTGCCGTGTTGGGTCACGACGTGGGCAAGGGCGCAACACCCAGGGAAGAGTGGCCCAGCCATCACGGCCACGAACAACGCGGCGTGGGTCTTTTGAAAGGTCTGAGCGAACGCTTGCGGGTGCCGGCCCAATGCTATGACTTGGCGCGATTGACCGCCCGATACCACGGGGATGTCCACCGTGCGGATGAACTGCGTGCTGCAACGATAGTGAAGTTACTCGAACGCACGGACGCCCTGCGTCGTCCGGAACGCTTTCACGAACTACTGGAGGCGTGCGCGTGCGACTTTCATGGGCGCCCGGGATTCGAAGCCTTGCCCTACGCTCCGCGAAGTTTGTTGTTGTCCGCACTGGAGGCCGCTTCGACCGTCGATGCGGGAGCCATCGCTCGATCCCAGAATGACTCGCAAAAAATCGCAGCAGCTATTCACCAAGCGCGTGTGAATGCGGTCAAGCAAGTCATCCCCTGACCACCGTGCACTAAGGAACCTAGCAATAATAACAGCGATGGTCACCCAGTTCCAGGCACTGGCTGAGCGCCAACCCATGATCTCGGTGGACACCAGGAAGAAGGAACTCATGGGGGATTTCAAGAACACTGGCCGCGAGTGGCACACGCATGGGCAGCCCGAGAAGGTGCGCGTACACGATTTTCTAGACGAGGAGTTGGGCAAGCTCGCGCCCTACGGGGTGTACGACGTGAGGGCCAACGTTGGCTGGATGAGTGTGGGCATAGACCCGACACGGCCGAGTTTGCCGTGCAGAGCATCCGTCGCTGGTGGTTGGAGATGGGGCGACCGATGTACAAGCAGGCCAAGCGCTTGCTCATCACGGCCGAGTGTGGCCGGAGCAACGGCTACCGGGTACGCTTGTGGCGGCTGCAGTTGCAGCGTTTGGCCGACGAACACGGTTTGCACATTCAGGTGTGCCACTTCCCGCCGGGCACCAGCAAATGGAACAAGATAGAGCATCGAATGTTCTGTCATATCACCAACCACTGGCGGGGACGCCCGCTGCTGAGCCGGCAGGTGGTTGTCAACTTGATCGGTAGCGTCACCACCGAAGCAGGCCTGAGAGTCAAAGCCCCGCTCGAGGAGAACACTTACGATCCGGGCATCAAGGTCTCTGATGCCGATCTCGCCGCTGTAAACCTTGTGCGCGACGAATTTCACGCAGAGTGGAACTACCGGATCGGACCTTCGGTGGCCAGTCGAAAACCATAAGTGTTCAAGTTATTATTCCTAGGTTCCTTAGTTCAATTCGTATTCCCCCGTGCTCTTGGCGGGGGGGCAAACTTCGGGGGATTCCAAAGGGGGCGAAAAGGGATCCGTACGGAGCCCCCCTTTGGTCAAGGGTGGGGTCAATACCCCGCCCGCGAAGTCCCTTTTATTTATATTTCGGCCTTAGCCGATTTCGCACTCGCAGATTTCGCACTCGCACTCGCAGTTGCTGCAAGAAACGACCTGACGTATGATTCCCCCCTATTGTTATGACGTTGGGCTTGGTGTGTTTTTCCGCACCTTATTGGAAAAATACAGGAAAATTAATGAGTTCCAATTTAGTTGGCTATTTAGACACCCTAATGGGGTGTTTTTATACACCCCGAAGGTGCTCTTTTGAACACCTTTAGGGGGCCTACAATACGTTAGGCCGCACGGGGCGG
>JANNFC010000628.1:0-2792 GCA_031379405.1 Betaproteobacteria bacterium | reverse complement strand
GGCGGATCCTCCGCGAGCTGGTCGCGCATGCGTGCTGCCAACCGATCAAGCGCCGCAATATAGTCGACGCGATAGGCGGTCCATCCTACGGCCTCGCCTATAACCTCAGCCTTGGCAACCGCCAATCGAATAATCGAGATGTTCAAGCTGCGTGCCTCGCTGACGATGGCGTCCGGGGCAATCAGACTTAGCTCATCGACCACCGTGTTGAACCGTCTAGTGGCTTCCAAGGGGTACGCATACTCGCCGTCCTCACCAAGCTTGCCGTATCGCATGTGGAGGTCGAGAGCCGTCCAGTACACGTCGGCGCTTTCCCTAAGCTCCTTGTAGAGGGGTTGCAGCTTCGCGTTGATTTCCTTCCGGGCTTCTCTAGAACGTTGCTCCGCTGCAAGTGTGTCCTGCCGTGTGATGTCGGCGGTGCGCACCTCGTCCTCACGTTGGGACGTCGACTTCGTTTGGCGCTTCGTGAGGTTGTACGTCAACAAATTGGTGACGACAAGGCCAAGGACACCAATCATTGCGACCCAAATATCTTTGTCTAGAGCAAGCACTCCAAGAGACTAGCAGGCTCTAATAATACGCTGTGACCATGGAGTCGTTTGTCAACTGAGCACACAAAAGGACAGGTGCGAGTCCACACGAAGTGGCAGATAAGCAGGAGTGAGATGAGCGACTGAAGGTATGGAAGCAGGTACTCGTCAGGATAGGAATGACCGCGTACTTACTCAACTAGAGTGTCTCGTTGCTGCCGCGCTTATGAAGCCCAGAGGCGAACGGCGTGCCGCCATAGATGATTGTCGTCGAATCGCAGATCGTCATAAATAGCTCGTTGCCGCCGCACGAACAATATCGGCGGGCGCAATTAGGACCAGTACGGTAAAAAGCTGGCAGACCTGTGCCACATCTGGCCGCTCGGCGTTGGCAAGACCTTCGTCACTGAGATCGAATAGCTTCGCTTCTTCGTCGTACAACAGTGCGGCATTGGCGTATATTAATCTATGACCAAGACCGATCCGGCAATCACGCCTGAACAAGCGGAAGCGGCTTTAGAGGCTGGCCGGCAAGCCCGAACAACGGCCTGCAGCAAGCCATCACGGCCGTGATGGAGCAATACCAGTGTGAGCTAGACGTCGCAATGGTTGTTCGTGCGAACCGCACGCAGGCTCAGGTAAACATCGTTGCGAAGTAGGGGCACGAACTGGATCGTCTAGTCTCAGAGTTGCGCGATCACATAGAACTGCCGAGACTCAGTCGTTTAGCAAATCGCCCCGACCTGCGGCAAGAAAGTTCCTGACATCGGCGTCGATATAATCGTAATCACTGCCTGTCAGCTCGACTTGAGAATCGATGTTTGATGTATTCTTCTCCGCAACATCCGCGAGGCCAGTCGACTCAAGGTGCAGGATCTTATCCTTCGAGACGACGATGGTGACGGCGCCGGTGATTTCCTTCTTTGCGATCATGTCCTGCATCGCGGCGCCGATGCCGGGGAGCTGGGGGACTTCGGCGGCAACGAGCGCGGAAGCGAGACACGCGAGGGCAGGGAGAAGGCGGGTGGGGTGCATGGGGAAAAGCGATAAAGTGTGTGCGGGTCGTTTAAGTCACGGGCAAACCCAGCCAGCCTTTCAAGACGCGCGCATCCGCCCGGAACGCCTCGACGATCCCGGCGCGTTGGTCGAACGGCACGGGCGCGAGTTTGGAGTGCTCGTTGTGAATGCAGATGGGCAGCGGGCCGCCGTGCGCGGCGATGACCTGATCGACGATGGCCTTCTTCACTCGGCCCTCGCCGAGCGGCACTTCGACCTGCCGGTCGCCCTCGAACTTGAAACTCTTTACGCACAGCGCGACGGTGCGCGGGGCGAGCAACTGCACGGCGTTGGGCCACGCCTGCGTTGCCTCGACCATCACGTGCTGGGCGTCGAAGGCTACGCCGAAGTATTTCGGATCAATGTCGCCGAGGATCTGATCCAGATCCCAGGCCGCGCTGCCGGCCATGCTCGCGCCGGCGTGAATTTGATAAACCGCCTGAATGCCGATCTCGCGATTGGCGGCGGCGAACTCGCGCGCCATGCTGTTGAAGTTCGCAATCTGCGCCTTGAGCGGCTTGCCGCGTTCGTAGCGGAAGCCGCGGTGGCGGTATTGCGGCACGCCGAGTTGCTTGGCGATGCGCACGGCTTTTTCCCAATGCGGTTCGTCCGGGCGCACGGTGTCGAGCGCGACCCAGAGGATGCGGCGCTTCTTCTTCGCGAGCGCGGCGACCATGGCCGGCAGTTCGTCCGGCGCTTTTTCCGGCGTGATATGGCCGTCCTTGCGGAGCGTCAGCTCGAGATCCAGGCCGATCTCGTCGAGCGTGATCGCCATTTGCTCCGGCGTGTATTTCAGCGGGCCGCCGTTACCGCCGTCGAAAAACCATTTTTCCAGAATGCCGATGTCGTAGTGAGCCGGCGCAGCGGGTGTCGCGGGCGTGGCACCCGCCGCATTTGCGGCGGAAGCCGGGGTGCGGCTGAGGCCGGCCGCGGCGGCCGTGAGCAAGCCCGCGCGTGCAATAAAGTCACGGCGGCTGAGCGAATCCGAGGGAGAAGCAGGGGGAGTCATGGAGGGTAAAAAGGGCAAGGTCTTCGATTCCCACTGGATCTTCAAGGCTCGGAAGCGCGAGCTTCCTCTGCCAGTCCCCGGAGGAAATGCGTTCAACCTGTCTGTGAACAATCTTTCCGGTTTTTCCATTGCGGGGCGCGAAGGGCGTCCTTCAATCGGCCGTTTCCATCCTGCATGTATCTCAAGGCGCTCAAGCT
>JANNFC010000616.1:0-2366 GCA_031379405.1 Betaproteobacteria bacterium | reverse complement strand
GTCCAGACCCGGCAGTGCGAAATCGTCCAGGTTCGTTTTCCGGAACGATTTCCCTTTACTGTCAGATGGTTGCCAATCTCCAGAGGCAGAAAGCCTTCTCGATTGCCAAATCGTCGCGAGCATAATCGCGACGTTCAGCAGTGTGGCAAACGTTATGGTGTCATTTAAAAGCACGTCCGAGCCCCCTCGGAAAAGTATCACCCATGATTCGTGACCGTAACATGGGTCTGCCTCTATGGCATAGAGTTAAACGCTACAACCGCCGCCATACAACTCACAAACATTGTGGCGGGCCTAGTCGGTATGAAAATCGCTGTAACTCAGTGTTCGCCCAAGCTTGCGCGCAAGAAGAACCATTTTTTTTTGCAGGCTAGCGGGAACCTCACCACCCGTACCGCCCGCCGACACCGGCTTGAGGCAGCGGTATATCGTCGTTTTGTGAACCTTGAGGCAGACCGCGAGAGAGGGTGGGCCGTCGAATACCTCGTTGATGATTCGGGCTGCTGGCTGCATTGCATAGCGCCGGCGTGAGACACCTTCCTCGCGCTTTTTGCGGCGAGATAAGTCGCTGTGATGTGGTTTGATGCGGTGCGTTCTTGACATTGGCGCAGTGTAGCGAAGACCGCTACTTTTCGCAAGTGGACTTTATACAGGAAAGATAGCGGCAAACACTTTTCATGTAGCGCCTCTATGTTAGAGGTAGGGATGGCCGTAGAGGACGTGTTGCAATATGCCTTGCCAGGATGACCGATGAATCGCGATATCTTCTGTGGCTCAAGAAGGGGCTTTCAAAACCTGGCAAAACCCAGAAGGGTCTTGCGCGCGCGCTCGGCATCGACCCGATGGGCGTCTCCCGCCTTGTCAATGGAAAACGCAAACTCCAGATTGGCGAGTTGCAAAAGATTTCAGTGTACATCGGAGAGCATTTACCCGATCTTGGCCGGACAATTGCCGCGACGCCTGCCGATATTTCTCGGGGAGTTATTGTAATGGGACGAATCGGCCCTGCTACTTGGCAGGAGGGTTCCGCCGACTTGGGGGAGGTTCCAGGATTTGAAGACCGCAGGTTCCCGATCGAAAAGCAGCGATCGTATATTATAGACAGCAGCATTCCGGGATACGGCATCAGCCGCGGCGCCTATATTATCGCCGTGCCGTTTGAGGACTACGCGCACTACGCGACGCCAACAAGTCTGTGCGTCATCGAGCGCACCCAGGGCAATTTGAAGAATTTCACTATTGCCCGCGCGGGAGACAAGCCAGCAGCGGGGATCGTTCGCGATCTCGTGATTTTTATCGCCCACCCGCTGATCTAGTGTCTGCGATTTATTCTTTTCCACAATCTTACCAAAATAGCACTTGCACGCAGTAGCGTAATACGCTACACGGTCTCAGGTCTGATCTTGAGCTTAATGCAAGACACTGCGGTTTCATCGGCTTTCGTGCGCGTTTGGGATAGCGAAAATGCCTATTCATGACATCAAAACCATTAAAACCTCTATCGGATCAATTGATGTTCACGGCGGGGTATTGCGCGGCGGACGCGGGGGTTCCGTTCGACCGGAAGCAGCCGGAGGCGTGGTCCCGGGGTTGGATGACGTGGTCCGCCAACCAAACGGCAGATGTGCTGCGCGCGATGTATTCCATCCCCGGCCAGAGTTCGTCATCTGGCTCGCGGAGATCGTAGCGCTGTCTGAAAAAGTCACCGAACTGCATCGCAATCTAGAAGTTGGGCGGGAGTTGCGTCCAGAAAAGCGTCTGGCGTCACGCCGCGGTGATCTTGCGATTGCGACGGGGTGGTTCATCGCTCAGGCGCAAGCGAACCGGGACACAACGGCAGTCTACTTCGGGCGGAATGTCCAGTTCGTTCTCTTGGGCGGGGACTTCATCCGGCGCGATCTGAATGACTGGGTTTCAGCCGAATTGAATTTGGAGATCCCATGCTGACTCACTCTCCAGTTTTCCTGGGTGCTTTGACCTCCGCGACGTCGTCGGCGAGATCAATGCCTGGAAAATGCGTCGAAGTAATTGACATTCTCAGTCGGCTACAGGGTGCCGACATGAAAGCTCTGGCCAGATTGATGCCTGTTGAAATGGCGGCTCTCGGCCGTGCGCTGAATGAGGTCAGAGACGCAGCGATCCTGCTGGATGAAGGCCGTCGTCAAAGCGAACGGGCGGCGTTGTGATGACAGATTGGATCGACGTTAGATTCGTTGTTGGCGTTGTGGCCGTCCTGTTTGTGGCGGCGTTTCTGGATCGGTATCTGACCATTCAATATCTCAAGGGAAGGAGCCAGCCATGTCATTCGAAGCAGCAATAGAAAGCCGCACGCCGGAAGCAGACCGCGCCAAGGTGAAAAACCCGTT
>JANNFC010000603.1:0-4681 GCA_031379405.1 Betaproteobacteria bacterium | reverse complement strand
GCGTTTTCTGCAGCAGGCTTTGGCCGTCTTGCAGTTTGATGAAGGGCTTGGGATAGGCTTCGCGCGATACCGGCCAAAGCCGAGTGCCGCTGCCGCCCGAAAGAATCAGTGGTATGAGCATGGAAGGTCTAGATTGAGAGGATGGGTGCGATGAGCGTGTTGGCCTGACTCGTGCGAGAACTATGCCCAAGGCATGATGGCGCAACTCGCTATGATATGATCCTCGCCCGTTCACGGGTATTACAACGGCGTTCGATCACCATGGAAACTAGTTTATCGCGTCGTTCCCCCCCGATCTAAGTCCGATCCGTGCGAATCGCGGTCATCGGAGGCGGGATCAACGGCATCATGTCGGCGTGGTCGCTAGCCAGGCACAGGTGCGAAGTGACGCTGTTTGAGCGTGGCGAGATCATGGGCGCCACCAGTTCGGCATCCACCAAGCTACTGCATGGCGGGGTACGGTACCTGGAGCAGGCCCATTTCGGATTGGTACGGGAGTCCCTGCGGGAACGGAAGTGGTGGATCGAGCAGGCCCCGCAGTTGGCGCATCCCTTGGAGATCATGGTTCCAATATATGCCTCCTCCCGGCGCGGGCGATGGGTTTTGCGATTGGGTTTGGCCCTCTACGATCTACTCTCGGGGCAACATACCCTGGGCAAGACACGATGGATCGAAGCGACGGATGTCCATAGGCGGCTGCCGGGGCTGAAAGCCGCCGGGCTCAAAGGCGCTTATACGTTTTTCGATGGGCAAATGGACGATCGCGCGTTAGGCTTGTGGGCGGCGGACCAAGCCCGCGCGGCAGGCGTGGATCTGCGGCCAAATCGAGCAATCAGGATGGTCACGGCCCAGGGCGCGCTCACTGCCGAGGACGGAGAAACGCAATCTTTCGATCGCATCGTAAATGTCGCCGGGCCGTGGGCCGGCGACCTACTGACCGATAGTGGAATCGCCAGCCAATACGAACTCGATCTAGTGCGCGGAAGCCACCTCTTGGTGAACAGGCAGATGGCGCAAGGGGTCTTGTTGGAGGTCCCAGGAAGTACTCGCGTTTTCTTTGTCCTGCCTTATCGGGGACAGACCCTTATTGGCACGACAGAAGTGCGTCAAACGTTGGATGTACCCATTGAGTGCTCCGCGGAAGAACGCGACAATCTGATCGATCTGCACAATACCTATTTCGACCCGAATATCACCGTGGGGGCCGTAACGAAAACCTTCGCCGGATTGCGCCCACTGCTTAGATCTCATGCCAATCCCACCCACGCGACGCGGGAGTACGCGCTGGAGAGACGCGATCGTCTCATCACAGTATTCGGTGGCAAGTGGACCACGTCCAGGGCGTTGGGTGACAAAGTGGCGGATCTGGCCTTGCCATGATGATCTATTGAAAGTACGGGAAGGTGACGAAACGGACTACCCCACCATGGAACAAATGAATACGGTGCTGGGTCGCATGCGGGTTGGTCCTCAAGTCAGCGCGAGCACGACGCGCGAAAAGTTCAGCAGCATTTAGACGACCGGCCGACGGCACTGGTTTTTCGTATTGAGCGCGATGATGAGGCGCCGTCCTATACGCACGTCGCGCCGAAACGGGTTTTCTCGGTGACCACGCAATACCAATACATTGGCAGGATGAAGCCCCGCAAGTTCCAGCTCGACGAGTAGCACCCGATGACGAAGCCGTTCTGGCGTCAGGTCAATGAGCCAACATTAGCGCCACACGCACCTCGGCCTTTGCCTACGACGCCACCAGCGGGTTGCTCACCAAGGAGATCATCGAACCGACCACCTCCAATCTGATCGGTGCGGTTTCATCGGAGCTCGTTGTTGAAAGCGAAGGAAACCGAAGGTCTGTGCACGTGCGTGAACTCGAAGTACCCCTACAGTTCATTGGCGAGAAGGTAAGGCACGTGATCCGGCTTCCACTGACTGGTGTAGGTAGAAAGACCGTGATAGTGGAATTGCCGGATTTCGTGTTTGACATGCGGACCGTAAAGACCGGTAAAGTTCTATTTCAATCTTGAGATTTCAGCGGGGACTGAAGATGTGGCGATGTAATGGCTATTCCGAAGCAAATATCGCTTTTCGACTAGATGCCACATGGCGATTGCGCCCCCGCTTACCGCAAGAATTACAGCCGATAGAAAATACCAGGGGCTTTCCTTGAACCAACCCATTTGGAGCAGAACCTGGATTATTGGGAAGTGGAGGATGTAGACGCCATAGGAAAAATCGCCGTACTTGCCAAAATTTCCAAGATAGAAAAATACCCCACATCCTATTACGATGATGGCAAGGGCGAGCGGTTCGAGGAATGGCAACGGCACAAACAGGTCAATGGCAAGAACCAAAATCGCAGGCGCGATGAATTGCCAGGTGCGGCGTTCAAACAACGGCAGATAGTAATAGAGCAAAGCACCCGACATGAAATAAGAAAGCTGGCCGGGTAGCTGACGGGCGAGCTCGAGATAAATCGTGGAATCCGAACGTTGCGCCGCGGTCGTAAGTAACCAGGCGTAGAGCGTCGAACCGCAGTAGGTAAGGGCGAGGACGGAAAAACGCGAGCATCTCCGGCACAGGTACACAAATAACGGGACCGAGAGGTAGAACATCACTTCAACCTTAAGCGTCCACAACGGTCCGTCAATCACGGCCAGTTTATTCCCCTCGAAGACACCTGGGAGTGCTGGCTGCAGAAAATTCAGGAAGGCCAGATTGGCCACAACGTACTTGAACCAAGCAAGCGAAAAATAGCCTCCAGAATCTTTCGAGCTAAGTACGAATAGGCCAAGCGCGCACAGCATCACCACGGAAAAGTACGCTGGGTAAATGCGCCGGAATCGCTTGCCCGCGTACGAAGCTAAGGACGAGGACCGCTCACAGCTCATAAAAATCAAAAATCCACTGACGACGAAAAATGCTTCGACCGCCACCCCGGATGAAAGAAACACCGTAAACCGCGAAAGCTCCTGGTATCCAGAGAGTTCGTAAGCATGAACTAGACATACGATTCCGGCGAATACGAGCCGGAGAAGATCGAAGTTATTCTTCGCAAGGCGAGGGTGATCGTTGCGTAGCAAGTTTGATCTCGAAGATAGAACGGTCAACCGGTCGCGGAACTTTTCAAGGAAAGCTGGTGCAAGAGATGTGGAAAATCAAGCAGACTCGCCAAATAGGGTACTTGGGAAGTCAATTCAGAACGGGCAACTTCTCCATAGCCCGAAGCGACCAGAATAGGAAGGCAACCCGCCGCCAACGCCGCCTGCACGTCCGAAAATTTGTCGCCTACCAGGTAAGAGTTGCTTAAGTCGATTCCGCGTTCTTTTGCCGCTTGGCGCAGAAGTCCCGGTTGGGGTTTTCGGCATTCGCATGGCCCGGTAAAGTCAGGGTGGTGGGGGCAATAGTAGTAGGCATCCACGCGAGCACCGAATTTGGCAAGATCGGCGCTCACCCAGGAATGCAATCGCGCCAAATCGTTCTCGCTATAGAGCCCACGTGCGATTCCCGCCTGATTGGTCACTACGACCACCTCAAAACCGAGTTCGTTGGCACTCCTTATGGCCTCGATCGCACCGGGTAGCCACTCCCAGTCCTCTCGAAGATACAGGTAGTTCTTCTCGACGTTAAGCGTGCCGTCTCGATCGAAGAAAACAGCACGCCGGTCGAGAGTTTCGAGCAGTGGTGGCACAGTTTGCCTGATGACCTGAGTTCAGCAGGCCGTTATTCCTTAGCATAGCCAAGCTCGATCTCAATGGCTCCACAAAGCATTTGGCCAATCATGATGTGCATTTCCTGAATCCGAGCGGTGGTATCGGAGGGCACGACAATCAACGGATCGGCAAGGCCGTGCAGATCGCCCCCGCCCTTGCCGCCGAACGCGGCGGCCACAAGACCCATCTCCTTTGCCACTCTTAAGGCCTTCAGGACGTTTGGGCTCTTCCCTGATGTTGTAATTCCGATAGCGACATCTCCCCGGCGGCCAAGGGCTTCGATCTGCCTTGAGAACAGGTCCTCGAACCCAAAATCGTTCCCTATGGCAGTCAGCGCCGATGTGTCCGTGGTCAGTGCAATTGCGGCGATTGCGGGGCGGTTCGACTTGTAACGAACCGTTAGCTCCGTCGCTAGATGCTGCGCGTCAGAGGCGCTCCCACCATTGCCGAAGAACAACAGCTTGTTGCCGGTTTTCAATCCACGAACGCATTCGTATACGAGATTTCCAAATGGCTGGACAAGATCCGTTTGCGCGCGCCGCAAGACCTCGAAATGTTCGTCGAACTCTAAGCGAAAGTAATTTTTGATATCCATTGCGTCCTACGACTTGTCCTCGTGAGCTATAACCGTTGACGTGGCAGAGGTAGAAGATTCCTTATTCGAAAGTGCTTGGTACGCTCGGATGCACGATTCCACGCTGTCTTGTTCCAACACGCACCCATGGCTTAGCACAATGCATGAGTGACAGATAGTCCTGATCGACTCCATGTCGTGGCTAGTAAACAATACGGTGCGCCCGGTCAATGCAATCTCACGAATTTTGTTCTTGCACTTTCTCTGAAATCCTTCGTCTCCAACAGCCAGTACTTCATCGACAAGCATGATATCCGACTCTAGATGCGCCGCCACAGCAAACGCTAGACGCATAAACATACCACTTGAATAGTGTTTTACCGGCGTATCAATG
>JANNFC010000247.1:0-4329 GCA_031379405.1 Betaproteobacteria bacterium | reverse complement strand
GCCACTTCATGCTCAACGATTACTTCTCCAACGGTTTCATCGCCGAACTCAAACCACTCCCATTGCCTTCCGCGCTCCTCATGCTGGCAGGCGGAATAATTGTTCTGGGACGCGCAATGCGCGCGCAACGGTCGCGGCGGCCTGTGTAGTCATCGCCGCCAACTGCTCCTTTGCGTGCGGGGAGCAAGGTGCGGAACACAACGAACGAAGTACCCCGACAATCGGCACACGCCCGCTATCGCGCTTCTCAGCCCATAGCCAATTCGACTGGAGGACGAGTTTGAGATTCGCGAACGCCATGTCGCACTGGAGCGCAAGATGAACGCCATCTCCCGCACTGCCGAAACACTACTCGAACTCATCCAGAGCCGGCATACCCTGCGGGTGGAGTGGTATATCGTTGCGCTGATCGTTGTGGAAGTGATCTTGACTCTGTATCAGTTGTTCTTTTTGGGAGGGCATTGACTCACGGTCGAAGGAAGTCGGGACTAGCGCCGCAAAGTCGTTGCCCCACACGCGAACATTTGCGTGCGATCTTCCCGTGCGTCGCCGATTCGGGTCGCTATGACACTTAAAGGAACTCAAGGGCTAGCGCCCGAGGTCGATAGTGTTTGTGATCCTGGTCCAGTTGGTCAAGTTGGCCCGATCGGCCATTCCCCCCTGCAATGCCGGAAGGACGCAAAGGCTTTGTCGTAGAGTTGGCATGACCGTGCGTCATTGTGTTGGGTGGACCATTACGGGTCAGAAGCCCCAAAATGATTTTTCTCCCTTGTACGACTTAGTTCGAAGGAAACGTTAAGGGCAAATGCTACCGAAGGTCCCAGAATATCATTGGGTCGTTCGCACGGCATGGCTGCCGCTGCTGGTCTTGGTGCTTTCGATGGCGGTCGGACTGGTTGTTTGGCACGACGCGCAGAGGGAATCCGCGGAAGCGGCCCGAGAACGACTGAACCATAAGGCTGATTCCGTCGCCCTCAAGGTCTCGGAACGGATGCGCGCCGTCGAACAAGTGCTCAGAGGCGCTGCGGGCTTGCTCTCAGCCGGCACGGCGGTCACTCGAGCCGAGTGGGGCCGGTATGTGGAGCAGCTCGATCTGCAAGCCCAATATCCGGGCATCCTGGCCCTAGGCTACGCCGTTCGGCTCGATCGCGGCCAGATCCCCGCCCATGAGGCGGCCGTTCGCCGAGAGGGGTTTCCTAACTATCGAGTTTGGCCCGCGGCCACCGGAAACGACAGCGTTCCGATTGTCTTCATTGAGCCCTTCGACGATCGGAATGTGCGCGCGTTCGGCTACGACATGTTCTCCGAAGCCACGCGCCGGGAAGCCATGTCCCGGGCGCGGGATACCGGTCACGTGGCCCTGTCGGGACGCGTGACGCTGCGCCAGAACGACGTAGGGGCCGCCCCCGGGTTCCTGATGTATGCGCCCGTGTACCGTGGCGATACTCCGCCGTTGACTGTGGGGGCCCGCCGCGAAAGGCTCCTCGGATACGCGTACAACGCCTACCTCGCGTCCGAACTGTTTTCCCGGTTGATCGACCCGGACCGTGATTTGGCGGACGTCCGGGTATTCGACGTGTCCGACCGTACCCAGTCCGCTCCGCTCTTCTCCGCGGCAGCATCCGACGTCATGTCCGTAGGTATCGCAGGCGACGAGTCCGTCGCCGAACGCTTTCTGTCGATCGGGGGTCGTGACATTCGGCTCGAGTACCGCTTCCATGCCGCAAGCACGAGCTCGACGCCGTTCGGAACGTTGGCTCTCGGACTGGGCGTGTGTGCGAGCCTCCTCCTTTCCGCATTGGTGTTTCTTGCCAATCACACGCGTTACAAGGCCGAGGCGATCGTTCGCCAAATGACCGCCGAATGGGAGTCGAGCCGCCAGCTGTTGGATAACGTGATCAAGTCCGTGCCGCTTGTCGTGTCGCTCAAGGATGCTGAAGGGCGAATCGTGCTGATCAATCCGGAGGCCGAACGGTTTCACGGCAAACCCGTCGCTGAATTCCTGGGCAAGACGGACTACGATCTTTATCCACGCGAGCAGGCAGAATGCATCCGCGCGCAGGATCGGCAAGTGATCGGTCAAGACGCGGTGGTAACCTATGAGGAACCCTTCACGAACCTTGATGGGACGCAATGCTGGGTGATCAAGCGCAAGACGCCTGTACGTCTGGCGGACGGCACGTGCGGGGTGCTTACCTGCCTCTACGACATCACGGATCGCAAGGCTGCAGAGATTGAAGTGGCGAGGACGCGGTCGTTTCTTTCGTCGATTCTCGATGTGGTCGCGCATGGCGTGTTTGTCAAAGACACGCAGCACCGCTGGGTACTGGCCAACCGGGCATTCGCCAGCATACTCGGTACTACGCCCGAAAACGTCATTGGGTACACGGACCCTGACTTCATGAATGAAGCCGACGCGGCGCTCGCATGGCAACAGGATGACCAGGTCTTTTCCACCGGCAATGCGATGTTCGTCGAACATGCGATCAAGTTCCTCGACGGCAGCGAGAACTGGTATGAGAAGTCCAAGACGCTGCTGGTGACACCCGACGGGAATCGCTATGTGGTCGGGGTGATCAGAGATATCACCGCCGTGAAGAGCGCCGAGCTCGCGTTGCGCGAAAGCGAGGCACGCTGGTCCGCGATCGTGTCGTCTGCGCATGATGGTATCGTCGTGATCGACGACCTTGGCAGCATTCAGACGGCGAACGACGCTGTCCACCGGATGTTCGGGTACGACTGTGGCGAGCTTCTGGGCAGGAATGTCAGCACACTCTTGCCCTCCCCGCATACAGACAAACATGACGGTTATCTTACGCACGCCCTGAACGCGGGCATCCGCAGTGTGGTGGGTATCGAACGAAAAGTCGATGGCGAGCGAAAGGACGGCAGTACGATACCCATCGGATTATCCGTTGGCGAGTTCCAAATTAGCGATCGGCGCATGTTCACCGGATTCCTTCGCGACCGAACCGAATTGCTTCGCCAACGTGATATCGCCGAGCAGACGCAGCTCATTGCGCGCGTCGGGGGGTGGGAGCTCGAATTCGCCACGAACAAGCTGTACTGGACTGCCGAGACCTATCGGATTCACGAAGTAAGTCCCGAGGAATATCACCCCGAAGTCGCGACGGCTGTCGATTTCTACGTTCTCGAACATCGTGCGATCATTGCATCGGCTGTGGCGAAGGCCGTGACCACGGGGGCGGATTGGGACCTTGTCCTGCAGATTGTCACGGGCAAAGGCCATCGCATCTGGGTCCGAGCCGTCGGTCAGGTCGTACTCCGCGATGGACGAGCGATCAAGGCCTATGGAGCCATCCATGATGTCACGGCCCAGCGAGAAATCGAGGAGGAACTTCGGGACCATCACGAACGACTGCAGGTGCTGGTCGCGGCGAGAACCGCGGAATTAGTGATCGCGAAGGAGGTCGCGGAAAGTGCGAATCGCGCCAAGTCGGAGTTCCTCTCGAATATGTCCCATGAACTGCGCACGCCCATGCATGCAATTCTCTCCTTTTCCAAACTTGGGCTCGACAATATCGAAAAAGGAATGCCTCCCAGAGAGAAACTTCAGAGGTACTTTGAGCGTATCGACCAAAGCGCTACCCGATTGATGATTCTACTGAACGAGCTTCTGGATCTCGCCAAACTGGAAGCTGGGCGCATGAGTTATGCCTTCCAACATCGCGACTTGCGTTTGTGTATCGATTCGGTTATGGGCGAACTGAGCGAATTGGCTCGGAGCAAGGGGATTTTGATTCGATTGGTGATCAGCTGTGACGATACCCAAGCTTGGTTTGATACCACGCGCTTCGAGCAGGTCCTGAGAAATCTCCTCTCCAATGCGCTCAAATTTACGCCATCGGGAAAACGCATCACCATTACCGTCTCCGAGACCCTGCTACCGGCAGGGCGACGGAAGGACGAGCAGACCGGTGTTCCTGGTCTCCAGATCAGCGTGAAAGATGAGGGGGTGGGGATTCCCGAAGGTGAACTGGACATCATATTCGACGAATTTGTTCAAAGCAGCAAGACCAGAAGTGGCGCGGGGGGCACCGGACTGGGGTTGGCGATCGCTCGGCGAATCATCCAACAACATGGCGGTTTCATAGAGGCTTCAAACAACCCAGACGGCGGAGCCAGTTTTATTTTTGCCGTACGAAAAGTGCCCTTGCCGCAAGACGCTGAGGTGGTGTCGGACGAGACAAGCCAACCCGTTCACCTAGGTTGGGCAGCGCCCACAGAATCCCGCCCACTTATGGAGTAACTGCCGGTCTCAGTGTGGAAGGACTGCACCAGCATCCGGCCCAGCCATAGCTCGCGGGG
>JANNFC010000246.1:0-2164 GCA_031379405.1 Betaproteobacteria bacterium | reverse complement strand
ACACTTCCCCGGGGGATATACAAGGGGGACACCCCCTTGTTCATTTCGGGGGGATAAACAAGGGGGTGCTCCCCTTGTTCGTAACATGCATTTTGGCCGCACAGTTTCGACTGTCTTGGCTCCGGCTCGGCCGGCTTAGGTTACAGCGGCTTAGTGGGATCGATCATGGTTCGCCACATATGCGCGGTCGGGCTCCCGTCATTACCTAGCCCTTCCTCGGGCTGGCGAAAGTGACGGCCAATAATTTCCATGAAAGGTTCAATGTCGAATGGCACGCTCGGATCGAAGCTATAGTCGTCATACACGGTTATTTGGCGTGCCGCCATGTACAACTTGTGATTGCGCGCGAACTTATAGGCCGCCTCTATGTACTCGGGGGGTTTGTAGTTTTCGCCGAACATGGTGACGTACATCTGTGGATATTCGTAGCCGGCCTCGGCATCGGGATAGAAGCGCAGCGCTTGGTGATACCGCACACCCCAAGAAACTCGCTCCGACACGTAGGGCTCGATCAGCTGTGCGCCCCACCAGCCATGATCGGAGCGATTGAGACCCATGGAGATGTCGTGCAGCAGGCAGGCAAGCACGGTTTCCTCATCGACGCCGGCTTTCAATGCGAGTGCTGCGCATTGGGCACCGTGATGAGCGGCGGCGAAGGGCAAGCCGAAGCGTGGTTTGTGCAAGCGCTTCGTCAGAATGTCCGCGAGCGTGGGCTGCGCGGGCATCACCGGCTCATCCTCCATGGTCCTTGCACTACGGCGCGTGCTGGCTCCAATTTCTCTCATGTGTGTGCCGTGATCTGCTTCCATATCTATTCCTCTACGTGCGGGGGTTCATCATCGGGCGGAGAGGTGACGACGATAAATCTCAGGTCGGTCATCCCCGTGTTGTAAATCGCGTGCTTCACTCCGGGCGGAATGAACACGACGTCGTCCTTGCGCACTACCGTACGCTCGCTCTCGATCTCCATCAATCCCTCGCCATCGAGGACATGATAAATCTGCTCTTGAATGCGATGCTTGTGGGGCTTCACGTAGGCCTTGGGCTGGTAGACCGAAACGCGATAGTCCAGAATCTTGGATCCACAAGGTTCCGGGCGCACCAGCATCTTTGAGTATGCACCCCCGTAATGCTCGGGCGGCTCTTCCCACATGACCGCCGCCGCAGGCCGAATGACGGCCTTGACGTTCACACTTTTCTTAGACACCTTTTCTCCTCAATGCACCGATGTAGGCTGTGAGTCCCGAGCGAATATCGTATTTCGGACGCCACCCAAGTTCCGTTGCGGCGCGCGTCACATCCAAAGCGCCCTTACGAACCATCTCGACTTGATCGCCGTGACGCGCGGGCCCAGGACCTATGGACAATTCCGACCCAGGAACCAGCTCTCGAACGATGCCGACGATTTCGCCCAAAGTCACCACCCGGCCGCTAGCGATATTGTAGGCGTCATAGCGGTGCCGGGGATGGTCGAGGATGGCCAGTGTGCCGCTCACCTTAGGCCTCGATGTAGATGTGATCGATAGCCATCTCCGCGCCGGTTGGGACGTGAAGCTTGCGCCCCGCCAGGGCCGCCTCAACAATGTTCTTCGGAATGCGTTCGCGCGGAAGGCGCCGTAGGTTTGCTCCGAGCTGATGTGCACGCAGCGCTTCACGCCGGCCAAGCGCATTAGTTTTTCTGCGCGCCTTCGAAGTCATTCTTGAGTGCGAGCATCCAACCCTTGAGACGCAGGATCTCGGCGTAGTGGAGGCGTTCCTACCACCCGAGGCGTTCGATTTGCGCGATTTGCTCGTCAATCAAATGAAGGGCGCCGCCCGTGTTGCCGGTCAGCGCCATGCCTTCGGCCAGGACCGCTTTGAGGTAGGGATGATTTTTGCCGCCACCTGCATCCCAGACTGCCAGACCTGCTTTCAGCGGCGAAATGCCTTCGATGGCTCTGCCTTCACGGATGAGCGCCATGCCGGCCCGGGTGGGAGCAAGGCACGCCGATAGGAAAGGCATGCTGTGCTCTCGTCCCAACCGGTCGCATTCTTCGGTGCGCTTGTGCAACTCCTCGGGTTCACGGCGATGCTCGAACACTTCCGCCCCAACACTCAGCGCCCAGCCAAAGTCGAAGGTTCGCTCATTGCGCGTGATGAACCCTCCTCGGACCCAGCACTGGTA
>JANNFC010000242.1:0-7059 GCA_031379405.1 Betaproteobacteria bacterium | reverse complement strand
GAAACTGGGTCATTCAAGAAGCGCCTCATTGGACGCATCTATCGGCAAGCTGTTCGCCAGTGAATCCCTACTTAAATCCGCACTAGAATGCGTTCAGATTCACGGCGGCTACGGATATATGGTGGAGTACGAAGTCGAGCGAGTGCTTCGAGACGCGGTGGCAGGTACGATTTATTCAGGCACGTCTGAGATGCAGAAAAACATCATTGCGCGCTGGCTCGGACTTTAGTCTTTCGAGTGGGGCATACGATTGCCGAGAGTGAATGGGTACGACACGAGACGAATGCGTTCGCGGTTTGTACTGCTAAACTTGCCCGATAGATTCCTATTCGGAGAAAGATCAAAGTGACGAGCCAGCTATTCTCGCCCATTCAGCTCCGGGGACTGCCCATTCCAGATCGAATCGTCGTTTCGTCCATGTGCCAATACATGTCGGAAAGCGGCGATGCCAATGATTGGCACTTGATGCATCTCGGGCAGTTTGCCGTGGGTGCCGCCGGGCTATTGATGACTGAGGCCACTCATGTGTCCCCCGTGGGCCGGATTACGCACCGGTGCTTAGGGTTGTATAGCGACAGCAATGAGAAAACCATAAAACGCGTCGTAGACTTTTGTCGACGGCACGGTGTGGCGAAGTTGGGTATTCAATTGGCCCACGCCGGACGCAAGGGTTCGGTTCATACGCCCGGTGACGGTGGAAAGCCCCTGGCGGAAGGCGAGAATCCATGGATAACTCTGGCGCCGTCCGCGATCCCTTTCGGCCCCGCATGGCACACGCCCAAGGCAATGACAAGCACCGAGTTAGTCGAGGTGAAGCAGCAGTTCGTCGATGCCGCAATGCGCGCGCAACGAATCGGCTTCGATCTCGCGGAATTGCATATCGGGCATGGTTATCTGCTACACGAGTTTCTGTCACCGCTGTCCAACCACAGAAGCGACCAGTACGGTGGGTCGACAGCGAACCGCATTCGATTTCCGTTGGAGGTGTTCGAGGCTGTGCGCGCCGTGTGGCCAAGCGACAAGCCTTGTGGTGTGCGAGTGTCCGCGACCGATTGGGTGGAGGGCGGTTGGACACCCGATGAAACGGTTGTATTCGCCAGCGAGCTCAAAGTGCGAGGTTGCGATTTTCTCGACGTGACATCTGGACAACTCGATCCAAGGCAGCAGATCCCCTTTGCTCCGGGATTCAACGTGCGCTTCGCGGAGCGAGTCAAGCGCGAGACCGGCATGCCGGTGATGGCGGTGGGTATGATAACTTCCGCGAGACAAGCGGAAGAGATCGTGGCAGGCGGACGTGCAGATATGGTCGCCATTGCTCGCGGCATGATGGACAACCCGCGTTGGGCATGGCACGCCGCGCGCGAACTCGGGGCAACGACGGCGTATTCGGCCAACTATCAAAGATGTCACCCCACCGTGTGGAAACCATAGAGGCGGGATGTTGTTGCCAACGATTAAGCCTTCCTGAGTTAGAACATGAACGCCACCCACATGGAGCGCTGGATTGCAACGCAATGGGACGAGTCCATCGTTCCGTGTCTGACTGAGTACATTGGAATCCCTTGCAAATCGCCGCATTTCGACGGCCAATGGCAATCCAATGGACATCTCGACCGAGCCGTTGCGTTGGCCAAGCAATGGTGCGAGCGGCAGGCGATTCCCGGACTGATCATCGAAGTTATTCGGCTTCCCGGACGAACGCCGCTATTGTGGTTCGAGGTGTCGGGCAATGCAGATCGCACCGTGCTGCTTTACGGGCATCTGGACAAGCAACCCGAGATGGTTGGCTGGCGCAACGGCTTTGGCCCGTGGACGCCGGCTATGGAAGACGACAAGCTCTACGGTCGTGGCGGCGCGGACGATGGCTATGCCGTGTTTGCTTCAATTACCGCCATCCGCGCGCTTCGTCTGCAAGGGTTACCTCACGCCCGTTGCGTGGGACTCATCGAGTGCTGTGAGGAAAGCGGCAGCTACGATCTGCCTTTTTACCTTGAAGCACTCAGTGCGCGCATCGGGCAGGTGGATTTTGTGATTGGCCTGGATTCGGGTTGCGGAAATTACGATCAGCTTTGGGTCACGACTTCCTTACGAGGCTTGGCTGCGGGAACCCTCAGCGTCGAAGTTTTGCGTGAAGGCGTGCATTCGGGTGACGCCAGCGGTATCGTGCCCTCATCATTCCGCATTGCGCGCCAACTGCTGGATCGTCTGGACGACCCTCGCTCCGGTAAGGTGCTTCCCGGAGAATTCCATTGCGAGATCCCGGTTGAACGAATTGCGCAGGCGAGACTGGCGGGCGAAGTGCTTGGGAATAGCATCGTACGCAGGTTTCCCATGGTGGACGGAATGCAGCCCATGACCGAGGAACCGCAGCGGGCGGTGCTAGCCCGTACCTGGGAGCCATATTTGTCCGTGGTGGGTGCCGATGGACTTCCCGCCATCAGGGACGCAGGTAACGTGTTGCGGCCACGCACGGCACTAAAGCTCTCTTTGCGATTGCCGCCGTTGATTGATGGCACTCAGGCGACCAGAGATTTGAATCGAATTCTCGAAGCCAATCCACCTTATGGCGCACGGATAAGTTTTGACGTCGATCAAGGGGCCACAGGGTGGAATGCGCCCGCGACGGCCTCCTGGTTGGCGGAGGCGCTCAATAATGCTTCGCATGCGTTGTACTCAAAACCCGCGGTCATGATGGGAGAGGGTGGCACTATTCCCTTTATGGCGATGTTGGGCAAGCAGTATCCCAGGGCGCAATTCCTCATCACCGGAGTGCTGGGACCGGCCTCCAATGCCCATGGACCCAATGAGTTCCTGCACATTCCCTATGCGAAAAAGCTCACGGCCTGTGTGGCCCAGGTACTTGCCGCCCATCATCAGTCAGCCATGGGTCTTGCTTAGTTCGCCGTACCACTTCAGGGTGGCGCAGTTGCTGGGTGAGCGCCTGCGCCACGGCTGTCTGAGGTGAGCGGCATGGATTCCTGAGACATCGCCGCTTTATGAGGCCCGGGGGGGATTCCCCCGGGCTTTTTTCTGGGTCAATTTCGCTTGGCAGATGGCATGTCTCCCAGTCTTCACCTAATCCGTAAGACCTATCCGTAAGATCTATTGGCGTGTTTGCGACAAAAGGGTATCTTGGCCTCGGCATGCTCAATGCTCGGCGTGAGATGATATTCAGTAAGTTCAGTAAGTGGACACATCCTGAAGGCGAATTACCGAATCGACGCATATGGGCTGGGTACTTGGATCGATGGGCCGGCTGTTGGGGACGTATCTCAGCCAACCTGTCAAACACTATAAACCGCTGACGACCTCCTCTCCGGGTGCGTTGGCGGCAGCATTGCGTCCGGGAGACGTGTTGCTGATTGAGGGCAATACGCGTGTTAGCGCTGCCATCAAGTACCTCTCCCAGTCCACCTGGTCGCACGCGGCCATTTACATTGGTGACGTGTTGACGACCAAGGCCAACGACACTGATCCCCCAGTGCTGGTGGAGGCTGACATCGTCGAAGGCGTATTAGCGGTACCACTGAGCAAGTACGCTAGCTTCCATACTCGGATTTGCCGTCCCGTGGAACTGACGGAAGACGATGCCCAGCGGGTGGTGGCCTACGCGTTGTCGCGTATCGGCCATACCTATGACATGAAAAACATGTTCGATTTGGCGCGCTATCTTTTCCCAACACCACCCGTGCCCAGACGTTGGCGCCGGCGCGCCCTCGCTCTAGGCAGCGGCGAGCCCACCAAGGCCATTTGCTCCTCGCTGATCGCTCAGGCGTTCCACTCCGTACGATATCCGATACTTCCTGATATCAAACGGCGTAAGACCGATCCGCACGCCGCCGATCACAATCGGGACATTCTCTACATTCGGCACTATAGCTTGTACATGCCGCGGGATTTCGATATCTCCCCGTACTTTCAGGTGGTCAAACCAACCATCGAGAAAGGCTTTAACTATAAGGGACTGACCTGGGAGGATTCACCTGCCATCGGACCGCGCACACAATCCGAACCCCGTGTCGTGCAACCAATCCCCGCTGCGCGTGACTTGCCAGAAAGCGACCCGGCACCAGGACAGCTGGAACCTCAGGCCTAAGCGTTCGGCGTGCTCCTAAGATTCCAGCTCCGGAGTCGCGTATGCCCAACTCCATCGCCTAACGCAGTGCCGCAAGGCAATTAAAATCGGTGGGTATGAACCTGCCCAACGGCTATCAGCAATTTCTGCTCTGCGGACGTCCGGTCGTCCGCGCCGCGCTATTCGCATGCCTGCTCGCATTCACGGAATCGGTGGGGTCGGCCTGGGCGGGCGTTACGCCAATTACCGTCGACGGCAAGGTGCCGACATTGGCGCCATTGCTGCACGATATTACGCCAGCGGTGGTGAACATCGCGGTGAGTTCCGGGTCACCAGAGGAAGACAATCCTCTGATGCAGGACCCGTTCTTCCGGCGCTTCTTCGGATTGCAGGAGCGGCCCGAACCACGCATGAGTGCAGGATCGGGGGTCATCGTCGATGCCGTCAGAGGCTACGTTCTGACCAATCACCACGTCATCAAGGGAGCGCGCGACGTGACGGTTACCTTAAAGGACCGTCGTCAGTTTCAAGCAAAACTGGTGGGCAGCGATGCCGGAACCGATATCGCGCTTTTGAAGATCGATGCGCAGAATATCATCGCGCTGCGTCTGGGGGACTCTGACGTGTTGAGCGTGGGGGACTATGTGCTCGCGATTGGCAACCCCTTTGGTTTGGGGCAGACCGTAACCTCGGGCATCGTCAGCGCACTTGGGCGCACGGGTTTGAACATCGAGGGCTACGAAGATTTCATCCAAACCGACGCCGCCATCAATCCCGGCAATTCGGGCGGTGCTTTGGTCAATCTGAGAGGAGAACTGATTGGCGTGAATACCGCCATCATCGGTCCCGCCGGTGGCAATGTGGGTATTGGATTCGCCGTGCCCAGCGCCATGGTCAAGGCGGTGATGAATCAATTGATCCGTTACGGCGAAGTACGGCGCGGCCGCTTCGGCGTCAGTACGCAAGATATCACCCCGGATCTGGCGAGCGCGATGAATCTGCGTAGCTTCGATGGCGCCGTCGTGGCGGATGTCGCGCGCGATTCGCCGGCGGAAAAAGCCGGCGTGAAGCGTGGAGATCTCGTCACCCACATCAACGGAAGAAAAGTACGCAGCGCGTCGGATTTGCGCAATCAGTTGGCTCTCACACCCATTGGCGATAGCGTAGAGCTAAAGCTACAGCGGCAAGGGCAGGAGCGTGTTGCTCGCGGACAGATAGAAACGCTTAACGTGGCCGGCACCAGAGCGGCGCTGTTGGTTCCTGAACTATCAGGCGTATCTATCGGTGAGGCGGACGCGGGAAGCGCGCTAATGGGCGTAGTGGTGGTGAAGGTCGAAAAAAATAGCGCCGCTTGGAATTACGGACTACGGGAAGGCGACATGATCGCCGGCGTGAACCGGCGAGCCGTGCGCAATACGCGAGAATTCCTAGGCATGCTGCGCGCCGCGCAGAGGCCCATTGTGCTCAATGTGGTGCGTGGCGACTACCTGTTCGCGATCTTGATACGTCGTTAGAGTGCTTTGACCGGAACGAAGCCGTAGGCTTCGCGCGCCGCACCCAAGGAATTGCGCAAGGGGCGACCAAATACTGGCGAACTAATCTCGAATACATCGCCAACCTTGGTTTCGACTTTTTTGGTGAAACTACCGGTTGCGGCGCCAAAGAAATGCACATGCACATCGCCGGGACTGCGAAAGTCGCGATACTTGAAGTGGTGATGCTCCAGATTGGCGATGCTATGCGCCATGTTGCGTTCTCCGCTCAACCAGTCGTCACTCCACACAGTGGTACCGCCGCGTAATAAGCGCGCCTGCCCGGTCACATGTTCAGGCAATTCGCCTAACAACAGTTCCGGGCCATAGCTGCATTGGCGCAGCTTCGAATGGGCCAGGTACAGATAGTTTTGCCGCTCCATCACGTGATCCGAGTATTCGTTGCCAAGCGCAAAGCCGACCCGCAGGACTTCCCCGCGATCACCAATGATGTAGACGCCAACGATCTCCACCTCTTCTCCCCCGTCATCCGCGTGACCCGGAAGTTCGAGGGATGCTTCAGGGTTCACCACACACCGCCCATCGCCCTTGTAGAACCATTCGGGCGCGACGCCAATACTTCCCGACTTAGGTTTGCCGCCTTCGACCCCCCATTTGAACATCTTCATGGAATCGGTAAGAGCGCTTTCGTCTTGTTGGATCTTGGCATGCATGGCGTCTCTGGCCGCCGCGCTACCCAGGTGACTAAGCCCGGTTCCTGTAATCAGCCATCGATAAGGATCGGGATGATCCAGGGGCGGCAGCAGTCGAGCTTGCTCCACAGCATCGTCAAAGGATACCCATTGGCCACTGCGTCGCTTGCTGGCAAGAGCAGCGAGAGGCAATCCACCCCGTGCCGCTTCGAGTGCTAGGTCGTAGACCCGTTCCACGCCGGACAAAAGGTGAAGACGGCCAGGCTCTTCGCCGGAAATGGCAACCTGTCGCTTGCCGGAGTCGTCAATCACTTGGACCAATCTCATTTCAGCTCCCCTTGACTACTAAAAAGTCCTCAGACCGATCCTAATACGATCGGATACCGATCATTGCGGTTCATCGAGAAACTACGCAACCCGCTGGATACATGCAGAGATAGATGGCAATCGACCAGCAAGGACTTTATAGTATGACATCGTTATCTTGAAAACCGACGGGGACGCACCCCCGAAGGTACGAATAATCTATGCATATTTTGGTTGTGGACGATCACCACTTGGTTCGAGAGGGATTGCGAATCGCCTTGAGCTCATTGGCTGCCGAGGTTCATGTGAGCGAAGCACACAGAGCCGCACGGGCTTTGGCTATCGCGCGGGTGCAATCGAACCTGGATTTGATCCTGCTCGACCTTCACCTTCCTGATGCGAATGGTCTCGACGTACTCATCCAGCTGCGTGCACAGTACGAGGAAGTGCCTGTTGTCGTGCTCTCGGGCGACTACGAGGTGCAAGTGGTGCA
>JANNFC010000571.1:0-3985 GCA_031379405.1 Betaproteobacteria bacterium | reverse complement strand
CTATTGCACAGCAGGCTCATAAGCTCTTGCCCACCGACATTGAGTACGATGCCCTCGGCGCGCACTTCGCCGGATTGGACCGGACTATAGAACACCAATCCCGCGCCATGATTCTCCGCATCGCCTTGAAAAGCGAGCATGAGCGCATGACTATCGATGATTCCGGTAGAGGGCGAAAGAAAGCCTGCCACGCAACGCACCGCGGGCTCCATGTCCTTCAACTCGGCGGGGGTGAGCCAACGCAGATCGTTCACGCCGTTGGCCTGCGCCTTGGCAACATAGGATTTCACCGCGTCGATTTCGGAATCCTCGCTGGCCACTACGATCTTGCCCATGCGTTCGTGCGGCACGCCGTGATCAAGGCAGTAATCGTAGAGTGCATGCTTGCCTTCGATGCACAGCCGCGCTTTGAGAGAACCTTTGGGATAATAGAGCCCGGCATGGATCACTTCGGAGTTGCGCGAGCTGGTGTGGGTGCCGATACCCTCCGCTGCTTCCAAAATGATGACTTCACGCCCGGCCATGGCCAGCGCCCGGGCCACGGCTAACCCGATCACACCCGCCCCGATGACAACACAATCAACTTTTTCCAGCATCTTGTTTGAGATGAATGGCGACAACCGCCATGATATCCAAGGACACAACCGACAGTTCGGCGCCAGATGACAACCTCGCGGACGTGGGATCCCGACTTCCTAACGCGTTCACCCGCGTTTGACGTTCTGCGGGAGGCGGCAGGTTATCTCGACTTATCGACCTGGCCCTCTGCGGCCGCGCTCACGCGGGTGGCCAGTCAGCTTCCGGTGATACCTCAAAGTGCATCGGGTAGGTCAGTCGCCTTTGTGGCGCCTCAATCGATCGAATCCCTCTCGTACGAGCAGCGCATTTATGACCAAGGCGAGGTTGCATGCCGTCCAGAAGACTGGCACGACTTGTTGAACGCCTTGGTCTGGATGACCTATCCACGGGCAAAAGCCGCCCTCAATGCTCGTCATGTCGAAGAGATGGCGGCAGAGGTTCCCGGTAAGCGTGGGCGCACCCGCGATGCCTTGACCTTGTTCGATGAGGGGGGCGCTATTGTTTGCTCATCCAGCGTGGCGATGCTCGATTTGGTCCGGAATTTTCAGTGGAAGGATCTGTTCTGGAGACGGCGCGAGGAGTTCAGAGCGTCCACGCGCGTGTTCATTTTCGGCCATGCCATGTATCAGAAGCTGCTTGATCCCTTTCTCGGCGTCAGCGCTCTCGCCATCTTGCAAGCGGTGCCCTCTGGCTTCGGCCATGACTCCCTGGAGGAACAGATTATTCGTGCCGATTCAATGACCGCCGACGTGCTGCAAGGTCGCGGCGTCATCCAGACCCCCAGGGAGTTGGCGCCGCTTCCGATCCTGGGTATTCCCGGTTGGTTCGCCGAGAATAGCGTCGAGAGTTTCTACGACAACCAGAATTACTTCCGACCCGGAAGGATGCGCGCCTTCGCACTAGCGGCCAGATAGGTCATGAGCGAAGCCATACAATCTGCCTCCAATCCGGCAAGGTATTCGTTTTGAAAACTGACAATAACGTAAGTGCGATACTCTTGTTGCTCGCATTCGCAAGTTTCGTTTCCGGCGTCACCATCCGGGTGGGCGAGACGCTATTGCCCAAGATGTCCCAGGAATTCGGTGTGAGCGTGGGCGAAGCGGCCATCATCATCACCGCCTTCACTTTCGCCTATGGTTTGTTTCAGTTGATGCATGGGCCGCTGGGCGACCGCTTCGGCAAAGTACGCATGATATCGGTGATGCTGGGAGCGTCCGCTGTCGGCTGCCTATGCTGTGCTGCTGCCGGTTCACTGCATTGGCTGGCCTTGTTCCGCTTCCTGACCGGCATGACGGCAGGTGCGATCATCCCGCTTTCCTTCGCTTTCCTGGGCGACAACGTCGCCCTCGCGGACAGACAGGCAATCCTGGCGCGTTTCGTTTCGGGCACGTTGCTAGGCCAGGCGGTCGGGCCGCTGATCGGCGGGCTATTCAGTGATTTCATCGGCTGGCGCGCGACGTTTCTGGCGTTGGCCGCTGCCTTTCTATTGATGGCGTTGGTGCTTGGCAAAAATGCGTGGTCAAGAGTCGAGCCGCAGCGGCAAGCTCTCAGTGGCGTGAAGGACCTGGCGGCCCGTTACATTTATCTGTTGCGCAAACCCAGGGTGCGATTGATCGTGTTGGTGGTGGGAATCGAAGGGTTTTTGTTTTTCGGCGCGTTTTCATTTATCGGTGCCTATCTGAAATTCGAGTTTGACCTGAGTTACACCCTGGTGGGATTGGTCATCGCCGCCAATGCGGTAGGCGGGGTCACATACAGTCTGTTGGTACGGCGTTTGATCAAAGGATTAGGTCTGCGCGGTTTGGTGACCGGTGGCGGAATCGTGTTGCTGCTGTGTTATCTCGGACTCTCGTTTTCATCCAAGTGGTGGCTTTGCGTACCCTTCGTCATGTTTTCGGGATTCGGCTTTTACATGCTGCACAACACGCTGCAGACACAGGCCACGGAAATGGCGCCGGAAGCGCGCGGTTCGGCAGTTTCGCTGTTTGCCTTCTCGATGTTTCTCAGCCAAGCGCTGGGCGTGTGGGTGGCCGGACTGACGGTTGGTCGTATCGGCTATTCCCCGCTGTTCCTGTGCGCGGGCCTAGGGCTCCTCGCGCTGGCGATCTGGTTTGGTCGCAGGGTGGAATCCAGGGCAGCGGCTTAGTGCTCACGTCGCATAAGCGAACCCATGTCATCGCGCGGGCGCAGCCGGCGGTGGCGAACTATGCTTTCTCCACCCAGATAAGAACCAAGCATAGGCCGCGCTTTGCGCCACCATCAGGCAACTGAAAGCGAACACAAAGGCAGCGGGTTTCGTTGCGGAGCCGAGGGTCATCGCACCTTCCACCAACGCACCAATGCCCCACTGCAACACGAAGCAAAGGGCGAACAGTACTTGATTGAGTGCGGTGGAAGCGCGCCCAAAGAGTTCCTTGGCGAGCCCCTCGGCGAAGACGGTGAAGCCCAGTACGTTCACAGTCGAGCCCAGTGCCAGCATCATCCACACGGCAAAATATCCCGTGGGTGCGTGCAATACCAAGCCAACGAATCCGCCAACGTAAAGAGCGAATCCGCATACATAAATGTGCCGCGACTGAACGCCGATTCGCGCCAGTGGCCGCAAGGCGAGTGATAGCGAGAAATAGCCGATCAGTTGCACGATCGCCATGGCAAACAACCGATGGGCTGCCTGCGCGCGCGTGAGTCCTTCCACCTCCATCATCCATGGTACGGCCCATAGACTTTGGATCGCCATGTATCCCGCCATGGGAATAGAGGATATCGGCACGATCCACCAGAAACGAGGACTGCGAAAAATCCGCACCACGCCTTGCCACTGCTCGCCAAGCGAGCTGTTCCGCGCTGAGATGGGTGGATCGGGGACGGTGAAGTAGATATAGGCGCTTGCCAAGAGCGTGGCGACACTCGTGCCGAAGAAAATGTAGCGCCAACTGACGTGTTGAATGGCCACCTCGATCGGGATCGTGGTCGAGACTGCGCCGAGGGCTCCGGCGACCATGACCCAGTTGAACATGCTCGCTTGGCGTTCCTGCGGAAACCAGATGGACACGGCCTTCAACGAGGCCATTAATCCCGCGGACACTCCCAATCCGATAAATGCCCTCCCGATGGCAAGTGAAGTGAGCGAATCTCCGGTGGCGAACAACAGGCAACCCGCCGAGGTGAAAAGCAGTAGCGCGGCTTCCGTGCGACGCGGGCCGTAGCGGTCAAGCAAAATGCCGTTAGGAAGTTGCACCGCGCAAAACGCCAGGAAGTATGCGGACGTCAATAACCCCAGTGCCGCAGGCCCAAGATTTAGCTCACGGGTGAGTTCCGGCGAAACGACGGCATTGACAGTGCGCAGCAGGTACGACAGAAAGTAGGCAAAGGCGAAGGGAAGATAAATTCGCACGACGAAGTAGAC
>JANNFC010000548.1:0-9515 GCA_031379405.1 Betaproteobacteria bacterium | reverse complement strand
CTTTGGAATCCCCCAAGGTATGCCCCGCGCCAAGCGCGCGGGGCATACGAGTTGAAGAGTTCGTTGCAAGCCACTGAGCATGCATAAATTGCTGCTGTAACTCTGTGGCGGCGGTAGCCCATCGGCCCGTCGATTCTTGACGGGTAATAGGAGTTGCCGCCGGCAGGAGAGAAACAAGACATGGTATTCGCTCACCTCTACCGTGGGACCAACTCTAGAGCTCGGTTTGCAGCGAAAGGTCTCTTGTCAATGTCTTTCACTTTTTGCTACCCACATACCGCCTATTTGATTTAAAAATAATACCTAGGATCTATTGCCAAGCTCTGACAGACAGGCATACACTTCCCTGCGAGATGCAAGTCATCTTATATAAAAGAACTAATACAGGTCACAACGACGGGGAATTGATAAAGTAATTTTGCAACGTCGCAGTTGTTGCGACGAAAGGGGGGGGCGTGTGCGCCAGAACATTCTCGAATGGACTAGAGAGTCGCGCTGCTAGACCACGTAAGTGCCGCATCCACGTCAGTGCTTGGGTTGTTGTTTCAACTTGGCACTGCGCTGCCCGATCCAGCACCTGTGCATCCTTTCCGAGGATCTCGGTCCTTCACACCGAAGGTCCCCCTGCGCCCGTTCAAGAATTCCATGCCCTGGCGCCATTTTTTGTGGCGGCACAGGGATGTGCTACGGCAAATTCTTGCAGACAAGAACGTCCGCTCTGCAGAATTTCCGTTGGGCTGACGCCTCCAGAGGCGATTTCGTCCAGTCCGGAGGCATCCGATGTTTACCTTGGATTATGGGACGATTTCCCTACGTCCAGACATATCAATCGGCAGTTTGCGTTGAGTTCGTTTTTCATAACCAGACCTTTCGTCAGGGGGTAAGTCATGCGTTCCATAGCTAACTGGAGCCTAAGGCAAAGAATATTGATCGTGGCAGCGGCTATCGTGCTCGTCATTTTTGGCGTCACACGCGGCGGCAAAACGCCGATCAATCTGCTTCCGGAGTTCTCGCCCACCATCGTGGAGATTCAGACTGAAGCGCTCGGTCTATCTGCGGCGGAAGTCGAACAGCTCATTACTGTCCCCCTGGAGGCCGATCTGTTGAACGGCGTGGCCTGGGTCGAGAGCATTCGCTCCGAATCCATTCCATCGCTCTCCTCCGTGGAATTGCGCTTCGAACCAGGCACTGATCCGATGGATGCGCGGCACATGGTGCAGGAAAAGATGACGCAAGCACACGCGTTGCCGCACGTCTCAAAGCCACCTGAGATGATGCAACCCCTGTCCTCTACCAGCCGAGTGTTGCAGGTTGGGTTGTCGTCCAAGGATTTATCGCTCATTCAATTGTCTGTACTGGCGCGCTGGAACATTCGCCCGCGACTCATGGGCGTGCCAGGCGTAGCCAACGTTTCCGTTTGGGGTCTGCGCAATCGCCAGCTTCAAGTTCTGGTCGATCCGGAGCGCATTCGCTCCAACGGCGTCACCCTGCTTGATGTGATTTCCACAGCCGGTAACGCGCTGTGGGTATCGCCCTTGAGCTTTCTCGACGCCTCTTCACCAGGTACCGGTGGCTTCATCGATACGCCCAACCAGCGACTGGGTGTTCGTCACGTATTGCCCATCGTCTCACCGGAAGGACTTTCCAACGTTATCATCGATCGCTCCAAGAAACGCCTCGGCGAGGTCACTCAAGTGGTGGAGAACCATCAACCCTTGATTGGAGATGCCATCATCGGCGGCGCGCCGGGTCTCATGCTGGTGGTCGAGAAACTTCCCGAAGCCAACACCGTTCAAGTCACCAATGCTGTCGAAAAGGCGCTGGATGCCCTTCGCCCCGGACTAAAGGGCGTTGACATCGACTCGCAGATCTATCGCCCGGCGAACTTTATCTTGGATGCTATGAGCAGTCATAAGCTCGTCACAGGCATCGCAGGTGTGCTCTTCATCGTAGGCGTGTTTCTGTTCTTTATGGATTTGCGCCTGGTCCTGATCGGTGCTGCGGCAGTGGTAACGTCACTACTGTTAGCGTGGCTGGTACTGTATCTACGTGGAACTACCTTCGATGCACTGATATTCGCCGGAATGGCGGTTGCCCTCGCAGCCATCGTCGACGATGCCATCATCGATGCCCATCACATCCGTAAACGTCTCAGTCAGCGCCGAGCACAGAGTGCGACCGTTTGGCAGGTGATCGCTGATGCGTCGTCTCAAATGCGTGGTTCGATGGTATTCGCGACCTTGATGGTGCTATTGCTGGTACTGCCGTTGGTGATCGCCACCGGTGTTCTGGGCGCCTTCCTGACGGCGGTCGCAAAGAGTTACGCCCTTGCGATAGTTGCTTCGGCGGTGGTGGCGGTGGTGCTAACGCCGGCCTTATGTCTGTTGCTGCTACCGAAAGACGAGCGCGATGTAACCAGCTCCTCCATTGGCAATGCATTGGTGGGTGTGTTCGCCAACATTTCGCGAGCGAAGGTCCCGGCCTACGTTTTGGGGGCGGCGGGCATCATTGTGGTTATCGCGGCAGCCATTCCATTGTCACGCAATATCGAACTGGTACCGCAGTTTCGCGAGACCAACATTCTGATCAACTGGTCCGCACGTTCGGGGACGTCCAAACCCGAGATGACCCGCATCACCACCGAAGTCACACGCGAACTGCGCAAGGTGCCTGGCGTAAAAAACGTGGGTGCCCACCTGGGCCGCGCGGTGAGTTCTGATCGAGTCGTAGGCGTGAACTCCGGAGAGCTCTGGATCACCTTGGACACCAAAGCCGATTACGACTCCACGCTAGCCGCCATTAGCGATCTGATCAGACAGTACCCCGGTATCGAAAGCGATACCACCAACTATGCTGATGAACGCGTCGAGAAAATGCGCGGCGTCGATGACGATAAGGTGGTAGTGCGTCTATACGGGCAGAACACCGATGTTCTATCGGTTGAAGCAGCGAAGATCAAGGACATGGTGTCGAACGTCGCTGGAGTAACGGAAATCGAAATCCCGCCGACTCAAATCGAGCCCACTATCGAGATTCGCGTGGACTTGGCAAAAGCGAGCAAATACGGGATCAAGCCGGGGGACGTGCGCCGAGCCGCAACCACCTTACTATCCGGGCTCGAAGTAGGCAGTTTGTTCGAAGAGAAGAAAGTGTTCGAAGTGGTGGTCTGGGGGATCCCGGAAACACGTTCAAGCATAACCGATGTGCGCAACTTGATGATTCAAGCGCCCAACGGAACTTATCTGCGGCTTAGCGAAGTGGCAGATGTAAAAGTCACACCCCATCCGGTCATGATCAAACGCGAAGGCGTGGCACGCTATACGGACGTGGAAATCGACGTTTTCGGTCGCAGTTTGACGGTGGTGGCTAACGAAGTGAGCCAAAGACTGGCGGGCCACTCCCTACCTTCGGAGTATCACGCCGAAGTCCTCGGTAATTTCGCCAAGCGCGACAGCATGAAACACCGCATCTTCACGGCGGCGGGGGCGACGGTAGTTGGTATTCTGCTCTTGCTCCAGGCAGTGTTCCGCAGTTGGCGGCTGGCCTTCATGGTTGTGCTGACGATTCCTGTGGCGGCCGCCGGCAGCATTCTGCTGGCGATGGCAAACGGCGCGGAGTTCAACCTTCCGGTCATGGGTGGACTCATCACGGTAATCGGTCTGGCGTTGCGATTGGCGGCGCAGTTGATTGGTCATGCCCAGCGAATTGAGCGTGCCGAAAAAGGGCGCTTCGGAGCCGATTTAGTGGCGCGTGCGGTACGAGAGCGGACCGAGCCCATCCTCGCTTCGATAATCGTATCGGCGCTAGTGTTTCTACCGTTCGCACTGCATCGCAACAGCGTCGGCCTCGATATCCTGGGCCCGATGGCAGGCGTGATACTCGCCGGTTTGGTAACGACGCTCATCTTCATCTTCTTCGTTCTGCCGGCGCTCTACCTGGCCCTTGGCGAAAACTCGACGACGGATGCGGACTACGAGGACTTGCAACAAGGGACGGCCCATGCCTAGTCATAGTGCAATCTCGCGCCAGGCGACACTTTCCGAGTACATGGCCAACGCCAAGGATTTCAAACTTTTACGGGGCAAGACGATGACACGCAAATCTGTATGGATGATCGCGATCACAATAGCAGCACTAGGTTTGTCCGGCTGCGAGAAAACGCACAAGAAGGACACCGCAAATGCCGGCGACCATCCGGCGACGGTGGACAAAACCCAGGAACCCGGCATCGCCCGGCTGACTTTGACACCGAGGGCGGCAGAGCGCCTGGGAATTCAAACGGCCGAAGTAAAGGCCTCGGGCCAACGCTTGGAAGCACCTTACGGTGCCCTGTTGTATGACGCTGCGGGTGGTGAATGGGTCTATACCAACCCGGAAGGTCACGTATTCAAGCGCGCCTCCGTCAAAGTTGACACGATCCAAGGCGACAAGATGTTTTTCTCTCAAGGCCCCGCCGCTGGTACCAAGGTTGTGAGCGTGGGTGCTGCCGAGTTATTCGGCACCGAATTCGAGATTGGTCACTAATCTGGGCAGCCGCAACCACGCCTGTTCACCGTTTGGGAGGTAACGAGCCATGATGCGTTGGATCGTCGCAAGCAGCCTTAGATTTCGTTTCATCGTCCTCGGCCTTGCCGTAGCGATGGTGTTCTACGGCGCAGACCGAATGCGCCATATGCCAGTGGACGTATTTCCCGAATTCGCCCCGCCCCGGGTAGAGATACAAACGCCCTGCCTGGGACTCACGCCGGAGGAGGTGGAGAACCTAGTCACGGTCCCGATGGAACAAGCGCTGGCCGGCGTGCCAGGGCTGGCGGTGATGCGATCGAAGTCAGTCGAGCAGCTGTCCGCCGTGGTGTTGATTTTCAAGACCGGCACCGATGAGCTGCAAGCCCGCCAACTGGTGCAAGAGAAGGTGAATATGGTGACCCCCACCATTCCCACCTGGGCAGCGCCTCCCGTCATTCTGCCGGCGCTGTCGTCCACCGCTCGCACCATGAAGATCGGCATTTCCTCCAAGAAGCTCTCCGTCATCGAGCTATCGATGACGGCCTACTGGAAGATTCGCCAGGTCATGATGGGCGTACCCGGCGTGGCCAACGTTGCTATCTGGGGCGAGCGCATTCAGATGCTGACGGTGCAGGTGGACCCGGAGCGTTTGAAAGCAAACGGCGTCACCCTCGACCAAATTGAGGAAACCACTGCCAATACCTTGGATTCAGGACTCCTGCCGTTCTCGCAAGGTAACTTCATTGGTACGGGAGGATTCCTCGACACGCCCAACCAAAGGCTACACATCCGCCACGTACTGCCGGTCGTCACACCTGAAAATATGGCTGACGTGATGATCTCACGCAAGGACGGCAAGCACCTGCGCATGGGAGACGTGGCGACCGTAAAGGAAGATCACCAGCCCATGGTAGGTGACGGCATCATCAACGATCAAGTGGGATTGCTGCTTATCGTCGAAAAGTATCCTTGGGCAAATACGTTGGATGTGACCAACGGCGTGGAAAAGGCGTTAGACAAGATGAAGCCCGGCCTTCCCGACGTCGATATTGACGCTTCCATCTTTCGGCCGGCGACGTTCATCGAAAGCTCGTTACACAACCTATCCGAGGCGTTTCTCATCGGAACCGCGTTGGTTATTTTGATACTGGGAGCGTTTCTATTCGAATGGCGTGTTACGTTGATTAGCGTCGCCGCCATTCCGTTGTCGTTGATTGCCGCCGCGCTGGTGCTGTATTGGCGTGGCGCAACCCTCAACACCATGGTGTTGGCGGGCTTTGTGATCGCCCTCGGATCTGTGGTGGACGACGCTATTATCGGCATCGAGAATATCGTGCGGCGCATGCGCCAGAATCGCTTGGAAGGCACCACCAAATCGACGGCGCGCATTATTGTCGACGCCACGGTGGAAGTGCAGAGCGCGATTGTTTACGCCACTTTAATCGCTGTCGTAACCTTGATTCCCGTGTTTTTCCTCGAAGGCCTTTCGGGTGCGTTCTTCAAGCCCCTTGCCGGGGCCTATGCACTGGCGTTGCTGGCGTCCATGATGGTTGCCCTGACGGTTACTGCGGCGCTTGCTTTGATCATGCTGAAAGACGTACCGCTTGAGAAGCGTGAATCGCCTGTCGTGCGTTGGTCGCATAATTTGTACAACGCCATCCTGCGCCCCATTCTCAAAGCGCCAGCGGTGTCGTACGCAGCGGTCGTGGTTCTTTCGGGAGTCGGTATTGTGGTCGCTTTGCAACTGGGCCAGTCCCTTCTGCCCTCGTTTAAGGAACGGGACTTCCTCATGCACTGGGTCACTAAGCCTGGCACCTCGCATCCCGAAATGAATCGTATCACCATCGCCGCCAGTAAGGAGTTACGCGCTATACCGGGCGTGCGCAACTTCGGCGCGCACATTGGGCAGGCATTGATCATGGACGAAGTGGTCGGTGTGCACTTTGGCGAGAACTGGATCAGCGTCGATCCCAAAGTAGACTACGAAGAGACGCTGGACAAGATCCAGAAGGTCGTGGATGGCTATCCCGGCCTGTATCGTGATGTGCAAACCTACTTAAAGGAGCGCATTCGCGAGGTGCTCACCGGTGCCCACGAGGCGATCACCATTCGCATTTTTGGTCCGGACTTGACCGTGTTGAGGAAGATGTCCAAGGAGTTGGAAGCGGCGCTCAAAGGCACACCTGGACTCAAGGAGTTGCATGCCGCCTTGCAAGTGGAGATACCTCAAATCGATGTGGAGGTTGACCTAGAAGCCGCAGGCAAGCATGGACTCAAGCCAGGTGACGTACGACGGGCCGCGGGCACTCTGGTGGCCGGCAACGAAGTGGGGGATATCTTCCGCGGCGGCAAAGCCTACGACGTTCAAGTATGGGGACTGCCGAATGTGCGCAGCAGTCTAAGCGACATCAAGAACCTGCTAATCGATACGCCCGCTGGTGGGCATGTGCGATTGGCCGACATCGCGCATGTCAAGGTAGCGGCCACGCCCAATGTGATCAGACGAGAGAACATGGAGCGCAGCATCGACGTCGGCGGCAACGTGATGGCCGGCTTCGATTTGGGTTCCGTCGCAAAAGAGGTGGAAGCCAGACTCAAGAAAGTGGAATTCCCCTTAGGATATTATCCCGTCTTGTTGGGCGAGTTCGCGGAGCGCAAAGCTGTGCAAGCTCGAATGAACACCTACATCTTACTGTCCACGGTGCTGGTGCTGCTGCTGCTGCACGCGTCGTTCAGAAGTTGGAAGCTGGCGTTCATGGCCTTCATAGCCTTTCCGGTTGCTCTGGCCGGCGGGGTTATCTCCGCTTACTACTTTGGCGACAAGATCATCTCGCTGGGCTCGCTGGTCGGTTTCTTGACGGTGCTCGGAATTGCCGCCCGCAACGGCATCATGATGATCAGTCACTTCCAACATCTAGAGCGTTTCGAAGGGGAACCGTTCGGCCCGAATCTGGTGCTGCGTGGCGCCCGTGAACGCTTGGCGCCGATCCTTATGACGGCGTTGTGCGCCGGCTTGGCGTTGCTGCCACTGGTTATTTCAGGCGATGTCCCTGGGCAGGAAATCGAGTACCCGATGGCACTCGTGATCCTGGGTGGGCTCGTCACCTCAACTCTGCTCAACCTCTTCATCATCCCGCCCCTGTATCTTCGTTTCGGGAGTGGAACGGTGAGTGTCGAATCGCCTTCAGGTTCGATGCGACCAGCCCTGGCTTGACGCGCGCCACTACTTCCATCCCACCTTGGAGAATTACATGATTCGTACCACCCTTAGGGCCACCCTTAGCGCCACTTGTCTACTGCTCGGCTCGCACGGTTTGTTGCATGCCGCGGACAGTTTCGAAAAGGTCGCCGTCATCTTCGAACAAAATGCGACCGATAAGGACGTCGAGGTGGTATTCGAAGCAATCGCGAGCGGCTCGGCACTCATTGCATTGACAGTGACCGCGCCGGGCGGCCGAACCGTCATCGACTTCAAGGCCCCCGACTCCAAGATGGGACTTTCGCACCTAACCTTGGAAACACCGGAACCCAAGAACGACGGCAGCATGCAAGCGGAGTATCCGGAGGGCGAATATATTTTTACTGGGAGCACGGTGAGCGGCGGCAAGATCACTGGTAAAGCGATGATGAGCCACAAGCTGCCGAACACAGTTGCAATCATTCGCCCGCGACCTGATCAGGAAGGCGTGCCACTGAAAGGGCTGCAGATCAAATGGAGTGGCGTCAAGAATGTGGCGTCCTACACCGTGACGGTGGAGAACGAGAAGACCGAAATGAATGTGTCCGCGAAGCTGCCCGGTTCGGCTACATCCTTTCAAGTACCCGACGGTTTTCTTCAACCCAACACGGAATACAAAGTCGCCATCGGCAGCGTCGCGCAAGATGGGAATAAATCAGCCATCGAGGCGTCGTTCACAACAGGCGGAAAATAGCACCCCTTCGGTCTAAGGCGCTGCAAATATTTGGCGCACGAGACGTGCATTTGGATAATATTGCCGACGGACAAGGGGAAAGAAAGGTCTCTTGATGGCGCCGCTGACACAGCTGCCGCAAACAACCGCATCTGGGCGCGCTGGCGCGAGCCTGTGTCTCGCACTCGCTCTGTGTTCCTGGAACTCAGACCCGAAAGCGGATGACATCACGGATTTGAAGCGCGCGGTAGAAGCATTGCGCGAGGAAAATCGCACGCTTCAAAAGCGGGTCATGACGCTTGAATCGGAAAAGGCCAAGCGCGATCAAACGGCCCAACCAGAAACAAAACCTGGAACCCCGAAGCCTCCCACTGCGTCGCGGCCGGAAGCAGGCGAGTACGCAGCGGTGGAGCAAAGAGTTAAAACCCTGGAGATGTCAAAGTCGGCCCAGGAGGACGCCGTTCGCAACATCATCAAAGACTCCATGTCGAAGACCGGCTCCAAGATCAACGAGGCCGTGACCCTCGGGGGCAACTTCGAAATGAAAGCGGGCCGCGGCAAAGACCTGGACTTCTCCGGCACGAAAAGTAGCACCCTGGCGCTCAGTGCCCTGCAACTGGACCTGGAGATTCAAGCCAACGATTGGACAATGGGTAGCATCATCATCGAATATGTCGACGGAGCGAGTGTTCCCTTTCAAACGGCCAGTGGATCGAACGCTACGGTGGATCGCATCACTTTGGACCAGGCGACCGTGACCATCGGCGACACCCAACGCTTTCCAATCTTCGCTAAAGCGGGACGCTTGGTCTTGCCCTTCGGCATCTCGACCGGAAGTCCGTGGGCAGACGTGTTGTCCGTCGACAATCCACTGACTATCGAGGCGTTCGAGTTTCGCAATACGGCGGTTGGCATTGGTCTGGGATTTCCCACCCCTTCCCTGACACCCGCTACACCTCCGGTCGTGGTTCCGCCCGTTAGACCATTGGTAGTCAATCCGCTGGTGAGTGCCTTAGGTAAGGGCCTGGGTTTCAGACCGCCGCCCGCGCGTCCCAAACCACCCGCGACCCTCGCACTCACACCGAGCCCGCCGCCCAT
>JANNFC010000547.1:0-1684 GCA_031379405.1 Betaproteobacteria bacterium | reverse complement strand
CCTACCGATCCGCAGGACTATGCCTTGTTGCATTTCACCAGTGAAACCACAGGACGGCCCAAGGGTGCGATCCATGTGCACGAGGCGATCGTGGCGCATCATGCCACCGGTAGTCTCGCCCTGGATTTTCATGCGGATGACGTGTTCTGGTGTACCACTGATCCCGGATGGGTCACAGGAACCTCTTACGGAATCATTGCGCCACTGACCCATGGCATCACCATGGCGGTGGACGAAGCGGAATTCGAAGCCGAGCACTGGTATCGTGTACTCGACGAGGAAGGCATCAACGTCTGGTACACCGCGCCCACCGCCGTGCGCATGATGATGAAAGGCGGCAACTCGCCGCGCAGCACTCGCACAGCCTTGAGGGGTGGTATGCCCATATACCGGGATTGCGCATCGTTACGCCCGCGACCGTAGAGGACGCACGTGGGATGTTGTTAAGCGCTTTGGAGGTTCTCGATCCCGTTATCGTTTTCGAGCATGCGATGTTATTCAACCAGGAAGACCATGTGTCGGAAGATATTCGCGCAACGGATATAGATCACGCCAAAGTTCGGTGTTCGGGATCCGATGTCAGTTCGACTACTTACGGCGGCAGTGTCCCGAAATGCATGCAAGCGGCTCACGCATCGGCAGTAGATGGAATCAAGGCGGAAGTATTGGACCTGCGCACACTTCCGCCTTTGGATACGAAATCGATTATTGCCACGGTAACCAAAACCCGACGGGGCATCGTAGTAGACGAAGGCTGGAGAACAGGCAGCTTGTCCGCCAAGATCATGGCTCGCATTATGGAACAAGCTTTCTATGAGCTTGAGGCGCCCATAGAACGCGTATGCAGCGCAGAGGTGCCGGTGCCCTATCCCAAACATCTCGAAGACGCCGCGCTGCCCCAGGTTGACAAGATCGTCTCTGCGACAAAGAAATTGGTAGGCAAGCATGTATGAATTCCCTATGCCATCGTTGGGTGCCGACATGGAGGATGGCACCTTTGCCGAATGGTTGGTCCAGCCCGGGCAAGAAGTAAGGCGGGGAGACATCGCGTGCGTTGTGGAAACGGAGAAGGGCGCCGTGGAAATCGAGATTTGGGAATCCGGTACCGTGGCGAAACTGGTTTCGCAGCCGGGCGAGATCATCGCTGTGGGGCAGACCATGGCAATTCTCGTCACCCAGGGAGAAACGGTGGAAGAGGTTGCGCAGCGTTGGAGCGTGCAGCCCAAAGCGCCGACTTCCGTGCCCAGGGTGGTCCCGCAACAAGTCGACGAGCTCAGACCTGTTCCAGAAAACGAGCAAGCAACACGTACGAAAGTATCGCCGGCCGCGCGCAAACGTGCAGAGGAATTGAACGTCGACCTGCTCTCGGTGGTGGCTTCGGCGCCTGATGGCGTGATCACACTTGCAGATGTCGAACGTCATGCGGCGATAGGCAAACCCCCTCGGCACGATCGTCAAGCGGCCATGCGTGAGGCCATCGCTGCCGCCATGGCACGCTCAAAGCGAGAAATTCCGCACTACTACCTCGGCAGTCAGATCAATGTGGAAAGTGCGAGCCGATGGCTTGAACAGTACAACGCGTCACGTTCCATCTCGGAGAGAATGCTTTTCGCGGCCATCGAACTCAAGGCAGTGGCCTTGGCGCTGCGCGAGACATCGGAACTTAATGGTTGGTACGTTGAGA
>JANNFC010000546.1:0-2881 GCA_031379405.1 Betaproteobacteria bacterium | reverse complement strand
CACCCTTCCGTCTGTACACCATTGTCATGCTCGGCAATAGACGTCAGCTGCTGTGATGGGCGAGGCGTCTCTTATTGTAAAAACAGAGTTACCCCCCATTTGGGGCATTGTGGAACAACCGAGAATTCAGCGATAAATGGGGCGGGCCTTATGATCGAGCTGGAGCCCCTTCAATGTCCAAGATTTTGAACCTGAGTGCGCACACGAGCGAGGAGGAACTCCAGCACATCACAAGCTTGCTGCTTTTTCACTTCGTCGAGCAATCTGGCGGGGACATTCAATTTAATCTGGAAGATGCCAATAGGGTTCGTGAAAGTCTGACGACCAAGATGATTCAAATGCAGGTGGGAGAAGAAGTGCGCTTGCGAATTATCGATCGCCTGCCGGAATTACAGTAGCCTCCACTTTCAATCCTTCCTGAGTTGATCTACCCTAGCAGGATGCTGAAAAAGTCCGCCAGCGGCGTTCTCGCTTCGCTCAGACGCTCAACGTACCGAAGCGTACGCCTTCGCCTCTTCGCTCGCTGTGGCCTTGCTGGACGGCCTTTTTGAGCATCCTGCGCGGTGTTCTCCTGTTGCCCTAGATGTGCGGGCCATTGAATGTCCACCGTGCCACAATAGTTTTTCCGCAGCCTGCTAGACTGCCGTTAGACTCAAACTCACGGATGTCAAGCAGCCAGAGGCTGACCGCTTCTGCGCCTCTCGGAACGACCCCGCTAGACTCTATCAGATGGAAGCCTTCTGAAATTCTCTCGGACTCGGTCAGTTTCCGCGTTCCTTCCTGGCAGAGTCTCGGTGGGTCCCCGTTCCATAGGTTATGTCGGCAGTCACCCCCTCGTCGCTGTCCAATAGCGGGTGGTGTACGACGAGATGCTGGTGAAGCGGGGGCGATCATAGTAGACTTCGCCGCTATGGGATTTCCACCTTGCCTGACTTTCCTATGGCAAGTGGGGCGAGAGTCAATAGTTAAGCGAGAAAGCCCAACGATGAATTTCGTCCTCTTCAACGTCATTCTCCTATTTTCAGGCTTCCTCGCGGTCCTGATTCTCTCCGTTGGTGTTATGGCATGCCTTGCCCCTATGGCACTATTCGCGAAATCAGAAAACCCACCAAGAGCATTGGTGTTTCCAGTTATGGGAATTGCAGCTATTTATCAGGTTTACTTTTGGGGTTTCTGGTCGGCTTTTTGTGTAGCTATGACGATCAGTTATACTCAGAAGCCTGAAGTAACTTGGGTTTGGTTGTATTGGATTACAGGTTTCATGTGGTGCACTTCACTGATTGGTTGGTTCTTTCATAAAGAGCAGCAGACCAGTCAGTCGTTAAAAGAGACGCGAGGAATTCAAACGGGAACGATGCTTTATTCACTTGTTGCTATTGTAGCCTTTTTAGTTTTCGCCTTTAATCCCTCGCTCATGTTACTGCCCTATGGCTGGGCGTTGAAGCCACTCGGAGTGGCGATTGCACAGCCATTCGATTCTGTCGAGGAGATTCCTCCAAGGGAATATGTGGACCAGCAGTATCAGTTCGCCTTTCAGTTTCCTGCAGATTGGAAGATTGAAAAGGATCCTCCCTCAGGTGGAGCCGGCAAGGTCCGCGCATTAATCCGCCACCCGACGAAGCCAATGCATGTAATCGCGATGGTTGGCGACCTCGGTACGGCCATCACCAAGCGCCAGTTTGAGTCGAATCCGGATCGAGAGCTTGCGGTGGATAGGATGATGGAGTTGTCCATCGAACAGCTTTACAAAAAGACGTCTCGAGACATTGGAGCTGACCGAATGCTCGTGTCCGAAAAGCGGGTGCAGCCATCGGATACTGGCATCAAATTCTACATTTCAACGTCCCACATCAAAGGCAACATGACAATGCTCATGGCTGGCATTCACATTGTGCCCTTCGAGAAACCCTACATGGTCACTTTCACGATGATTGCTCCCGTGGATCGAACAGCGACGAAGGATAACGAGACCATTACGCGTGTCTTTAACTCGTTTCACGTCCTTGATGAGAAGCCCATCAAGTAGTGCGGAACAGAGGCAAATCAGGGAAACATAGTGACTGTTTTAACTCGCGAATTCCTCAGTAGCTATCGAGAATTGAGAATATCGTACTGTTTTGGTGAATACCTGAGAGCTAACAAGTCGTTCTTGGATTTAGAATGAACCCTTTCGAGGAACTACTCTTGCATTACGGTAGTCAATCTGTCCCACCTCACTTGGAGAAACTTCTAAATGCTTCAAAGAAAGCCGAGCTAGAGAAACTCATTCGATCTATTACTGTCACACAAGAAGAACTTGTTGTCTTGGTCCATACGAGCGAGAAAATAGGATATAAGCACTTCCTCAATTACGGCCAGTGGATTCCTCAGCATCTAATTCCAAGCGAGGAAGAGAAAAAGGCTCTATCCGAAAATGGTGTTGGTGAATTAAAAGGCAAAGCCTTAAAACACCTAAAGAAGGTGAGCCAAATATTCAAAGAGAGAAAGTATCGTGTAGGGCACCTCTTTGTCGGAAGCCAGAAATGGCATCTGTTTTATCTCGATCTAAAAGACATCGAGCAAGATAACAATCATTGGATGAATGGCCCGCATCTCCATTTTACAAATTATCTATCACCTGGTTTATCTATTGATCATGTAATAGATCGATTCCAAAAATTAGACTTTGATTTCGGAAGTAGATTGCATATCAAGTATGTCGGTGGTGCAAAGCGACCAGATCCTATAAGTAAGTAACCTTGATGCTGCATATCTTTCACCACGTCACTATCCCTGATACTGAGATCGACATCCATGCGATGCGGTCGCAAGGTGCTGGTGGGCAGAATGTGAACAAAGTCTCATCTGCGATTCATTTGCAGTTCGATATTGCTGCCTCGTC
>JANNFC010000233.1:0-1826 GCA_031379405.1 Betaproteobacteria bacterium | reverse complement strand
CTTGAGCTTATACCCGTTGAGGATATCGAGCTTGATCGTACCAACCCGAGGATTCGAAAGTTCCTCGAAATGTATCCGGATCACTCTTGTCCCAATTAGCAATTCCACCGGTCGGTTCACGCTAAAACCTCAGGCGCAGCGCAATTCTGAGTCCGGGCACAATTTCGCGCTCCGGCCGGCGTCGGAGTAACCCGCTCCGCGCGTTGGTTAGGCTGCTGTCCGAATTACGACTTCAGAATAGGCAGTTACCTCTGGAATCAAGGGCCCGGGCCTGTCTTGCGTTTTTCCTGCTGTCCAATTTCCCCTACCAAGTGATCTCAAGCTGTTGCGGGTTATCGTGGACACCCGCCAGCGCCGGCGGGGCCCGATATGGATCGTCCAGCCATGCCCACAGATCGCGATAGAAGAACAGTTGCTGCCGCAACAGAGCCGCCAGATTCGACAATGACCAAGCGAACTTGGATTTCAACTGCAGGTACTTCAGCACCAGCATCGCGATCAGCGCCGTCCACACCTGGGTCCGCACCGCATTGGCGCTGGTCCCCACGAACGTCTTGATTTTCGCGGTTTGCTTGAGCGCCTTAAAAAACAACTCTACTTTCCAGCGGTCCTTGTAGATGGCCGCGATGGTCGTCGCGCCGAAGGCCAGCAGATTCGACAGGAGGACGATGGACTCCTGTTTGTCGGCGTCCCAGATCTCCACCCGCCGGAACAGCACCGCTTCCTCGCCGGCACGCGCCAGCCGGGGAAAGCTGATGAACCGGTCGCTGACCACGTTGCTGTTTTGCGGAACCTGCAATTCTTCCTTCACTTCGTAGACCGCCTTCTCCTTCATCCGCGTCACGAAATACACTTCCGCCTGGGTCAGCTCCCGAAACCACTCGTAGTCGATGTAGCCACGGTCGATGGCCAGGATTGTGCCCGGCTCGAACCGCAGCGTGCGCGCCACCTTGATCTCGCTGGTCTTGCCTTCGGTCACCACCGCGAACGACGGCAAGTAGCCGTCGTGGTCCAGTAGCAGGTGCAGTTTGATGGCGCCCTTGGTCCGCCGGAACTTCGCCCAGTCGAACATGCTCACCGATAGATCGATGATGCTGCCATCCAAGCTCATCAGCTTGTTCTTGAAGCGGAACTTCTTCTTCCCGCCCTGGCTCGCCACCAGCGCTTGGCATTTGCCTAGCGTCTGCTCGAACACCGTCTGGTACAACTGCCACGGCCGATGCTCATTGGCGTAGGCCAGCGTCGATTTCTTCGGCGCCACCGGTACGCCCAGATGCTTCAACTGCCCCTCGCAGCACGCCAGTCCGCCGCAAATCTCGCGCAACGAATGCGCCCGTCCCAACTGGCAAAACAGCATCGCCATGAACTGGCCCCAACTGGTGAAGCCTCGCGCATGACGCTCGGCTTGGTGCTCCTTCACCGCCTTCTCGAAATCGCTGCGCGAAAACAGCTTCAACACCTGCGAGAAAATGCTGCATACTTTGTACAAGGTTGAGTCTCCTGAGATTGAGATTGGTCCTGGTCGGGATCCCAATCCAACCCTATCAGGAGCTCAGCCTCTCACTGGCCGGCACTCTCCTTGTCCAACCGCTCAGTTAGCCGCTAATTTGGACAGCAGTGGTTGAACATAGGCGAATTTAGACTGATCCCGTAAGTGGCTCGCAGTACCACATTCGGATAGAAAAGACACTTTTCACCGATACGAGATCGTTCACCGATATAGGTTCCTGGATAGATGATCGTATCGTTACCGATAATAACATCACGTTCTATAACAACATTCGCGCCGATCCCTACACCCGTGCCCATTTCGCCACGACCGGACA
>JANNFC010000515.1:0-2088 GCA_031379405.1 Betaproteobacteria bacterium | reverse complement strand
CAGATGCGCGATGGTGCCCATGTGCAGTGACCAGGCCAGATTCCAACCGTGATTCACTCGCCTTGCGTGGTGGATCCCCGCTGCGCACGAAGCCCTCGCTTGGTCTGGGTAACCAAGCACCCATAGTGAGAAGCCGCCCCATGTGAGCGAATTGGACTTCGGATCCCACCCTCTGGATCGCGCGAATCCACTGAGTTGCTCATCGTCGTAAAGGGCTAGAACTTTCTCCCTTGCATCTTTGGAGCGAGTGAATTCTCCCGTCCAGCAAGACATGTTGCCAGCGGCGCTCCAGGCTTGAGTGCGGTCCGCCAGATCCTGGCTGTCCTGCGCCAAGTCATGTATTTCCTGCACGAGGGGTATTGCCTTCGAGTAGTGCAATCGCATTGTGTGGCTGAGGAACAGGTATCCCAGGACAGCAATGCGACGGCTCGGGTCCGCCACCCGAGTTGCCAGTACACGGGCCGGTTCGAGCGTCTCTTCAATCTTGCTCGAGTGCCATCCGCCCGTGTACAAATGCGCGGACCCGAGCATTTGGCGGATATCCACTTCGCGTAGATCCCGCTCCTTGGACGCCGGCAAGGTGGCATTGGTATCCAACGCGGATGTCAATAAGCGAACAGCTTCGGGCGCGGCCATTCGAGCCAAGGCGCGTTGACCAGCTTCGATCCAGTGAGGAATTGCGCGCGCACCTTGATCCGCACGGGTATGGTGAAGCGCTAGGATTTCCGGGGAGTTGGCCGCGATATTTGGAAACGTCTCTTCGACAACCGATGCGATACGGCCATGCACGTCTTGCCGTCGACTGATGAGTAACGACTGGTAAGCCGCTTCCTGCACCAAGGCGTGCTTGAAAATGTACGATGACGTCGAGCCCATCCGAAACAACAACTCCGCTCCGACCAGCGTGTCCAATGCCCGAGTCAGTTCTGCCTCGCCTCGATTTGCAACCGCCGCTAGCATTTCGTAGGAAAACTCGCGACCAATGCAGGCGGCGATTTGAGTGACCTCCTTGACGGCGGTCAGGCGATCGAGGCGTGCCAGCAAGCTGTCTTGCAGGGTAGACGGAATGACAAGTTCATCCAGAGAACGCACTAGCGCATAAGCCCCGTTTTTCCGGACGACAATGCCGGACTCGATCACGGCTTTGGTGAGCTCTTCGGTGAACAGCGGAATGCCCTCGGTTTTCGCCAGGATCATGTCCAACAATTCCGAAGGTAGTGATATTCCCCCGGTCACACGCTCCACTATTTGTGCGGTCTGTCGCCGCGCCAAGCGATTGAGCGTGAGCAACGTGACGTGCGGGCGGCCCTTCCAGGGTGGATCGAATTCCGGCCTGTGGGTAATGAGCAACATCACGCGCTCGGATTGCAATGTTTGCACCGCGAAGGTCAGCACGTCCAAGGTCGAAGGGTCGATCCAATGCGCATCCTCCACCAGAACCAGCACGGGTTTTTGCGCGGAGATCGCCGCCAACTGCTCGACTCGCGCCTTGATGAGTTCCTCCTTCTCGCGCTGGGGCGAGAACTGCAACGATGGATAGCGCTCGACCGGAAGCGACAGCAGGGATGCAAACAGCGGCCGCGCCAGCGGCGGCACGCCGCCCATGGCTTGCATGGCGGCTTCCAGTTTGTCGAGCTTCGCTTCGCCGCTGTCCTCGCGATGAAATCCAGCGATCTGTTCGAAGTGCGCGATCACCGGGTAGAAGGCGGAGTTCGTGTGATAGGGCGAGCACTGGAAGGTCAGCACAATGTTCGGTCCGGTGGAAATTCGCGAGATCAGCTCTTGCGTGATTCGACTCTTGCCGATGCCGGGCTCACCGCACAACAGCACGACCTGACCCTCGCCTTCGAGGGTTTGTCGCCAACTGCGGGACAACAGCGCTATTTCTTCTTCTCTTCCGACGTACTCGGTCAACGCCGTGCCGCCGCGCTGGGCTTGGAAGCGATCTTTGGCGATCTTGGCATGAAGGACATGCCAGGCCGGTACGGGTTCCGTGATTCCCTTGAGTGCATGTGACCGCAGATCGACCAATTCGAAAACCTGACCGACGAGCCGTCGTGTGACGGGTCCGATGACGATCTGATCGGC
>JANNFC010000228.1:0-16439 GCA_031379405.1 Betaproteobacteria bacterium | reverse complement strand
CTACAAGTCACGCCCTATCATGCTACACATCATCGATGCTGGGCCGAGCAAATAATCCTACGTTAATGCAAGACATGGTACATACTCTGGTACATACTAGCTACTAGACCGTTACCGACCTCCTCTCGGCCATGACGGCGTTGACCTCGTGGGCGAAGTGTTCGACATTAGATTCTTCCTCGATGCCCATTTTTCTGCCAGCCATAACTTGTGTGCTAACGTTGGCCAGGGCACGGGCTGTGGTCTTTTGAACACCACCAAATTGGTTTGTCTTGGAGTTATAGCATGGGTCTAAGCAATGAGCTGCTGTTCGCAAAAGTCCTGGAGACGACCATTCGGCGCGCTCCGGCCACCCTCGATCTGCACGCTCGCGTGCAATCAGAGGGCTTCGCGTCGACCGGCGAGCGGCTCGCGAGCCTGCGCATAAACGCGGGCGCCGGCCCGATAATCGACGCCGCCGGCGGTGGCTTCCTAGTCCGTACCGCTGATGCGCAAGCTTTTCTTACAGTGCTCGAAGAGCACCCGGTATTCTCGGGCGACGGGCGACTCGATGTTGGCTACCCTGTCATTGGGGCGGAGGGCGCGCACTTGGAAAGCCTGCGCGCGGAAGCCGCCGAGTTGCTGCTGTTGGGCGGGCTGGCACTGAGTCAGGCCAAGCAACCCATCGACCGTCATCTTGCAGCACTCATTCAAGTGGTGTTGAGCGCTGACCCCCACAGCAACTTGATTCGCGACGTACTGTTGGGCAAGCCCATCCCGGATCTCGGGACGACCTTCCACATTCCGAAGGACTTGCTCGATCTTGCCGAACAGCTGGACAGGCGAAGCTGCGAGCTGGGTTTGAGCCACGCCGTCAACGAGTGGGGCGGTGCCCTTGCGGGCAGTCGCGCCACCAGTTGGGCAACCGGGATCACATCCTTGTCGCCCAATCACGGCTGTGGTGGCGACATTGTGGCGATCCATGGCGCTGGATTCGGCGCGAAGCAACTGGCGGACGTATCGGTGTGGTTTCCTCGCCTTGGCGGGGGTTGCGTCGCGGTGCGCGTTATTTCTTGGTCGGACAGCCTCATCATGGTGGAGACCAGCGCCTCGGTGGGCGTGGGTTGCGTCGGATTCGTACAAGCCAACGCGTCCGCCGGTGGCAGTCTCGCGGAGGCCGCCAGCACCTTGGCTGGCGAGATGGTGCGCTGTATCGGCATGCCCGCCTTCAATGCCGCCGGTCGCATCGAGCAACTCGGCCGACATCCGCTGCTGGAATGCCCACCGTGTCTGCCCAATGGCGCGAACAAATTCACCGGTGGAAAACCTAGAATTCTTCGCTTCGCCGGCAATGGCAAGACCGATGTTGAAATTGCGCCGGCCATGGACCTGCTGCTGGATTGGGATGTCGCCAATGCCGCGTCGATCGCGATTGTGTCAATTTCAGATCCTTCGGGACCGAACGAGCAGCCCGATGTTTACGGGCCGTTGAGTCCTACCACGGGGACATTCTTGTTCCTGGCCGTGAGCGGCTCGTTTACATGGGATCGCGACTACGAGTTACGCGCCTGGAACAGCTGCACGCCGGCCAATGCGCCCATCACTGCGCGCATTACTGTCCGGATGCGCAGTCACCCAGATCTCAAGATCTACGGCATTGAGGCCATCCAAGCGACACAGTTCTTCGATTCCAGCATTCACATGATGAATTCGAAGCAATGGCAGCCGGACAATTCGGTGCCGCTCATCGCCCTCAAACCGACGGTGGCGCGCGTGTTCGTGGATTCGGGTCAACGTTCGGGTTTCGATCGCGGGAAAGTAAGTGGGGTCAGCGGTCAACTCTTCGGTTTCGACGCCCAAGGCAATGCCTTGCCGGGGTCACCGCTGGATCCGCTCAACGCCAGCTTTATACCCAGCCCGGGTGTGCGAATCGTCGCCGAACGACGCGCCGCTGCGGCCGGCTTGGTGGCTGCGCGCCGCATGCTGCCCCCAGATAGCACATTCTTGTTTCTGCTCCCACCCACATGGACCGCGGCCGCTGAAATCTCCGTACGCGCCGCCGTCAAGTTGCCCCCTGGCCAACCAGAAACCAGCACCGGCAACAACACGCGCCAACAGCGGTTGATTTTTAACAACGCCGGATTTCCACTACGCCTGGCCGTGCTTCCCGTCAGTTTTTCGGACCCAGGAACGGGTGCGCTGATCCCGCCGCCCAATGCTTTTCAAATCGTGGCCGAAACCGATCAACTGCAAAGAGTACTGCCTTCGCGACGCGGACTGCTAAGCGTTGTGCTCGCGCCAGGCGGCGCCAATCCGTGGAACTACGCCGGCAACCTGGCCGCGCCCGGCATCAGTTGCGGCAAGGGTTTCAACGAGATTCTGATCGAGCTTGCCACACGCGCATTCTTTACTCTCGGAATGGAAGATCGCGTCTGGGTTGCGCTGCTCGATACCGCGCGCATTGCCCCCGGAGGCCCCACTTTGCCGGTCGGTGGGTGCGGCTCACCGATGGGCGCGATGGGCGTGGCCTGGATCAGCGGTGGCGCGCTCGGGGGACTTCTTCTCGGACCTTTGGTGCCCATAGTCATCACCCGCCTGGGCACCTGTGCGCTGGGTGTGGCCGCCTCGGGCGTATCCGCGCCGGCCGCGCCGCCCGCGCTCGGATCAGGGACGCGGGTCGGTACCCTGGCCCAGGAGGTAGGACATGGCCTGGGACTTTTCCACGTACCCGATGGCGTCGCGCCACCGCCCACTGAAAGCGGCTGGCCGGACTACGAGTTGGGCAATCCGATGGGCAGCATCGGCGAATTCGGATTGGAGATCGATGATCTGATGGGCATGCCACCGGTGTTGCGTGCCTATCAGCCGCGCTCTTTTCTGCCGAGCCTTCCAGGGGAATCCACCGATTTCATGGGTTACGCCGGCAGTACGGACTGGGTGTCTCCGTTCATTTACCAGAAGCTCACGGGGGTGCGTGCCACGCCATCGCCCTCCACGCCAAGCCCCGGACCCTCGCCTCGTCCTGCAACGCATGCCAGCGCGCGCACCGCACCGGAGCATGCGCATGATCGGCGGGCGGATTTCAGCGAATCTCACGATGCGCACGAACACCGCCACCAAGGCGAGTTGATCGATCTCGATCTGGACATCGAAGTTCCGGCGAGCGAAGTCCTCCTGGTGCGCGGCGCCGTGCTCGAAGGCGGTGTCGCGCTCTACCCAGCCTTCGTACAAACGAAGCGCATTCGCTTCGCCGAACTGGAAGGCTCACCTTACCAGCTCGTGCTTCTCAATCGCGACGGCAAAGTGCTAGAGCGCAACGCCATCGTCCCTATTGCCGAACAACACACCGGTACCCCGCGCCCCGATTTCCTGTTTGCCTTGGCGCTGCCATGGCATGACGACGCCAGTCAAATCGTGGTGCGTCTGGATGGGAAGGATCTCGCGTTCCTCGACATCGCCGACAAACCGGCGGAGCTCAGCCCACCCACTATCAAGGTGAGCAAGGAGGAGATCGTCGCGCGCTGGAAGTCCGATCATGCCGACGCGCGTAATCTGCGATATCTGGTTCGCTTTGCGCGCGATGAGCAGCGCGCGTGGCAGTTCGTCGCCGCCGATTTGACCCAACCAGAGATTCGCATCCCACTGCGGTCGCTGCCCAATGCCAAGGAGGGCCGTGTGCAGATCGCCGCCACCGTGGGCGGTCGAACAACGTGGGTCGAGAGCGAACCGTTTGCGGTGCAAGGAGGGATGCCAGAGTTGGTGCTCTTATCTCCACGAGAGGGCGCGTGGCTGCAATGGGGTACAGAGGTTGATCTGCGCATGCAGGCCCTCTCGATGGACTCCGAGCCGGCATCCGAGGAGTCCATCAAGTGGCATTCCGATCGCGACGGGGAAATTGGAACCGGCGCACAAACCACTGCCCGTCTCTCGCTGGGAGAGCACGAAATATCGGTGACCTTGCGTGTGGTGGACGGGCGCGTCGCACGCGTTTCATCGATGGTGAACGTTGTGGCACGCACGGCGCCCGAGCCAGATTAAGCCGGAAGTACCGGTTCTTGACACCGAGCCTCGGTGCCGGACTCGCATGGTTTAAAGCGCAATATCAGCAATTTGGACAATGCTCTAGACTTGGATCTGGCGCGTTCGGTAGCGCACTACTATCGCACTACTATCGCACTACTATTGGCATCGTAACGAGATGGAGATATGACGCACGCCTTGGACAACGCGGAAGTGGACCGGCATTACATGCGGCGGGCGCTCACATTTGCGGCGAAAGGCGCTGAATTGGACGAAGTGCCAGTGGGTGCCTTAGTGGTCCGGGACGGAATCGTGTTGGGCGAGGGCTTCAACCAGCCCATCGGCAAGCACGATCCCACAGGTCACGCCGAAATTATGGCGTTGCGCGCGGCAGCCGTTACAGCACAGAACTACCGGCTGCCCGGCGCAACCCTCTATGTCACCTTGGAACCCTGTGTCATGTGCGCCGGGGCCATCATGCATTCCCGTATCGAGCGGGTTGTTTTTGGTGCTTCGGACCCCAAGACCGGCGCTTGCGGGAGTGCCGTGGATCTATTCTCGGAAGCCAAGCTCAAGCATCACGCTCGCGTCATCGGCGGCGTGCTGGCCGACGAATCGGTGGCATTGTTACGGGGCTTCTTTGCCAGCCGTCGAGGGTCGGTTTCAGCAGAATAGCGAGCTACTTATTGTGCAGCGCAGCGCGATTCGTTAAAGTTCGGGGTTTTGAGCGCGCTGGAGCGAAGAACATGAGGCTAAAAGGGAAAGTTTGCATCATCACTGGTGGTGGACGCGGTATCGGCCAGGCCACAGCAGTTAAGTTTGCCGCCGAAGGCGCCAAAGTGGTGGTCTGTGATTTGGATCGCACTTGCGTCGATGAAGTGGTGCAGCGGGTCGGCCAGGCCGGTGGCGAAGCCATGGGCTTCGTCGTCGATGTCACGCAACCCATTACCATTCAGGCGATGGTCGACGGGGTGATGCAGCGCTTCGGCCGGGTGGACGTACTGGTGAACAACGCCGGCATCGTGCAAGACGCGCAACTGACAAAGATGTCGGACCAGCAGTTCGACCGTGTCATCGATGTGAATCTCAAGGGTACGTACAACTGCACCAAGGCTGTGGTGCACATCATGACCCAGCAAGGCTCGGGCGTGATTCTCAATGCCTCGTCGGTGGTGGGTTTGTACGGAAATTTTGGCCAGACCAACTACGCCGCCAGCAAATTCGGTGTCATCGGCATGGCCAAGACTTGGGCGAGAGAACTCGGCCGCAAAGGTATTCGCGCCAACGCGGTTTGCCCTGGATTCGTGGAGACCAGCATCATCGGCTCCATACCCGAAAAGGTGCTCGAAGCCATGCGGGCCCGGGTGCCACTGGGACGCCTGGCCAAGCCGGAAGAGATCGCCAATACCTACGCTTTCCTCGCATCCGATGAAGCGAGTTATATCAACGGTGCGGTGATCGAAGTGGGCGGCGGGGCGACGGTCTGAGTGGTCAGTAGGGAAACCAACTCCCGAGGATTGTCTCGAATGGCGGCCGAACGATTCCCCGCTCGGTGATGATCGCAGTGATGAGTTCGGCGGGCGTCACGTCGAAGGCAGGGTTACGCACCTTGACGCCTTCTGGCGCCCAACGCTCGCTACCATAGCCGGTCACCTCTTTTGCAGCGCGCTCCTCGATGGGGATGCCGGTGCCGTCTTTGAGTTTCGGGTCGATGCTGGAGTAGGGGGCCGCCACGTAGAAGGGAATGGCGTGGCGCGCGGCGCACACCGCGTGCATATAGGTGCCGATCTTGTTGGCGGTATCGCCATTTAATGCGATGCGATCGGCGCCGACGATGACCAGATCGATTTCTCCTCGGCTCATCAGATAGGCGGCGGCGTTGTCCGGGATAAGTGTGACCGGAATGTCGTCTTGCATTAGTTCCCACACCGTTAAGCGCGCGCCCTGTAGCACCGGGCGTGTCTCGCAAGAGGTGACCGTGAGTCGCTTGCCCGCTTCAATGGCTGAGCGAATGACCCCTAAGGCTGTACCGTGACCGGCGGTGGCGAGCGCCCCGGCGTTGCAATGGGTCAGCACCCTTGCTCCGTCTGGAATCAGTAGGGCGCCGTGCGCGCCCATGGCTCGGTTCATAGCGAGATCCTCGCGCAGGATCGCATGTGCTTCGTTGAGCAGTGCCGTGGCCAGGCTCGACGCGTGCGAGGGTTGCTCCCACACTTTTCGCTGCCGATCCAAGGCCCAGAATAGATTGACTGCGGTGGGGCGGCTGCGGGCGAGCGCGTCATGCGCCTCCCACAAAATATTGTCGGCGTCGCTGGGAGCGGCGCGACATGCCGCACCCGCCAAGGCCATTCCGTAGGCGGCGGCACAACCGATGGCGGGCGCGCCACGCACCACCAGATCCCGGATGGCCTGCGCGACTTCGGCGGCTGCGGTGTAGCGCAGATATGCGACACGATTGGGAAGTGCGCGTTGGTCTAGTAACTCGAGGGCGTTATCGCGCCAGCGTACGGCATCGGTGGTCATTTTGATCAAACGGTCAGGGTGTTCAGAATTTGAGCGAGGTCGGATCGCACGGCGATACTTTGAATGCCGGTCGTGATCGGAGGTGCGGCGTCCGAGAGCCAAAGCAGTTTGCCGCCGAGTGGCGCGCACTCCAGGAGCGAGACGTAGGCGTCGATTCGCCGCTGCTGGGAGGGTGAGGCGATGAATGCATCCAAGCCGCCATATTGCGCGACCAACTGTTCCACGGACGCCTCACTTTGGAGGTTTAACACGGCAGCGCCACGACTACTCAAAGCGCTTCGTAGAGATTCGCCGAACGCCACATCGTCCACCGCAAACGCGATACACAAACCTCGCAGCCGGTCTTTATCCTCGCCTTTTTCCAGCAGACGTCGTTCGAATCCGCCGTAGTGGATCTCCGCGTCGAGGATGGCTTCCGCGGGAAGTCCGCGATAACGGTCATGCGCACTGGCGCGGGTCATGATCTCCCGCCCATGGCGAAAGATGTCGTCGGTTATCTGCAAATAATCGGGGCCGAATCCAAGCACCAGGGCACCGAATACCTCGTCCAGTACCACGCGCGGCGCCGGATCGGGTGCGTCCGCTCTGCCGTGCACATAGACGCGATAGGCCTCGGCGTAGCCCGACACATCGCGGCCGATCATTGGAAGGCGTTTGATGAATACGGCGTGCTGGGGTGTGGCGGGGCCTTCCTGCAGTACCTCAGCGAGGTGGAGGTGGCGTGCGAAGGCTACGGTGTGGGCATCGTCATGCACACGAGCCAACAACGGAAAACCTGCCGCGCGTGAGATCTGCGCGCGCAGAGTGGCGATTTCATGCGTTGTCCATTTGCCGGTGGAGGGAGCGTTTGGCAATGTCCACGCATTGCACCCGCGCAAATAGTCTTCTGCAAGACCGACGAGCTTGAGCATATTCTCGTATGCCTCTCTCGCCGTGTTGCCGAAGGCAAATACACCGTGCTGCAGAAGAATGAGCCCGATGGTCCGAGCGGTATGCTCGCGCTGAAACACTTCGAAGCTGGCCTTGGCGAGATCGAATCCGGAGTGACGAAAGGGTACCAGCGGAGCGAGGTCGCCGAAAATGCGTGCGGCGATGGCTTCGCCGTTGTGCGTGTTGGTGACGGCCAGGACGGCATCGGCATGGGTGTGTTCGACAAAACGAAATGGCAATGCCGCGTGCAGAAGGGTTTCGATGGACGGCTTCGGTCGGCCCGCTTCGCGCACACAAGGCGCTAGCGCGGCCATCATCTGATCGTTGTTCAATTCGCCATTGCGCAGCAGCGCTCGCACCGGATCGAGGGCCAATGGCGTGAAGTCTTTATCTGTGACTTGGGCGAGATCGGATCCGCTGCCTTTGACCCAGAGGGTTTGTTCGGCACCGTCTTGTAGCTTGACCGACGTATTGCCGCCCCCGTGCAGGACCAGCGCCGGGTCGGCGCCGAGCAGGCGTGAACTATAGGCGCGCAGCGCGAGATCGCCGATGCAGCGGGCGGCGTGAGAGTCGTTCCAGCGATTTAGCAAGGGGAAAGCAAAAAGGTTAGGGAGGGAATCGAGAGACTGAAATTATAATCGGCTGCCATGACGTCTCCATTCCGTATTCGAATCGCCGACTGGGACCACGACAGATCTGCATTGCGTGCCGTGCGCGAAGCGGTCTTCGTGGTCGAGCAGAATATTCCGCTGGAATTGGAATGGGACGAGGAGGATGCGCGCTGCGTACACGTCATCGCGGAAACGGCGAGTGGACAACCCATCGGCACCGGAAGATTGCTATCCGATGGCCACCTCGGGCGCATGGCGGTGTTGAAGCCGTGGCGACGCCAGGGTGTGGCGAGCGCACTGCTTAAGCTGCTAGTGGAGTTGGCCAAGCAGGCGGGGCATCCGGTGGCGCGCTTGCATGCACAGGCCTATGTCGTGGAGTTCTATGAGCGGCATGGCTTTCAAGCGCAAGGCGAAGAGTTCATGGAAGCGGGGATTGCTCATCGCTTTATGAGCCAAATCCTTCGATGACGAAACGACGTTCCTCCAATAAGTGTCCCTCCGCATCGAAGCCTCGCTCGATGAAGTCCAGGCGTCCATCACGCCGCCACAGGATAATCGTCGAGGCGCGCGTTCCGTAACCCGGCGAATGGATGAAGGCAGCGGAGAGTTTTTTCTCCCAATCGGGGCCCACGCCGGTATGGGGAAGCAAGTAATCGGGCGCTTGCGAGCGCTTGGCAAGCAGGGCGAAGAGTCCCTCCCCCCATTTTTCTGGCGAGCGCCCCAAAAGCTCGGTGAGTTGCGCTTTTCCCGTCTCGACTTTAGGCCATGCTGTATCGAGCAGGTGATTGCTCAGCCCATGGACGCCCACAGGGACAATGGCTTCGATGTGTGCCTTGTTGGAGGTGTAATGCATTCCTTTGGCATCGACCAGCAATAGATTGAAACCGCCGTATTCGGACCGCATGGAGTGCAATGCCCGCAGATGAGTCTGGGCGTTTGCCTCGCTGCCGACATACTCGCTAACCAAATGCCCACGCGATCGAGGTGCGGGGTCGCGCTTCGCATCACGGAAGTTAGTGACGGCGGCCAACTTGCCAACCTTGCTCACTGCCAGCCAAGTTCCCCCGGCAGACAAATCACGGCCTCCCAAAATAGTCCCGGACGGGGGCCAGAATTGCGCCGGCGCGCTGGGCCGGTCATAGAACTCATCGCGATTGGCTGCCAGTACCAGGGGATAGTCCGGATGAGCGCGATAGGCGAAGAGGATTAGGCACATGCGTGGAAGCGCTCGATCCTGCGAGTCGCGCCGGGTTGCAGAAAGCGCTGGAAAGCGGTGGCAATGATTGCTTGCTCCAGCGCGGCTTCGAATTCCTTCTCGTCGTCAACGCCTTCGTAGATTTCCATCCACAGCAACGGTTCGTCTACCTTGCACAGCCAGCGTCCGCGGATGTTGGTGTGCCGGTGCACCTGCGCAACGATGGATTGAATGGCGTCGCGTGCAGGAGAAACGCTAGGACTGTCGACGCGGTAATAAATGTAGTAGCTGCTAGTCATTCACAGTCCCTGGCACCTCGTAGGGGAGCGGGCAGGGTACCAGCAAAGGTCCCTTCGGATCGCGCCAATGCAGTTCGGCGCTGTGGGCGGCAGTGTGCACAACGGCGAGAATCTCGCTGGTGTCAACTTCGGTCTTGACCGCATTCACCACGGTCCCCGCGCTTTGATCCTCGCGGTCCACGGCGTAAAGCGGGGTGCCCGGCACGACAGTCTCGGTTGTGATGACCTTGAATCGATATAGTCGACGCTTGACCTGGCCCAGGTGCTGACTGCGCGCCACGATTTCCTGTCCGGGGTAGCAGCCCTTGGTGAAGCTCACGGCGCCGAGGCGTTCAAGGTTCAGCATTTGCGGTACGAATGCGTCTTGTGTCGGCGGAAATATCCAGGGTTCGCCCTGAGTAATCCAGGTGCGATCCCAGTCAAGCGCGCGCCCTGGATGAGTCGTGTCTTGCAGGTCTTGCCAGTGCTTCTGGGCTCGTTCGCAGGGCGCGATCAGAAAAGTACGCTTGCCGGTAAGGTGGAGCAGCGAGGTCTCGCCCCATCGTATGAGGGCTGGAGGGAGGGCAGATGAGTCGCTGCCGAGCGCTCCCAAGACAGATGGGTCATCGCCTGGACGCAGTCCAAGAATCACCGACTGGCTGCTGTCGTCCTGGATGCTAACCTTGGAGCGCAGTACGAACATTTGCAGGCGCTTACGCAACGGTTCTACCAACACTTGCGGCAGGAGTACGAGAATGTCCTCCCTGTCTTTCCACAGTATGAAGTTGGCCAGGACTCTGCCCTTGGCGGAACAATAGGCACCCCAGGTCCAGCGATCGGGCGGCAGTGCCAGTACGTCGCAGGTAAACTGGGCATGCAGAAAGGTACCGGCCTCGGCTCCGCACAAACGCAGGATGCCATACTGAGCAAGCGTGGCATATAACGCCGACACAGTGGCGAAGGTGGCGGGACGTTGTATCTGAGTGGCGAGAAATTCAGTCCAGCGAGTGTTCATGAGGGAACGGAATATGGCAAAACTGCGTGCGGAATTATACGAGTGAGTTTCACGGCGCCTATTACGGTGATGCTGGCCTGGTCGCGAGGACTGACGACAGGTCTTGTCCTGGCACATACGATGGTTGTGGCCGCCGTGTTTTGGAGCAAACCGGACGCGATCGGATCGCTGATCCTTCCGATCGCGGCATGCAGCCTGTATTTTGGTCTCGGCCGCCACGGACTGCGCCGCTTCGGCAGCGCCCCCACGTCTGTCCGTGTCGAGCAGGATGGGGCGCTCAGTGTGGGTCTGCGTGATGGATCGGTTGTGAAGGGCCGGATACTGGAGACGAGTTTTGTGCACCCCAATCTGACCATCTTGAATCTGCGCCCGCACGGACGCAGACTGTCGCGTCACGTCATATTGCTGCCCGATTGCGTCGATGCCGAGTCCTTTCGCCGGCTGCGTGTGTGGCTGCGATGGGCCGATCATGCACGGCGTGCCGAGCCCGGCCCAGAGGGCACGGCCCCATTTTCCTGAACAATGAACTTAGTGCGCCGGTCCGCTGTCTTTGGCTTGTGTGCAATGGTCGGCAGGCGGACGAGTCGGGCGGGTATACTTGAGCTAGCCCGGCGCGATCTCGTTCACCTCGTTCAGTTCGTTCTTCTCGTGCGATAGCACGTCAGTTATTGGAATGTTCTGCACGGACGTTGACTCCTTAGTTCGCGCTTTTTTGTTGGGCCTAAAGCAAACAATCAGGGCAAACAAATCAGTGCGAAATGAGTGATCGCGAAGTTGACCAACTACTGGTCGAGCGCGCGCAACGAGGGGACAAACATGCCTTCGAGTTGCTTGTCGTCAAGTACCAGCGCAAGCTCGCTCGGCTGTTGTCGCGCTTCATTCGCGATACGGCCGAAGTGGAGGACGTGGCGCAAGAGGCCTTCATCAAGGCCTACCGTGCGTTGCCGTCCTTTCGCGGTGATAGCGCCTTTTATACTTGGCTCTATCGCATTGGCATTAATACTGCCAAGAATTATCTGGTGTCGATGGGGCGGCGGGCGCCGACCACGACAGAGTTCGACAGTGAGGAGGCGGAAGGTTTTGAGGATGGCGAACTGTTGCGCGACGTCAATACGCCCGAGAGCGAACTGCTCACTAAAGAGATTGCCACTACCGTGAACAAAACGATGGATGCGCTACCCGCGGAGCTGCGCACGGCCATCGTATTACGTGAGATCGAAGGGTTGAGTTACGAAGAGATCGCCGAGGCTATGAACTGTCCCATCGGGACAGTGCGGTCGCGGATCTTCCGGGCCAGGGAGTCGATTGCAGAACAGTTAAGACCGTTGTTGGATGTTGGTAAAGACAGAAGGTGGTGATATGGAGAAGATCTCCGAACTGATGGATGGTGAATTGGATTCTCGCGAAGTTTCGGTTCATCTGAAGCGACTCAAGGAAGAGCCGAGTCTTCGAGAGAATTGGGATCTGTACCATTTTGTGGGCGATGCCATACGCCAAGAGGGCGCGATGGCAGGACGAATCGCGAAGGGCGTGAGCGCACGCCTGGAACGCGAACCCACCATCATGGCCCCGCGCTTCACGGCCCCTCGGCGCGTGATGCGCTACGCCATGTCCGCGGCTGCGGGACTGGCTGGGATCGCGGTGGTCGGCTGGGTCGCTCTTCAAGACGCTCCGTTGGGGCAAGCCCCTCAACAAATGGCGGCGACGAGTCCGGCACCGGTCAAGTTGACACCTCCAACCGAATCCGCGGTACAGACCCAACTGGTTTCGCAAGATCCCGCCGCGATCGCTTCGCAGGACGCCCAAGTCGAGGATTACCTGCTGGCGCATCAGTCGGTATCGGCGTTCACCACCATGCACGGTTCGCTTCCCTATATCCGGGCGGTGGCCGCGGAATCATCCAAAGAATAAGCTCACCAGGTCCTCGGCATGATGCGACTTACGCTGACCACGGCTTCCCTACTGATACTGTTTTCCACAGTCGTTTGGGCGGGTGAAGCAGAACGCACGGACCCGTTGGCATGGCTGGAGAAGATCGCAAAAGCAGCGCGTCAACTTAACTTCACCGGCACGTTCGTCTATCAGTTTGGGCAGCAAGTCGAGACTTCGCGCATTTCCCACTATGTGGACCAGTCCGGCGAGTACGAAAAGCTGCAAACGCTGGACGGACCGAAGCGCGAAATCATTCGCATGAATGATGAGATCTATTGCTACGATCATGACAATCGCGTGTTGCGCAAGGAGCGCCAGACGGGGCGGCACAATTTCCCTGCGCTGATTCCGGAGAAGCTGTCGCAGATCACCGATTTCTATGAGATCAAGTTGGGCGGCCAGGAGCGGGTCGCCGGCTACGATACGCAATTGCTATCGCTGGAGCCCAAGGACGGTTTTCGTTACGGGCACAGGCTGTGGGCCGATGTCGCCACCGGATTGCTGCTCAAGGCCAAGCGCCTAAACGATCGCAAAGAGGTGTTGGAGCAATTCACCTTTACCCAACTCGAGATCGGCGCGCCGGTGACGCGCGATATGACTAGACCCAGCGCCGATGTCGGCCCAAGTTGGCGTACCGATAGTATCTCGGCCAATACGGCGCAATCGAATACGGGCTGGATCGTGAAGAGTTTCCCCGCCGGCTTCCGCAAGATCGTGGAGATGCGGCGAACTCGGGAAGGGACCAGCGGCTCGGTGACTCATATGGTGTTTTCCGACGGACTGGCTTCAGTGTCGATTTTCATTGAACCGCTGTCTCTCAAGCGTCGGCCCATGGAAGGCATGAAGCGGCATGGCGCGGTCAATATCTTGTTCCGGACGCTGCTCGATCAAATGATTACGGTGGTGGGGGAGGCACCTCCTTCCACCATTCTACAAATCGGCAATTCCGTCACACCTCAAGGGCGTTAGCCCGCGCTTTATACATTCAATAAATTCAATCCAGAGAATGTCAATGATCAAGAGAGTTTTCGCCACCGGGCTGTTCTCGCTAATGGCTTCCGGAGTAGGGGCGCAAGCGCGCGACCTACCCGATTTCACGGAACTGGTGGAAAAGCACGGCGCTGCGGTGGTCAATATCAGCACTACCCAGACGGTGAAGGCCACCCAAGGCGCCGCCCCACCGGGATCGGAGGATGATCCTTTCTACGATTTCTTCCGGCGCTTCGGTCCGTCCCAGCCACGCGAATATGAGGCGCGTTCGCTGGGTTCGGGCTTCATCATGGGCATGGACGGCTACATCCTCACCAATGCGCATGTGGTCGAAACCGCCGATGACATCACCGTGCGCTTGACCGACAAGCGGGAGTTCAAAGCCAAGGTAATCGGCGCGGACAAGCGCTCGGACGTGGCGCTGCTGAAGATCGAGGCGAATAGCCTTCCGGTGGTAAACATCGGGGACCCGAACAAGCTCAAGGTGGGCGAGTGGGTGTTGGCCATCGGATCGCCGTACGGGTTCGACAATACCGTCACTGCGGGCATCATCAGCGCCAAGGGGCGCTCCATGCCGCAGGAGACACTGGTGCCCTTTCTGCAAACGGACGTCGCCATCAACCCCGGCAATTCGGGCGGGCCGCTGTTCAACATGAAGGGAGAAGTCATTGGTGTGAACTCCATGATCTACAGCCGCACCGGTGGGTTCATGGGGATTTCCTTCGCCATTCCTATCGATGTGGCGATGGATGTTGCCCAGCAACTCAAATCCGCCGGTCGCGTTAGCCGCGGCCGCATCGGTGTGGTGATCCAGGAGGTCACCAAGGAACTGGCGGAGTCCTTTGGCCTGCCCAAGCCCGCCGGCGCATTGGTGACGTCGGTGGAAAAGGGCGGCCCGGCCGACAAGGCGGGAATTCAGGCAAGCGATGTGATTTTGAAGTTTGAAGGCAAGGACGTTGGCTCGTCCACCGACCTGCCGCGCATCGTGGCCATGACCAAACCCAACGCCAAGGCGAGCGCGCAGATATGGCGCAAAGGGGCCATAAAGGACCTGACGCTGGTGGTGGGGGAGATGCCCGATGATCGCATCAAGAAAGCCGCGCCCACGCCCAGCAAGAAGAGCTCGCTGGAGAATCTCAACAAAGTCGGTCTGATGGTCACCGAACTGAGCGCGGAGCAAAGAAAGGAACTCAATATCCCCGAAGGCGTGTTCGTCGAGGACGCCAAAGGCGCGGCGGCCAAGGCCGGCATCCGGCGCGGTGACGTTATTCTGTCGGTGAACAACGAGACCATCGGCTCGGCGGAACAGCTGGACCAGGCGCTTAGCCCCAAAGATGGACCCAGAACGGTGCCATTGCTGGTCAAACGCGGAGAGGGCGCCCTCTACGTTCCGCTGCGCATTGTTCCCAACTGAGGCGGACGCTTCTCAGTCAGTGCTTCTCAGCAAAACTTCTCCGAAAAGCGGTCGTAGGCAGGCAGGAACTCATATAAAATCCTGCGATTAAGCATCCCGCAAAGGGCACCATCGGGTGCCCTCTTTTATGCCCGGAGCGGTCCACCCTTCGCAGTGCGCACAGCGCTGGCTCCAAATCCTCAACCCAAAGTGCCGATCACCCTAGTCATCTCAGAGTTTGTATCCTGATGGATCATATCCGCAATTTTTCCATCATCGCCCACATTGATCACGGCAAATCCACGCTTGCCGACCGCTTCATTCAGATTTGCGGGGGTCTGGCCGCCCGTGAGATGGAAGCCCAAGTCCTCGATTCCATGGATCTGGAGCGCGAGCGTGGCATCACCATCAAAGCCCAGACCGCGGCCTTGTCCTATCGCGCACGCGACGGCAAGACTTATCAACTCAACCTGATCGACACCCCCGGTCACGTGGACTTCTCCTATGAAGTGTCGCGTTCCTTGGCCGCCTGCGAGGGCGCCTTGCTGGTGGTGGACGCATCCCAGGGTGTGGAAGCGCAGACCGTAGCGAATTGCTATACGGCCATCGAGCAAGGCGTGGAAGTGGTGCCGGTGCTCAACAAGATCGACTTGCCGTCCGCCGATCCAGCGCGCGTGATCACCGAGGTCGAAGATATCATCGGTATTCCGGCCCAGGACGCGATTCTAGCCAGCGCCAAGACTGGGGAGGGCGTCGAGGATATCATCGAGGCGGTGATTCACCGCATGCCGGCTCCCCGCGGCAAGGTGGATGCGCCCCTGAAGGCGTTGATCATCGACTCCTGGTTCGACAATTACGTCGGCGTGGTAATGCTGGTCCGAATGGTGGATGGTGTGTTGCGTCCGCGTGACAAGATTCTCTTCATGTCCACCACGGCAACCCACTTCTGCGAGCAAGTCGGGGTATTTACGCCGAAATCCGTGAGCCGCGACCTGCTCTCCGCGGGGGAAGTGGGATTCGTGATCGCGGGGGTGAAGGAACTCAAGGATGCCAAAGTGGGCGACACCATCACCCATGTAACGCGTGGTGCCAAGGAGGCTTTGCCAGGCTTTAAGGAGATCAAGCCGCAGGTTTTCGCCGGACTTTACCCGGTGGAGTCCAACGAGTACGAAGCTCTACGCGACGCACTGGAGAAACTCCACCTCAACGACTCTTCCCTGCGCTACGAGCCGGAGAATTCAACCGCGTTGGGCTTCGGTTTCCGCTGTGGCTTCCTAGGGTTGCTGCATCTGGAAATCGTGCAGGAACGCCTGGAACGCGAGTACGACATGAACCTGATTACCACGGCGCCCACCGTGGTCTATCAGCTTATGATGCGCGATGGCACCGTGGTGGAAGTGGAAAACCCGTCCAAGTTGCCGGACCCCTCCAAGATGGAAGAGGTGCGTGAACCGATCATCACCGCGACCATTCTGGTACCCGGCGAGTACGTCGGCCCGGTATTGACGCTGTGTACGCAAAAGCGCGGTATTCAGAAGAATCTCCAGTACATGGGGCGGCAAGTGGTCATCAC
>JANNFC010000441.1:0-12929 GCA_031379405.1 Betaproteobacteria bacterium | reverse complement strand
TGCCGACGCCAATGCTTGCGTTGTGTGCAAGGACGGACCGAAAGTCACGATAGAGAGACTGAAGGTCGGCATGGCTGAGAGTCTGAGCATAGTAGTTGGGCGAGTTAAGCACGAAGAAGTGGTGATCAGGCTTCTTTATTCTTTTTGCTCGACCATCAACGAGGAATGTAGCTCTCGAGCCTCGATGGTATGAACCGATTGCGTCCACAACCGAAAACAGCAGCAACGCAGTTGCAAACCCGAGCGGGAATCCAGACTCATTGCCCCAATCTGCGGGCTTCTTGAAGTCCAGTGACAACTTTGACGCAGACAGGTACTCGCGTAAGGTTGTTGCCAGAACTGCCCCGACTGACTGGTAGATGTGCATGCGCGTCTAACGTTTAAGGTAAGGGGCGCGTCGCTTTTGGCGAGTTCCGCTTGACCGCAGTGTTAAGCGTGGTCGTCGAGGCGATCAATGGGAAAGCGGATGGGTTGCGTATGGACTCAACCGCCAAGTCAATGTCTAGCGACGGTCAGTAGAGGTGGTTATCAGCGGGCCATTCGACTGCGCATAGCTGCTCGATTGTTACGCCTCGAAACCACGGGAAATCGGTGAAGGGCAAGAACAGTTCCTCATCGGCAAGCAGCAGACAGAAGCCATGCTTTGAGACGTGGGTAACTTCAACTTGGGAAGTGTGTTTGCCAAGCATGGGTAGTTAGCTTGACGACAGGAACTATGCTGCTGACACACCGATGCTCCCTCTGGTTCTAGAGCGCCAATGCGAGACGGAGTCCATCATCGACTGCCGACATCGTGGTGGGCGAGACTCTACCGACTCGTTCGGTAAGAAATGACTTACCGATCGTAATGACTTGCGAGACGTTGGCCACGGAGGGCTTGGAAAGTCCCGTGCCCCGAGTAGGAAGGCGCACATTACCGGGAGCATCAGATAGCCGCAAGTTGGATGTAATCACTACTGCGATCACTGTGTTTATGCGACTTTCATTAAATGCGTTGGCCGAGACGATAAGATAAGGACGCCGAAAGCCAGGGCCAGAACCCATCGGATCGGGTAGAGACGCCCACCAAATCTCTGCGCGTCGCATCACCACTTTTCTCTGCCGAGCGATCGACATTGGAGAGAAATCACTTCTGCCTCAAGTGCGGACTTCTCTAAGCCGGGACCGTAGACTTCATTAAGTTTTTCGGTGATGAAATCCTCTCGATGTTCTTCAACGAGGCTAGCAATAGCTCTTGAATAGAGCTCGCTTCGAGAAACCCCTAGCCGAACAGCCAACTTCTCTGCGGATTGAAAGACCCGATCAGGAATTGAGACGGCAGTTTTCATACGATTGCAGAAAATGAGTTCTTGATGAGGCGAGTATAACATCGGTCATACCCTTCGAAACCCAGAGCGAAAGAGGGCTAACGTATTGTAGGCCTTCTAAAGGTGTTCAAAATAGCAGCTTCGGGGTGTTTAAAAACACTCTATTATGGTGTTTAAATAGCCAGCATAAAACGGAACCCATGAATTTCCCGACACAATATAAAAGGGCGGTCCATCAGATCCGCAGCCAGCTGCGCAGATCGTCACCCGTACCCTCGCGCTCGACCTTGATCACGTCGGCGCCGAAGTCGACGAGAACGCTTTTGCTTTGGAATATTCGCCAAGTCTGCTAAGGGTAGACCGGTGGGAGACTCGGACGCGCGGGCGTGTGCCACCTCCTCAACGGACAAGTACCGCCATTGTCCCTTGCTAAGCTCACCCAGCCGCAGCGGGCCGATGGCGATGCGTACCAAGCGCAACACTTCAATGCCCACAGCGTCCAGGAGGCGGCGGATTTGGCGGTTCTTGCCTTCATCCAAGGCAATTTCCAGCCAACAGTTTCTAATTCCCTGGCGCAGTACGTTCACTTGTTTGATGGCGAGTTTGTCGCCGCCTTCGGCAGCTAATCCGGCGCGTAGCCGATCCAGCAGCGAGTCATCGGCGATAGCGTTAATTTGCACGTGGTAGAGCTTATCGAGATGAGATGTGGGGGACGTCATAGCATTGGCCCACTGCGTATCGTTAGTGAAGAGCAGCAGCCCTTCGCTGGCTTTGTCGAGCCGGCCAACGGGAGAAATATGGGACAGGTCAGCGCCGGCGAAGCAGGAGAACACGGTTTCTCGATGTTTTTCATCCGCGCTGGTGGTGACCAGGCCGCGTGGTTTGTTGAGTATGATGTATACGTGCCCTTGCTTACTAAGCGTTTCGCCTCGCACGGAAATTTTCGCGCGCGCGGGGTCAACGCGATGATCCGGATCGGTGCACGGTGCGCCGTCCACGCGCACGACTCCCTCTGCGATCAGGGTGCTGGCTTGGGTGCGTGAGCAGTAACCTAGTTTCGACAGTGCGCGTACGAGGCTGACACGGGGCGTGGGTAAATTGGGGCGAGTCATTCGGAAATGCGAGGGCGGCACGATCTCAAACGTTTTGATTCCCGTGTCGCGGGCTTAGGCAGAGTTTCAAGTAACGCACGCCGGGGACGGGATTGACGCTGTAGGGATCAGTGTCCGTGAATCCCATAGTCGCATACAACGCCTGCGCTTCGGTCATGCCGGGGAGCGTATCGAGAACGAGTTCGTGATAGCCGATGAATTTGGCGTCGCCAATCACTCGCTGCGCCAGTGCGCGCCCAATGTGCCTGCCCCTGTGGGCAGGGGCAACGTAAAGTCGCTTCATCTCCGCCACGTGCGCGATCAATGGGCGAAGTCCTACACATCCGACTACATCCCCCACCTCCCAGGCGAGGTATAGTCGCCCTTGCGGCGGTACGTAGTTGCCGGGGAGGGTCGCCAACTCTTGCGGGAAGCCTTGAAAGCACAGGTCGATACCCAAGCTCCTCTGGTATTCGAGAAAAAGTTGCCGCACCTGTTCGATGTCCGGTGGGAGTACAGCCTGCCGCAAGATAATGGCCATGAGTTTCCTTTGTGATCGATCTGGATTTTATTTTTTCTAAGAAAGGTTCGCTTGCGCGCTCCATTGGCGGTTTTCGACTGCGTGCGCAGCAGGTGGAAATGGCGAAGGCCGTGCTGCACGCCATCGAGAACAGCGAGACGCTGATCGCCGAGGCGGGTACCGGCACGGGGAAGACCTTTGCCTACCTGGTGCCCGCCCTGTTGGCGGGCGGTAAGGTGATTCTATCCACCGGGACCAAGACCCTGCAGGATCAGTTGTTCAATCGCGATGTACCGACGGTGCGCGCGGCGCTACAGGCGAGCGTAAGCGTGGCGCTTCTCAAGGGACGAGCGAATTATGTGTGCCACTACTACTTGGCGCGCGCGGAAGAGGAAGGGCGCTTCGTCAATCGCGCCGATGTGCACTACGTCAAGCTCATCCGACGTTTTGCCGACCATAGCACAACGGGCGATCGCGGCGAGTTGACGGATGTTCCCGAGGACGCGACGGTTTGGCAGCAAGTGACTTCCACGCGCGAGAACTGCCTGGGCGGTGATTGCCCGCACTACAAGCACTGCTTTGTGATGGAAGCCCGCAAGCGCGCGTTGGCGGCGGATCTGGTGGTGGTGAATCACCATCTGTTTTTTGCCGATGTGGTGTTGCGCGACGAAGGCGTGGCGGAACTGCTGCCAAACTGCAATACGGTGATTTTCGATGAGGCGCATCAATTGCGCGATACGGCGAGCGTATTTTTCGGAACCACCGTTTCGACCTCGCAGGTTATCGAACTCGCGCGCGACGCCAAAATGGAAGCGGCGGCCGCCGCCAAGGACTATGCTCCGCTGCCGAAGGCGGTCGCCGCTGCTGACAAAGCCGCGCGCGATTTGCGGCTGTCGGTGATTGGAGATTGCGGGCGCCGCACCGCCAGGCAATTGGATGAGGACGCCGCATTCAAGGACGCGTTAGGCGCCATGGCGGCGGCGTTGGAAGCGTTGCGGGCGCAACTGGAAAAGCAGGCCGAGCGCAGCGAAGGATTGGGCAACTGTCTGGTGCGCGTGGTCGAACTGGTCGCGGCGATCGACGATTGGCGCCTGGCCCAATCCAAAGAAGTGGTGCGCTGGGGAGAGGTGTTCGCGCAAAGTCTGCAACTGCACAGCACACCACTGTCGGTGGCGGGCATTTTTCGTCGCCAACTGGAAGGTCGTCGACGGGCGTGGATTTTTACCTCGGCCACCTTGTCGGTGAAGGGCAACTTCACCCACTACCAAACCGGGCTGGGATTGGAGGAAGCGAAGTGTCATACCTGGGACAGTCCCTTCGACTATCCCTCGCAAGGGCTGTTGTACGTGCCGAACGAAATGCCGAATCCAAACTCCGAGCACTACATCAGCGCCGTCGTAGACGCGGTGTTGCCGGTCATCCAGGCCAGCCGTGGACGTGCTTTTCTGTTGTTTACGAGCTTGCGCGCGATGCGGGAGGTACACGCTCGATTGGTCGAGCGCTTCACCGAGAACAGGTGGGACTTTCCCTTGTTGTTGCAAGGGCAGGGCTCCAAGAGCGAGTTGTTGGAGCGTTTTCGTAAGCTGGGTAACGCGGTGCTGGTAGCGAGCCAGTCCTTCTGGGAAGGCGTGGATGTGCGCGGGGAGGCGCTCTCCGTGGTCATGATCGACCGGCTTCCCTTCGCGCCGCCGGATGACCCGGTCGTGGCCGCGCGGGTGAAGCACCTGACCGAGCAGGGCCGCAACGCCTTTATGGAGTACCAGGTGCCCGAAGCGGTCATCGCGCTCAAACAGGGGGCCGGGCGCCTGATTCGAGACGAAACCGATCGCGGCGTGTTAATGATCTGCGATACACGCCTGGTGCTTAAACCTTACGGAAGGCGCATGTGGCAGAGCTTGCCCGGAATGCGCCGAACCCGCTTGATTGCCGATGTGGAGGCGTTCTTTGCAACGCAAGCGTCCGCCGCTCAATATAATCCGTAGCACGATCTCGCGCATTTCGTGATTCAATGATAGGTTGCTTGTCTTGCCCATGGGTAGTCCGGAAAATGGGTCCGGCTTGCTGTGCTTCAAATCAACAAAGAGGAGGATTCTATGAAGAAACTGCTGCTAGTTGCCGGGCTCTGCGCCTTGGCATCCGTCACGGCCATGGCCGATGGTGATCAAGTTCCGTTCCCCGAGGGCTATCGCACTTGGTATCACCATCACACCACCGTGAATTTACCGGGACATAGCCCGGAATCGAACATTGGCATTCAGCATGTCTACGCCAACGCGGCCGCACGCGAAGGCTTGAAATCCGGCAACTATGCCGACGGCGCCGCCTTTGTGGTGGATCGCTTCAAGACCGTAGAGGGTGAGAACAATACGACGAAACAAGCAGAGCGTAAAGTAATCGCGACCATGGTGCGCAATGCCACCAAGTACCCCGAGACCGGCGGCTGGGGCTTCGAGGGGTTCAAGGGCGGCGATCCCAACCAGCGCGTGGTGAAAGACATGAAGAACTGCTTCGTGTGCCACATCCCGCACTCGGCGACCAACTACGTCATCAGCAAAGGCGAGTAGTAGATCTGGGCTCTGGAAAGTTTTCTCTAGACAGGATTAACACGTTGCACAGGACGTCATGGTCGTGAGACTACCTCTTCCTTTGCGTAGGGCGGAAGGCGCTACGCTTTTTCCGCCCTACTGGTTGAAGTGCAGTGTTGGTTAAAGCATGCCAAACCAAAGCCAACACGCCCACAATGTTAAGCCCCAAAGCGCGATGACCATTGCGGCGGCGACGTAGCTGCGCGGTTTGGCGTGTTGACGCGCCATCCAATCGGAAGCGCTGCGCCTGCACTGGTCCATCACTAGCTTGGGAACCAGCTTGATGCAAAGGGCGATTCCGAGTGGGAGCAAGATCACCTCATCCAGAAAACCCAGCACGGGGATGAAATCGGGGATGAGGTCGATGGGGCTGAAGGCATAGGCCGCAAGTGCCATTGCCAGTAGTTTTGCGGCCAGCGGCGTGTCGGGGTGGCGGGCGCAGAACCAGAGTGTCAGCGCGTCGCGCTTGAGGCGTTTGGCCCAGGTTCTTAATGATTCGACCCGACTCATCGAAGGCCTAGTGGGTGACGACACCCCAAAGATCGTGGGTGTCTGCACTCTCGATGCGAACGTTGGCGAATTCACCCGCCTTGAGTCCCTTCGATGGCGCGACGTGCACGACGCCGTCGATCTCCGGTGCATCCGCACTGGAGCGGGCAATGGCGCCATCCTTTTCCACGTGATCGACCAGGACCTTCAGGGTCTTGCCGACTTTGGACTGGAGCCGCTTCTCGCTGATGCTGGCCTGCACCGCCATGAAGCGAGCGCGTCTATCCTCTCTGATTTCTTCGGGAACCGGATCCGGCAGTTCGTTGGCGGTGGCGCCCGCCACGGGGGAGTAGGCAAAGCAGCCGACGCGGTCCAATTGCGCTTCTTCGAGAAACGCCAGCAACTCCGCGAACTCAGCCTCGGTCTCCCCCGGAAAGCCGGCGATGAAAGTGCTGCGTAGCGTGATGTCGGGGCAGATCTTGCGCCACTGGCGAATGCGCTCCAGCGTATTCTCCGCATTGGCGGGGCGCTTCATGAGTTTGAGAATGCGCGGGCTGGCGTGTTGGAAGGGTACGTCGAGATAGGGCAGCAATTTGTTCTCTGCCATCAGCGGAATCACGTCGTCCACACTAGGATACGGGTAAACATAGTGCAAGCGCACCCACGCGCCCAATTTGCCGAGTGCACGCGCAAGGTCGGCCATGCGGGTTTTGAGGGGCGCGCCCTTCCAGAATCCGGTGCGGTACTTGATGTCCACGCCGTAGGCACTGGTGTCTTGCGAGACGACGAGCAGTTCCTTGACGCCCGCTGCCACCAGATTCTCGCCTTCTTGCATCACTTCCCCGATGGGCCGGCTAACCAGGTCGCCGCGCAAGGACGGGATGATGCAGAAGGTGCAGCGATGATTGCAGCCTTCGGAGATCTTGAGATAGGCGTAGTGCCGTGGCGTGAGCTTGATGCCCTGCGGCGGGATCAGGCTGGTGTACGGATCGTGCGGTTGTGGGAGGTGTTGGTGCACCGCCTGCATGACTTCGTCGGTGGCGTGCGGACCGGTGACGGCGAGGACTTTAGGATGCGTCTTGCGCACCACGTCGCCCTTGGCGCCCAGGCAGCCGGTGACGATGACTTTGCCGTTTCTGTCCAGCGCTTCGCCAATGGCGTCGAGGGATTCTTCGACGGCGGCGTCGATAAAACCGCAGGTGTTTACGACGACCAGGTCGGCGCCGTCGTAGCTTGGACTGATGGCATAGCCCTCAGCCCGCAACTGGGTAAGGATGCGCTCCGAGTCGACCAGTGCCTTGGGGCATCCCAAAGACACAAAGCCGACCTTCGGCGCTTGTTGGCGCTTTGGCATGACGAAAGGAACCGGAACGAAAAGTCGTTTTTTTTAGCCCTTGGAGCCGTCTGGCTTGGAGCCATCGGACCCGGTGAATCCAGGGAAGGGAAAGCTGCTGAAAAGGTTCTGCGTCTGGCGTTGCCATTGCTGCTGCATGTCGACGAAGCTTTGCGCACTGCGCTCGAGGTAATTGGTCATGAGACCTTGAATCGCCGGGCCTTGCATCTGGACGAACTGACCCCACGCCTCGGCGTTCAGCACGGGAGACTCGCCGAACTTGCCGAGAGATTGTTCGTGCAGCTTGCGTTGCACCTCGAGGAAGGTATGGATGTTCTTTTCCAGGAACATGCCCATCATACCTTGCATGGCGTTTCCATAAAAGCGAATGATCTGCGCCAGGAAGTCGCTGGAAAACATCGGCGCGCCCGCGCTTTCCTCTTCGAGAATGATTTGCAGCAAGATGCTGCGCGTCAGATCCTCATTAGTCTTGGCATCCATGACTTTGAAGGCTGTATTCTCAAGGACTAATTTCTTGACGTCCGTGAGCGTGATGTACGCGCTGGAGACGGTGTCGTAGAGCCGGCGGTTGGGGTATTTCTTGATCAGTCTGAGTGCGTCCGTCATGGTTGCGGCCCTGTTAGGTGTTGCATTGCACTGAAAGCGGCTCGACGGCCCTGGGCGTGCAGATTACTGCACTGCGGAAAAGCATAGCACACTGGGCTGCCTGGAACACGTCGCTGGGAACGGGCGCGATGCGAGGCAGGAGAGTATTCCGAGCGATCTCCGGTCACGATCCACCGAGCACGGATCCTTGATCCTCAAAAAAGTGCTTGACAGTGTCATTGGCCATCCTTACCATTCTATTTGTGCAGTGCAACATTATTCACGCATACGACATCTTAAATATCTGAGTTCCAACCGAATCTAGTGAGGTAGCAATGCAAAAAGCGATCGAGCAGTTTGCCGCAGTGAACAAGCGTAGTCTGCACACGGTGCTAGGGGCATGGGAAGTCGCCTTCAGCGGCGCCGAAAAATGGAGCCGGCTGAATATTGAAGCCTCCAAAGCCCTGCTGGCAGAAGCCGCGCAGCAAACCCAGGCCCTTACCCGCGTTAAGTCTGCGGAAGAGTTCACAAGTTTTGGTACTGGCGCGGCCAACGTAGGGTTCGAGCGCGCCATTGGCTATTCCCGCCACGTACAACAAATCGCTGCCGAATCTCAGGCCGAAGCCGCCAAGTGGTTCAAATCCGCGGCCGACGAGATCAAGGACGGCGTAGCCCAAGCCCTTGAAGGTGCTGCCACCGCGGCGCCTCAGCCTTCTAAAGATGCCGCTTTCGCGGCCATCCAAGGCGCGAGCGCATGGACCGATTCCATGGTTGAAGCGACCAAGCAGGCTGTCAAGCAAACCAATGAATTTACCGATGCGGCAATCAGCGCAACGGCCGAGATGGTGAAGAACGCCCGCGTCAAGAAGAGCTAAGACACTCAAGCGTTACGTCTCCTCCCCTTTTGTATAGGGAACTCCTGGTACAAATGGTTAGCCCTAAGAGTGATGCCACTCTTGGGGCTTTTTCTTAGCGCTCCGATACGTATCTTCCGGGCGCCGGCTCGATGCTCGGAAGCGTTCTCGTCCCGAGGGTTTTCGGGGCCGCTTTTTGCGCTGAACTCTTGGCCTTCAGCCATTCGATCCAGTATGGCCACCAGCTCCCGGTTCTTGTCTGACTGCCTTCGAACCAATGCTTCGCACTAGAGAATTTTCCGTTCGCTATTCGGTAGTTTCGGCGTGTGTCGCCGGGCGGACTCACCACGCCGGCGATGTGGCCACTGCTGCCGAGTACGAACTCGACGTCGCCGCCCAGCAGGCTGCAACTGGCAAACGCGGAACGCCAGGGGACGATGTGATCGAGTTCCGTGCCCAGCACGAAGCTCGGCATTGTCAGCTTGGATATCTCGACCGATTGGCCGTTGATCGCAAGTGCTTGCGGATGCTCGAGTTTGTTCTCTAGGTAGCAGTTGCGCAGATACCAGGCGAACAGAGGTCCAGGAAGATTGGCGCTGTCGCTGTTCCAATAGAGCAAATCGAAAGGCGCCGGTGTGGTGCCCAGGAGATAGTTCTCGATCACGAACTTCCAGATGAGATCGCGCGCTCGCAGACTGGCGAAGGCGGATGCCAACTGCCCGCCCGGTACCACGCCGCCATCGGCGTAGAGCGATTCGGTGCGCGCGACGTATGCTTCGTCGATATATACGCCAATGTCTCCCGCATCCCGAAAATCCAGGAGCGACGCCAGCAGCGTCATGCTGGCAACACGCTCTGCCGCCACGCAGGATGCCAAAGCAGAGGCCAGCAATGTACCGCCGACACAAAATCCCAGGGCATGCAGGGATTTTGCGCGAGCGACCTTGAGTGCGTTGTCGATGGCCGCCTGCACGCCCAGCGTGGCGTAATCATCCCATCGCAAATGACCCAGTTCGCCCGCAATATTGCGCCATGAAATCATGAAGACCTGAAAGCCTTCATCGAGCGCGTATTGGACGAAGGAGTTGCCCGGTGACAAATCCAATATGTAGTACTTGTTGATAAAGGGCGGCACCATGAGCAAGGGCGTGCGATGGACTTTGGCACGGCGGGGCTCGTACTGAATAAGCTGTATGAGATCATTCTCGAACACCACGGCACCCGCCGTCGTTGCCAGATTGCGGCCGACTACAAAGGCGGACTCGTCGCACATGCGCAAGCGTCCGCGCGCCATATCGCGCTGAAGATTGGCTTGTCCCGTTGTCAGGCTCTGCCCTTGGGTGCGAAGGGCTTTCCGAATGACCTCCGGATTGGTAGCGGCGAAATTGGCGGGCGCCAGCGCGTCCGTCCATTGCTGGACGATAAAGCGCAGGCGTGTCTTATCCTTTGCTTCGAGTTCGAGCAAGTCCACGAACTGCGTCATCCACTGCTGTCTGAGCGCATGCATCTGCCGTAGCAGATTGAAGTAGGGGATGTCGCTCCATGGATTCGAAGCGCGTGCTTGATCGGGGCCAGGGGGCGAGTTGTGCGTCGCTCGTTGCCACATCGCGGCGTGTTGCGCTTGCACACGTTGCTGGAGTTCCGCGAGAGCGGGGGCTTGCGAGCTTGCCGCGCGCGTTATGCGGGGAAGCAACGCACCCAGTCGCGCCGGCAGATCGGCAAGATGCGGCATCAATGCCGCCAGCGCGGCGTTGGGCGGAACGTCCACTATCCGTGTCCGGTGAGCGCGCGCACCGACGGGACGGACAGCACTCCCAACAAAATGAGAACAATCTGCTGCAGGGTCGCGCGCAGATCGAAACGCCGGTGCAACCCCGGAATCAAATCCGCCACCGCCACGTACAACATGCTCGCGGACACAAAACCCAGTAGGGGACCCACCAAGTTTTGCATGCAACCGAGCGTGAAGTACCCCAAGATGCCACCGATGACCATGGCAGCGCTCGAAGCGAGATTCAAAAGCAATGCGCGCGAGCGGCTCATGCCGGAGTGCAACAGGATAAGAAAGTCACCCAACTCCTGCGGAATTTCGTGCGCGATGATGGCCATCGCCACAGCGATACCGACATTGGTATCGGCAAGAAATGAGGCGGCCACCAGCACGCCGTCGACGAAGTTGTGAATGGTATCGCCCACCGTAATCATCATGGCGCTGCGCGGTTGCGCGTGCTCCTGATGTGGATGCGGATGGGTGTGCTCATGCTCCCATTCGGATTCATGGTGGTGGCGCCAGAGGACGAACTTCTCCAGCATGAAGAAGAACAGGATGCCGCCCAATATGGTGGCGAACAAAGTCTCTTTCGATACCGCCATTTCGAAGGCGTGCGGCAGGATCTCCAGAAATACCGCGCCCAATAAGGCACCCACCGCGTAACTGATCAGCATCGGCACGCGCGCGGGATTGAGGTTGTTGGCAATGAGCGCGGCCCCCATTACGCTCAAGATACCGCCCAGGGCGGTGGTGCAAACAATCCAAATTAAGGTCGACATGTTTAGCGGGCCTATCCCTCGATCCAGATGAGCGCCGCCATGCGCCCGCTGACGCGGTCGCGACGATGGGAGAAGAAGCGTGCCGGATCGGAATAGGTGCAATCCGTGCCGCCGAACACCTGTGTTACTCCGGACCCCGCGAGGCGTTGCCGCGCGAGCATGAACAGATCGCACAACCATTTGCCGGCTGCCTGCGCGCGAAAGGCGGCGGCGGCGTGCGAGTGGTTGCGGGTGAATGCTTCGTATACGTCGTCACCGACTTCGAAAGCACTGGGCCCAATGGCGGGGCCGAGGTAGGCACGCACGCAGGAGGGCGTCACTCGCATCGCTGCCAGCGTGTTTTCTAGTACGCCGCTGCTCAAGCCGCGCCATCCCGCGTGCGCCACGGCAACGCAACTACCTTCCGCGTCGCACAACATCACCGGCATGCAATCCGCAATCATCACCGCGCACACGACGCCGGGCTCGCGCGTATAGCACGCATCGGCCTCGATCTCGGGATGCCATTGGGAGGCTTCGATCGCCTTCGGTCCATGCACCTGTTTCAGCCAGCGTGGCGCCGCCGGAACATGCGCCCGCAGCGCAACCCGATTTCGATCCACCGCGCTTGCCTCGTCGTTGACTTGGTAGCCCAAGTTCATGCTCGCGTAAGGGCCGCCGCTCACACCACCGGCACGGGTTGTTATGAAACTGCGCACCCCGGACGCGGCGCCCCATGTGGGCGCGATCCAATCAATCGGAAGCGTCACTTTGTTCGAGGGTGCTCAATAGTAGTTGGAAATCGTCGGGGGCGGGACGCTCCCAACTCACCGCCGTTGCGTTCTCCGGATGGATCAGTCCCAAACGCGTGGCATGTAGGGCTTGGCGCGGGAAGCCGCGCGCGGCCGCAGGCACTTTCGCCTCCTTCGTCTTATCGCCGTAGGTGGGATCGCCCATCAGCGGGAATCCACGCTCGCATAGGTGTACGCGAATCTGATGGGTGCGACCCGTTTCGAGCCTGCACTCCACCAGGCTCCATTGTGCGCCTTGCCTCAGGGTTTTGAAATGCGTGGTGGCGGGGCGGCCTTTGTCGGTGACCGCCATCTTTGTGCGTTGCGTTGGATGACGGCCGATGGCCGCCTCTACCTTGCCTTGTGCGGGGGACCGCCCCAACACGATGGCGAGGTAAATGCGCGTCACGGTACGCGCTTGTAACTGGCGTACCAAGTGTGTGTAACTGCCTTCGGTCTTGGCGATCACCATCAGGCCGCTGGTATCTTTATCCAGGCGATGCACGATCCCCGCGCGAGGAAGGTGTGCCAATGCGGGTGCGTGAAATAAGAGCGCGTTCATCAAGGTACCGTTGACGTTGCCGTTGCCGGGATGCACGACCAAACCAGGCGGCTTGTTGATGACGATGAGGGCATCGTCTTCGTGCACGATGTCCAGCGCAATGTCCTGGGCCGGTGCGCTCTGGCTGGCCTCTACGATGGCCTCAAGGGCAACTCGTTCGCCTCCCCACACTTTGGCCTTGGCTTCCAGCCTCTTGCCATCGACTAGGACCTTTCCTTCCTTCACCCACGCTTGCAGTCGCGCGCGTGAGTGGTCGGGATAC
>JANNFC010000405.1:0-12819 GCA_031379405.1 Betaproteobacteria bacterium | reverse complement strand
GCGTTCATCCAGATGCTGGAAAAGCGCCTCGTACTTCGTGCCAAGTGTAGACTGTAATTCCATTCACCTTTACACTACTACGACTCCACTGAAGTGTAAAGTTTATTTTCTGACAGTCCCTTAGCGCTGGCTTCGTCCCGCAACGCAAGCGGGGCAAACTCCCCTATGACACCATCGGCCGCGACTACCACTTGGAAGATGGCGTGGATCGCATCGAGCTGCATATCGATGCCATTCGTCCCGGCGATCACGTTTTGGTGGTGGACGATCTAATCGCCACTGGGGGAACTGCGAAAGCGGCGTGTCGCCTAGTACAGGACGCCGGTGGCGAAGTGATCGAGTGCTGTTTCGTCATCGACTTGCCAGAACTCGATGGGCGACGAAAATTGGAGCAAGGCGGTTTCAAGGTGTACACCGTGATGTCGTTCGAGGGACCGGGCTAGTCGAATAAGCGCAAACTCTCAGGCGCTGTCGCTGACAACGCTCTGGCGTCGATTTCACCGGCGCGCACCAGGGATCCGACCCTGACGCCAAGCAAACGCAGCTTACGATTCAGCGAGACGCGTTTTAGACATTCACGCACCGCGCCGCGGATGCTTTGCGCATCGCTCGTGGGATGACTGAGCGTGGCGTCTCGGGTGGCGATTTGAAAGTCCGCGAAGCGCAGCTTCACACCGATGGTTTTGCTCGCGTAACCACGCCGTTGAAGATCACCGCTCAAACGCTCGCATAAGTTCAGCAAAATTTCGGAAAGCTTGAAGCGATCCCGCACGGCATCCAGGTCGCGTTCGAAGGTCGTCTCGCGGCTGATGGTCTTCGGTTCCCGCGACGTGACCACCGGGCGTTCATCGCGTCCGTGAGCGGCATCGATCATCCAGCGCGCTTGGCGCACGCCAAACTGCGTTCGCAGAATCTCAAGAGGGGCGCAAGCAAGCTCACCAATGGTGCGGATGGCGAGCGCCTCCAACTTGCCGTTTGCGCGCGGACCAATACCATTGATCTTGCGTACAGTCAGTGGCCAGATGCGGGCTGGAAGATCCGCATGCGTGAGGACCGTGATGCCATCGGGTTTGTCCAACTCGGAGGCAATCTTGGACAACAGCTTGTTGGGAGAAATGCCGATGGAACATGACAGGCCCGTCACGGCGCGCACATGATCCTTGATACGCCGCGCCAACTCGAAGCTCTCTCCCGGCACCTCCGTAAGATCGATGTAAATCTCATCGATGCCGCGATCTTCGATAGGCGTAGCGATTTGCGCTACGGCCGCCTTGAAACATCGGGAGTAGCGTCCGTACTCCTCGAAATCCGCCGGGAGTAATATCGCGTCCGGCGCCAGGGCCGCTGCTTTCATCAATCCCATGGCGGAATGCACGCCTAGCGCTCGCGCCTCATACGTAGCAGTGGTGGCTACACCACGGCCAACATAGTCGCGCAATCTGGAAAAACTCTGCTCGGAATCAGGATACGACGTCCCTGTACGTCGCCGGCCACCGATGACGATCGGTAGCCCGCGAAGCTGCGGGTAGCGCAGCAATTCCACCGATGCATAGAAGGCATCCATGTCCAGATGTGCGATGCGGCGCGGCATGGCTGAAAGACTCGCCCTTGACCGGCGTGAAGGGTTCGGCTCCTAGCCAAAAAATTGAAATGAGTTGCGGCCACCGCTCTTCGCCCGATAGAGCGCGATATCCGCATGTTTGAGAAGCGTGTCTCTATCACCCGCATCTTTGGGATACAGGCTGATGCCTACGCTCGCCGTGATCTGCAAGGCCTGCGCGTTCGCCAGGAAGGGCTCAGACAGCGCCCGGATCGTCTTATGGGCCACCTCCATGACATCTTCCGTCACCTGAAAACTCGGAATCACCAACAAGAACTCGTCTCCTCCGAATCGCGCCACCGTGTCGCCCTCGCGCAACAATCCCTTCAAGCGAGCGCCCAACTGCATCAACAACAAGTCGCCGATGTCATGCCCGTGGGTATCGTTGACCACCTTGAAATTGTCCAGATCTATAAACAACACCGCCACGTTATTGCAGTTGCGCTTGGCGTCGACCAAAGCCCGGTCAAGGCGATCCAACAGCAAGGTGCGGTTAGGCAACCCCGTGAGCATGTCGTGGTAAGCAAGCTTCTGGATATGCGCATCCGTAGCCTTGCGCTCGGTAATGTCGGTAAAGGTTCCGGAACTTCCCGTGACGCGTCCGTCGGGGCCGGCGATGGGACGCGCTGCACCGTCCACCCAGCGCACCTCACCGGTTCGAGTGACGATCCGCAATTCGGCATTGCAGTCTTTTCCCGTTTTAATGAGGTCGCGGAAAAGCTTGTCGCAAAGCACCCGGTCCTCGGGATGTACGAAAGCCTGCAGATTCGCCATCAAACCCTCTTGCACTGAAAATCCCGTGAGATCCTCCCAGGCGGGGTTCAGAAAAGTCCATGCCCCCTCCGTATCCGTTTGAAACACAACCAGCTTTAAGTTGTTCACCAAGGATCGATAGCGCTCCTCCGATTGGCGCAGGCGCTCTTCGATTAACGTACGGCGTTGCGCCTCGTCGAAGCGCAACTGTTGCGCGACACGATTGCGCTCGCAGCGCTCCATGGCGAGTGCCGCCAAGTTGGCGATCGCCATTGCGAACAAGCGATCTTCGGGTAGCCAGGGCCGCTGTTCGCCAATCTGCTCGTGGCATAGGACGCCTTCGAGCCGGCCGAAGAGAATAAGCGGAATATCCATCATGGACTTGATTCCGAGCGGATCAAGATAGACATCCCGGAATTCGTGCGTGCGCAAATCCTTCCGCGCGTCGTCCGCACAGATTGCTTCGCTACCCGATAGTGCGTCGAAATAGTTTGGAAACCGATCCGCCCCCAGGACCACACCCGAGCTATGCTGGCTCTTCCCCAATTCGTACAGGTCGAGGCAGCGAATGGCGTCGCGGGTATCGTTGTAACGCCAGATGCCAACCCTTGATACGCGCATGCGGTGCGCTGCGGTCTCGGTTAGGAGTTGAAACGCGACCTCCAGATTGTCCCCCTGAAAGTCCGGGCTCTTGATAACCGCGAGGAGAGCTTCCTGCTGCTCAAGCAGCCGTTGCGGACCTTCCAACATGCGCTGCGCCATCGAGCGCAGCAAGGTGGCTTGTTGCTCGACGAAATGCTCAGACGTATTGACCGAACTGGTTGCCGTAGCGGCTCTCATGGGCGTATCCGGGGCGCACTGGAGACGTTTATCGTACAGCATGTCTGTTGCATGTCAAACCACTCGCGGAGATTCGATAGAATCCGTGCCGCTCATCCACGACAACGAATAGCCACACATGAAAATCCCCTCCGCCAACGAAGCCCACGCGCTACGCCCGCTCCCTACTCTTATCTTCGCCAGCCGATGGTTGCAGCTTCCGCTCTACCTGGGGTTGATCCTCGCGCAAGTCGTATATGTCTGGCATTTTTGGGTGGAATTATCGGATTTGATCGGCGCGGTCCTGGGCAATCAAGCCGCCTTGGATCACATCATTTCGGCGGTCGCGGTGGAGGGCACCACCCGTCCCATCAAGCTCAATGAGACCACTATCATGCTGGTAGTGCTAGGACTCATCGACGTGGTGATGATCTCCAATCTGCTCATCATGGTGATCGTGGGCGGATACGAAACCTTCGTCTCGCGCATGCACTTGGACCAACACCCGGACCAACCGGAATGGCTATCGCATGTCAATGCATCGGTGTTGAAGGTCAAGCTCGCCACCGCGATCATTGGCATTTCGTCCATTCACTTGCTGAAGACTTTTATCAATGCGTCGGCCTACGACAACAAGACGCTTATTGCGCAGACGGGCATTCACATCGCGTTTTTGTTCTCAGCGCTGGCGATCGCCTATTGCGACAAGCTCATGCAGCCGAGCGCCGGTGCCAGTCGCGGTCACTAAATAATGGGGACTTCGCGGGCGGGGTATTGACCCCGCCCTTGACCAAAGGGGGCTACGTGAAAATCACTTCGCCCCCTTTGGAAACCCCCGAAGTTTGCCCCCGCGCCAAGAGCGCCGGGAATACGAGTTAACTCATAGACCGAGTGACACTAATCAAACAGTATTCGGCAAGGGCGTCGAGAACAGCCGTATCTTCACCGGCGGGCATGACGGTGCTCACGGGCACATTGACCGCCGCCGCCGCTGCATTGATCAACAGCGGGAGATCGCGTTGAATATGCCCGCCCGTTCCCAGGAACATCGGGACCACCACGATGCGAGTCGCGCCACGCTCCGCCAATCCTTTTACCGCTGCTAGCAGATCCGGCTCCATCAACTCCAAAAAGGCCAGTGAGACCGGCCCTGGGTGACGCGCGCTTACCAGGCGCTTCAGCCGATCAAAAGGCTCACGCCAGCGCGGATCACGCGCGCCGTGGCCAAATAGTACTAATCCAGTGGACATTAAAAGTTCTCGGTTACCAACGTTTTTCAACCGCTAAACAGAGCGTTCCGCGCGCCCCACCAGCTCTTCATAAACCTCTCCAATGAAGAGCATCGCAGGTCCCCCTTGTAAATGAGATGACGCATGCCCTAAGTCACGCAGCCGCGCCGGAATGATGCGTTTGCCAGCCATGGTGGCGTTTTCCACGATCACCGCGGGACGCGTCGCAGGCAGCCCCGCCGCCATCAGTGCGTCCGCAATCGCGCCGGCTTGCTGTCCTGCCATGTAGAGCACGATGGTGTCGGCCGCCGCCGCGCTGTGGGCCCACGGATGATCGGTCTCGCCGTGTCCGACTCGCGGTGTCACGAATAGCACGCTACGACTCACGCCGCGTTGCGTAAGGGACTGCATCAAATCAGCACTCGCGCCGAAGGCCGCGCTGACGCCGGGAATCACTTTCACTTCGATGCCTTGCGCGACCAACGCATCGATCTCCTCGCGTGCACGCCCGAAAAGCATCGGGTCGCCGCCCTTGAGTCGCACCACACAAGTGTAGCGCTGAGCGGCCTCGATCAATTGCTTATTGATGTATCGCTGCGCGGTGGATCGCTCGCCGCAACGTTTGCCAACGGAGATCTTCGTCGCCTGCGGGCACAGGTCGAGCATCTCGACATCCACCAAGGCGTCGTAGAGCACGATGTCCGCTTTCGCTAGCAAGCGCGCGGCGCGCAGCGTGAGCAAGTCCGCGGCGCCAGGTCCGGCGCCCACTAGATAAACCATTCCAGCCATCGACGCTTAGCGGATAGTGCCCGCGGCCACCGTGCGATTGGTGCGCTCGTCGATGACGACGAAAGCGCCGGTGACGCGATTTTCTTCGTACAAATCGAACGCGATGGGCTTTTGTGTCTTGAGCTTAACGCGCGCGATGTCGTTCATCTCCAGCGTGTGTGGACCGGGGATAGTCTTGAGGGATTCCACATCGATGCGATGCTCCAATCCGACAAATTTCGCCCGCACACTTTTCACGCCTTGCTTGATCAGGTAAGGCTGCGAGATCAGGATCGGTTCGCGATCGAACCAGCACACGTCGGCTTCGATCTCCTGCGCCACTTTCGGTTGGCCCTCGGCCGAAACAAACAGGTCGCCACGCGACACGTCCAGTTCGCGATCGAGCCGCACGGTAACCGCCCGGTCGGCTGGCGCCTGAGCAAGTAGTCCATCGGCCGTTACGATCTCTGCGATCTTGGCTTCTGCCCCCGAAGGCAGCGAAACGATAGTGTCTCCCACCCGCAGGTGCCCAGAAGCTACGGTGCCCTGATAGCCGCGGAATTCGTCCTCTGTGAACCAACTCTCTTTCTGCACATTGTCGCGCCGTGCACGCACCACACGCTGCACCGGGAAGCGCAACGACTCGGTGGTTTCATCATGGCGTGCCGGGACGCTCTCCAGGTACTCCAGTAGCGTCGGCCCTAAATACCATCCCAACGTTTCGCCACGCTCTACGATCATGTCCCCCTGCAAGGCGGACAAGGGCAAGGACAGCACGTCCTTGAATCCGAGCTGGCTGGCGAAGGCCTGGAATTCGGCGTCGATGGTTTCGAATCGGTCGCGCGACCAGTCCACCAAATCCATCTTGTTCACCGCCAGGACGATGCGCGGAATGCCGATCCAGCGCGCCAGGAATGCGTGGCGCCGCGTCTGCGGCTGCAGGCCGGCGCGGGCATCGACCAAGAGTATTGCCACGTCCGCCGTGCTTGCCGCCGTCACCATGTTACGGGTGTACTGCACGTGGCCGGGAGAATCACCGATGATGAACTTGCGTTTGGCGGTGGAAAAGTAGCGATAGGCCACATCGATGGTGATACCCTGTTCCCGTTCCGCCAGCAGGCCGTCGGTCAGCAACGAAAGATCGATTTCACGATTACCCCGCTTACGGGACGAAGCTTCGAGCGCGCTGACTTGATCAGAGAGCAAGCTCTTGCTGTCGTAAAGCAAGCGCCCGATCAGCGTGCTCTTGCCATCGTCCACGCTGCCTGCCGTGATGAAGCGCAACAATCCAGTGTGGGTACCCATCAGAAATATCCCTCACGCTTGCGCAATTCCATGGCAGCGTCGTTGGTCTGATCGTCCAAGCGCGTTGCGCCGCGCTCGGTCAGCGTGGTGAGTTCGGTTTCGCGCACGATCTCTTCCACGCTCGATGCGTGGGAATCCACCGGCGCGGTGCACGTGATGTCTCCTACGGTACGGAAGCGCACGATGCGCTCTTCAATGGTCTCGCCGTTGCGCGGCGGCGTGAGGTCGGTCACCGGCACCAAAGCGCTCTTGCGTTTGATCACCGCACGTTTGTGAGCGAAATAAATGCTCGGTAGCGCGATCGCTTCTCGTTGGATGTATTGCCATACGTCCAACTCGGTCCAGTTGGAGATGGGGAACACGCGCACGTTTTCACCGGCATGCACGCGGCCGTTGTAGATGGACCACAGTTCGGGACGCTGATTCTTCGGATCCCACTGGCCGAACTCATCGCGAAAAGAGAACATTCGTTCCTTAGCTCGAGCTTTTTCTTCGTCGCGGCGCGCGCCGCCGATGCAGGCGTCGAACTCGAATTCGGCAATGGCATCCAGCAAGGTCACCGACTGATGCGGGTTACGCGGCTCGTCCGGATGACGTAGCCGAACCCGACCCTTGCGAATGGAGTCACCGACTGAGCGCACTACCAGATTCAAGTTGCGCTCTTTGACCACGCGATCACGAAACTCGATCACTTCGGGAAAGTTGTGCTCGGTGTCGATGTGCATCAGCGTAAACGGCACGCGCTCGGGAAAGAACGCTTTCTCGGCCAGCCGTAACACCACCGCCGAATCCTTGCCGCCAGAAAATAACAAAGCCACGTTGCGGCATTCCGCCGCGACCTCGCGCAAAATAAAGATAGACTCGGCCTCCAGGGCATCGAGCTGGGTCCATTCTCTAGATTCAATATTCCGGGTTTCCAAGAAACGCTCCGCTACGACAGTCACGCACATTCTCCCATGCATTCTTCCACGCATTCGTTCATTTTCTATCCCGCGTTCGCGGGCTGCTTGCTACGCACCAGCTTTCCCGTGGGGTCCATGTGCAAGCCACACTCTTTGGATTCGGGCTGCTCCCACCACCACCGTCCCGCCCGCGCGTCTTCGCCGGGAGCAATCGCCCGGGTACACGGGGCACAGCCGATACTGGGAAATCCGCGTTCGTGCAAGGCGTTGATGGGGACGTCGAAGCGCTTGATATAGCCATTCACGTCGGCTTCGGTCCAATCCAATAGTGGATTGAGTTTCATCAATCCGTTGGCAACATCGAAGGCCAAAGGTTCCAGTTCCGCCCGCGTCACCGACTGCTCGCGCCGCAAGCCCGTGATCCAGAGTTCCTTGCCTTGAAGCGCACGTCGTAGCGGCTCGACCTTGCGGATCCCGCAGCAACTCTTGCGCAATTCGATGCTCTGATAAAAAGCGTTGATGCCTTCCGCCTGCACAAATTTCTCCACGGCCGGGCCGTGGGGAAACATGATTCGAAGGGGCCGGGGATAGTGCTCCTTGGCGCGCTGCATAAGGGCATAGGTTTCCTCGTGCAGCCGGCCCGTGTCGAGCGTAAAGATCTCGATGTCGAGATTGGCTCGATGAATCAAATCGAAGATCACCATGTCCTCGATGCCGAAGCTGCAAGCGAAGGTGGCGGGCGCGTGTTGCGCTGCCGCATCGCGTAGCAATACCGTGGCGGCTTCAATGCGCGCTTGCGAAGCCATCTTTTCTACCCCTTGACGAAGCGCCGGTCGAACAACGGACCGCGATCGTTCGCTGCTTGATAGACCTCGCTGAATTCATTGAGAGCGGCCAAGGCGCCTTGTTCGTCCTCGCCATCGCGCAACACGAAGGCGTCGAAACCGCAGCGCGACAGGAAGAAGATCTGGTCGCGAAAAATATCGCCCACCGCGCGCAGCTCGCCTTTGAATCCATAGCGCTCACGCAGCAAACGCGCGGTGGAGAATCCACGCCCATCGGTAAAGCTAGGGAAGCGTACCGCAATCAGCGGGAGCGCGGCAACATCTTCGGCCAACTCCGCAGGGTCGTCCACCGGATCGAGCGCTACGCCGATGTCCTGCGCTCGCCCCAGCAACTGGGTTCGGTTTTGCTTCCACACGGCCAGTGACACAATCCAGCGGCCCGTACCGGGCACGACAGCGCTCGTTTGCGCCGCCGGCACTTCCAGGGTGTGCCAGGTGTCGTCCAGCAACTGCTTTTGCTTAATGTACTTTTTCATACACGCGGCTCTTGAAAGGTTCTAGTCCAAGGCGATGCACGACGTCGACGAATACTTCGTCTTCGGATTCGCGCCGATCGAGGTAAACGCTGATCAGGCGCTCGATCACGTCGGGAATTTCCTGCCGTGCAAAGGACGGCCCGATCACCTTGCCGATGGCCGCCTTCACACCTTGACGGCCGCCGATGGAAATCTGATACCACTCCTCGCCATTCTTATCCACCCCGAGTATGCCGATATGCCCCACATGGTGATGACCGCAGGAGTTCATGCAACCCGAGATGTTGAGGTCAAGCTCTCCGATATCGTGCTGATAGTCCAGATCGTCGAAGCGGGTCTGGATCGCTTCCGCCACGGGAATGGATGCGGCATTGGCTAGCGAGCAGAAATCCCCGCCCGGGCAACTGATGATATTGTTGATCAAACCGAGGTTTGGGGTGGCAACGCCCAAGGGCTTGAGCAACTGCCACAGTTCAAACAAGCGCCGCTCTTCCACATGCGGGAAAACGAGGTTCTGCTCGTGTGTGACCCGAACTTCGCTGAAGCTGAAGCGATCGGCCAGATCGGCGATGGCGTACATCTGATCGGTGGTGGCGTCGCCGGGCGGCACACCCGTCTTCTTCAGCGTTAGGGTGACCGCACTATAACCGGCCACGCGATGGGCGTGCACGTTACGGCCGACCCAACGCGCGAAGGCCTTGTCGGCACGCAGATGCGCTTCAAGCTCGCGATCGGGAGAATGCAGTGACAAGTAGCCGGGACGCTTGAAGCGTGCATCGATACGATCGATTTCCTCCTGGACCAGCGTGCCGGGGCCACCCTTCAAATGGACCCATTCGGCCTCGACTTCCTCCTTGAATTTGGCGAGCGTGCGCTCTTTCACCAGGATCTTGATGCGCGCCTTGTACATATTGTCACGGCGACCGTAGCGGTTGTACACACGCAATATGGCATCCAAGTATGTGAGGAAATCTGGCCATGGCAGAAATTCCCGGATGACGTGACCGACGATCGGCGTGCGACCCAACCCGCCGCCAACAATGACCTTGAAGCCGACTTCGCCTTGTTCGTTGTGTACGGCGTAGACGCCGATGTCGTGCACCATGGTCGCGGCGCGATCTTGCGCCGATCCGCTGATGGCAATCTTGAATTTGCGCGGCAGGAAGTTGAACTCAGGATGGAACGTCGACCACTGACGCAACACCTCCGCCCACACCAGGGGATCGACGATCTCGTCGGGGGCAATGCCGGCGAACTGATCGGAAGTGATGTTGCGCACGCAATTACCACTGGTTTGAATGGCGTGCATTTGCACCGAGGCCAGATCGGCCAGGATATCGGGCACCTCTTCCAGCTTGGGCCAGTTGTACTGGATGTTCTGGCGCGTGCTGAAGTGGCCGTAATCGCGGTCGTACTTGCGCGCGATATGGGCCAGCATGCGCAACTGCTCGGTGGACAACAAACCGTAAGGAATGGCCACGCGCAGCATGGGAGCATGGCGCTGGATGTACAAACCGTTGCGCAAGCGCAACGCTCTAAATTCATCCTCGCTCAATTTGCCCTTGAGAAACCGCTTGGTCTGATCGCGAAACTGAGCGACTCTTTCGTCGACAATGCGCTGATCTATGGAATCATACTGGTACATAGGTCTTTACCAAACTAACTTTCCGCCAATGATGAGAAGAATCAGCGCGAGGCAATTCCGCACTGGACGCTCGGGTAACTTCCCGCAGAACCGACTACCAATCCAGATACCCGGCAACGAGCCCAACAGCAAACTGGCAAGCAGCCAATAATTCACCGTGCCCAACACCATATGCCCCGCACCCGCCACCAAAGTCAGGGGTACGGCGTGGGCGATATCGGTGCCCACCACCTGGTGCGTGGACATTCGAGGATAGAGCATCGCCAAAGCGGCGGCGCCCAGCGCCCCAGCGCCCACCGAAGTCAGTGTTACCAATCCCCCCAAGCTCGCGCCCAGCGCAATGGTGGCAATATTCCGCGTGAGTTCCGACACGTTCCACCGATTGGCGCTGCCGTGCAGAACCAGTTTATGCAGGCGATCCCGGTAAAAGATCGAGATGGCACTCAACAACAACATCACGCCCAAGCCGAATCTTACGGTGTTGGAAACGCTATCCTGGTTGTGCCCGAAATGCCTCAGGGCAACGGTGGTGAGAGCGGCACTGGGCACACTACCAAGGGCCAGAAACAAGGCAATTCTCCACTGCACTGCACCTTGCTTGTTGTGCACCACCGATCCGCCAGCCTTGGTAATGCCCGCGAACAGCAAGTCCGTTCCGACAGCCACGGCAGGGGAGATGCCGAACAGCATGACCAGCAGAGGCGTCATCAACGACCCACCGCCAACCCCCGTTATCCCCACTATGGTCCCCACGAGCAGCCCGCTCAGGGTGAAAAGCCAGTCCATGCCACCGCCAATCCTTTGGAAGGAGGGCATCGTACCAACGGCGCATAGAATCACAACGAATTAGTTCTGATATGTATATGCAATAAACGCATATGAACTTTGTAGGCCGTGTAATGCGTAGCCACGCTCAGCTCCCTCTCCCTGGACGTCCGCCACCCAAGCGGCGACAATTCACCTGGCATATAGTCCGATGCCGGCGAGCACCCTTACGTATACCTTACCTATACCTTACTAATACCCAAGCAAGGAACAACCATGGCAAGTGCGAACGATCGAGGTCGATCCTACCTAGGCGGTGAGGCGCTAACCTTCGAGCAGGCCGACCAGCTCTGGAGAGAGCTTCTGCACGATAACGAGATCGCGCTTGCCCGCCTGATTCTAGAGAAGCTGCGAGATGGGAGTGGTCTTCTCGATCGTGCCACAGCCAGCCGTCAAGTGCGCGCGAACCTCTGCCGCCAGGAGGCGATGCTAACCAGCAAGGACTCCGAACTAAGCGCCGGCACGCGGCACGACCGAGCCATTGAGGTGTTGGCCGAAGAGTTCGATCTGGACGACCCATCGCTCGACGGTGATCAGGAAACCCTGGGTATCGCCGGCGGAATCTATCGGCGCAAGTGGGACGATCTCGGGCAAATTAAGGACCTGATGCGGGCCGCCGAACTGTACCAGCGTGGGGCCAAAGGCGCCTTCGGTGACGATGCCTACCCGCACATAAACGCGGCATTCCTCGAAGACTTGTTAGCGCAAGCGGGCGATGACCCACGCGCTCGACGCGAGCGTGCACGCGAACTGCGCCAACGCATTGTCGCGGATCTTCCCGTTACGCAGTCCTGGTGGAATGCCGCCACACGCGCAGAGGCGTTGCTTGGTCTCGGGCGATACGCCGAAGCTATGGACGTAGTAAAGAATGCCAAGGATAAGCCGGCGCCGTGGCAACTTCAGACCACCGCTCGACAACTCGCTCAACTCGCGCATATGCGAGAGGAGCGCCCGCTAAGTGTGCCTGAGATCAGAGCCTTCTTCGAAGCGCTCCTTCCGGCCGCCGGGGACGCGGTGTGTTCGGTCATCGTTGGAAAAGTCGGGCTCGCACTATCGGGTGGAGGCTTCCGCGCCTCCTTCTACCATCTTGGCGTGCTCGCGCGCCTCGCCGAGCTCAACGTGTTGCGCCACGTCGAAGTCCTTTCATGTGTGTCGGGAGGCAGCATCGTCGGCGCCTGCTACTGGCTGGCGCTTCGCAGCCGACTGATGGATTCGCAGCCACTGGAACACGGCGACTACATCGAGATCGTGCGTGCGGTCATTGAACACTTTCGGACTGCGGTTGCCACTAATCTTAGAGGGCAGGCCCAGCCGTCAAAGGCTGCGGCCCTATGGCGATTGCTGCGTGGGGAGAAAGGGGTGATGGACCCCGAACGCGTCGCCCCCGAACTTGAGCGGCGCTTCTACCGACCGCTCGTGCCCGGGAATGGCCCGTTATACATGCACCAACTTCCCTTCGATCCGGCGGATCACAACCCAACACTTACGGGGTCGAAGGCGTTTCATCCGGGTAAACACAACTGGCTGCGCACCCACAAAGTTCCCGCACTCGTCCTAAACGCCACCACCGTCAACACCGGCCATGCATGGCAATTCACACCCACTTGGATGGGCGAATCGCCTTGGTCGATCCACGCGGCGGCCGATAGCAT
>JANNFC010000386.1:0-10503 GCA_031379405.1 Betaproteobacteria bacterium | reverse complement strand
AGGTGGAAGTCCTTCGAGTGATGCACACGGCTCGTTCGTGGCCCTCAACATTCCAACTTTCCGAACCGACGGGACGTTACGACGTATCCACATCCTCCACGCCGAGTGAGGATACCGAGTCGGCGGCGCTGAGATTGAGAAAATGCATCCGTTCAAAGCCCAGCCGCTGCGCGAGCGAGCGCGATTTCTCGACCAGTTCCGCTCGCGTCTCGATCCCGTAGTCCATGCCATGACCAAACTGCCGCATGAACAGATCGTAGATGATGAAGCCCAGATACGACTTGCCGGGCCAATACTAAGCCGATAGTCGCTGGGCTTCGTACTCGGGAACGATGGACTGAACAGAGCCGTACGTGGAGAGCATTTCTTCCAAGGGTAGTGGCTTGGAAAACAGAAACCCTTGAATACGATCGCAGGCTTGGTCCACCAGGAAGTTGTATTGCGCCCGGTTCTCCACGCCCTCCGCGACGATCTCCATACCGAGCTTGTGCCCGAGCGCGATCATGGCACCGGCAATGGCCATGTCATCGGTTTCGTGGGGAATGTTCTGAATGAAGCTGCGATCGATTTTTAAGCGTTGCATGGGAAAGCGCTTCAGATACGACATGGAGGAGTAGCCGGTGCCGAAATCGTCGATGGCTAATGCAATACCTTGGTCACGAAGGGCGTTAAGATTTTTCAGGCTGGTGCCGTGTTGATCGACTAGCAGACTTTCCGTCAGCTCCAATTCCAACAGGCGTCCGTCGAGACCCGATTGAGCAAGCGCACTCGATACCGTCGCGACGAAGTTCGGCTCCATGAACTGGCGCGCCGATACGTTGACCGAAACCGAGACACCCTCTAAACCATGCTCTTGCCATGCCTTCGCCTCGGCACTTGCGCGCAGCATGGCCCATGCCCCTAGCAACACGATGAGCCCGCTCTCCTCCGCTATGGGGATGAACTGCACGGGAGAGATGGCGCCGAACTTCGGATGGTTCCAACGCATCAATGCTTCGGCGCCCACGATCTTGCCGGTGGTCGCATCGAACTGTGGCTGGTAGTACAGGATCAGTTGATCGCTCTCGACCGCCTTGCGCAAGTCTTGCTCGAGCGTCAAGCGATGCTGCACACGGTCGTTCATGTAAGCCCTGAAAGTGCGCACCAATCCCTTGCCCGCCGATTTCGCCTGATGCATCGCGGTATCGGCATTGCGCATGAGTTCTTCGGCGCTCGTGCTGGGGCCTGCCAGCGCGATGCCGACGCTTGCCCGTAAGCTCACTTCCGAACCCTCCACGCGCATGGGTCTGGTCAATGCGAGAATCATGTCCTTGCCGATTTCCTCGGCGCGCGCCTCGCTCGCGACCGCGTCCAGAATCACTGCGAACTCATCGCCTCCCACGCGGCACACCAGATCCTGCGTCCCAACGTGGCCACGCAGGCGAACGCCGGCTTCGCTCAACAGTTGGTCGCCGGCGCGATGCCCCAAGGAATCATTGACCATCTTGAAGTTGTCGATGTCCAGCAGCAGCACGGCCACTTGTCCCTCGCGCCCTTCGCGGTTTTGTTGCGCGAAGGCGAGTGCCTCGCTGAAGAAGCGACGGTTAGGCAGTCCTGTCACGGCATCGTGACTGGCCAGATAGGCGGTTTGTTTCTGTGCGCGCTGGCGTTCGGCCAACTCATTGCGCAATGACTCGTCACGCGATTGGATCTGATCGAGCATGGTGTTGAAGGCAAGAGCCAGTTCACCGATCTCGTCCCGACCTTTTACATTGGCGCGTATGGCGTAGTTCTGCTCCTGAGTCACCGCGCGAATAGCTTGGGTAAGCCTGCCTAGGCGGCGCACAGTGAGGGGAAGTAACAGCCAAACCAGAAGCACCACACATAGAGATCCGGCCGCCGCCATCACCATGAGCGGATAAGACTCGCCCACCACCTTGGCAGTAATACCTTGCGTTCCCATCCATACCACGACCGTTGCACTGTCGCCTTTGTCGCGTACCACTGACTCGTGTGCTGCGATCAGGCTCGGTCCGGCGTGCGCTGTGTCATCGCCCGAGACCCTAAACGACGGAGGTATGGCCAAGCTCTCACCTGTGCGGGTCACCAGCGCGCCGTGTTCATCGTAGAGCGCCACGCCTAACACGTTGGGTTTGGAACCGACCCCGGCAAGCACAAGGGGAGCACGTGTCCACTTGGCACTAGCGGGCTGCGCCGCCAATTCCCGCGCAGCGCTCGCTACCGTGTGTTGCGCGCTCAACGCCAAATCCTGACTTGCCGCACGATATTGATCCAGCAGAATGAGGCCGACGGCCAGGCTCCACGCCACGAACGCAACAGCGCCGTTGATGAGCAGTATTTTGCGCGCCAAAGGCAGACTGCGCGCAGCCTCCCGTAATCTATGCATGCGCCACACCCATCTGCCAACAGCTGCTCCACTCGAGCAACTCGTCCCCACGCATGGGAGAGGCGATGAAAAAACCCTGGGCAAAATCGCAATCCAACTCCGACGCCAGATCCCATTCATCGCGGGTCTCGATGCCTTCCATGACTGTATCGAGATTGAGTTCGTGGGCAATGTTCAAAGTACTCGAAAGTTGCCGACGCGCTTCCGGGTCACGCACTGCGCGCATCAGCATCCGGCGATCGACCTTCATCTCGCTGGCTGGAATACGTTCTAAGTGCTCGCGGTTGCAGCGTCCGGTCCCGAAATCATCCACTGCCAAGCCGAAGCCGCGCACACGCACCTCCACCAATCGGTCGAGGGCGTCCGGAATACTTTCCGCGAACGCCGCTTCCGGCACTTCGACGATGATTTGCGCCGGGTCGACACCACGACTGCGTGCCTGTTCTTCCATCCGCATGACGACATCGGTGTAGCGCAACAACTCGGCAGGCAAATTGATGGACAATTGAATGTTCAGCCCCGCGTCGTGCCAACGGCGGCATTGCGTGAGCGACATTTCGATGATGCTGATAGTGACTGCTTCAGCCAAGGCTTGATCTTGCAGGGTGGGCAAAATGCTGCGAGCGCAAACCAAACCAAACTGGGGACTGGTCCAGCGCATCAATGCTTCCACTCCGATCAGCTCCAGTCCCTTGAGCGCTATCTTGGGTTGGAAATACGGCACCAGTTGGCGCGCGCGCAGTGCGCCCCAAACCTCATCCGATGTGATGGTTGGGAGTGCGCTATCGCCTTGCGGTGTGAGCGCATGGACATCCGTGATTTGCATCGCGACACGCCTCGGACAGCGAGGAATAAAGGGGGCTTCGCGGGCGGGGTATTGACCCCGCCCTTGACCAAAGGGGGCTACGTACCAATCACTTCGCCCCCTTTGGAAACCCCCGAAGTTTGCCCCCGCGCCAAGAGCGCGGGGAATACGAGTTGACTCAGTAGTTGGTTTTCGACTCATCGCCGAAGGACTTTAGAACGACGCCCGTGTTTTCCACTTAGAATCGGCTCCCTTTGCATTGTTGACAGGTCTTTACATGCTCCCGCTCTCAGGTATTCGCGTCCTCGACTTCAGCACACTCCTTCCCGGCCCGATGGCTACCTTGCTGCTGGTGGAAGCCGGCGCCGAGGTCATCAAGATCGAGCGCGCCGACGGCGAGGACATGCGCCAGTATGAACCGCGCTTCGGTGACACCAGCGCGTCCTTCGCCCTGCTCAATCGAGGCAAACGCTCCATCGCTATCGACTTGAAATCACCGGCTGCGAAGGAACGTCTGCGCCCGCTACTGGAGAGCGCCGACGTGCTGGTCGAGCAGTTTCGCCCTGGGGTGATGGACCGTTTAGGGCTGAGCTACGCCGCGCTCAAGACGATCAATCCCAAACTCATCTATTGCTCTATCACCGGTTACGGACAGAGCGGTCCGAAAGCGTCCATTGCCGCGCACGATCTGAACTATCAGGCCGACACCGGCATGCTCGCTATCGCCGCCGGCAGCGACGGCGCACCGGTAGTCCCTTCCGCGCTCGTCGCCGACATCGCCGGTGGCGCCTACCCGGCAGTAATGAATATCCTGCTGGCGCTGCGCCAGCGCGAGCACACCGGAGCGGGTTGCTACCTCGACATTTCCATGACCGATTGCTTGTTCCCATTCATGTTCTGGTCCATGGGGATGGGTGCCACCACCGGCAAGTGGCCTCGACCCGGGCAAGAGATGCTATCGGGGGGAAGTCCGCGCTATCAGGTGTACCGCACCGCGGATGGCAAGTTCCTGGCGGCAGCACCGTTGGAGGACCGCTTCTGGAGGGTGTTCTGCGAGGTGGTCGAATTGCCGCAGGAATTGCGCGACGACAGCAAGGACGCCGAGGCCACCAAGCGCGCGGTTGCCACCCTCATCGGGCAGCGCTCGGCCGATGAATGGCTCAAACGCTTCGAAGGCAAGGACGCATGCTGCAACCTGGTGCGTAATATCAGCGAGGCCTTACGCGATGAACACTATGGGCAGCGCGCTGTGTTCAGTCGAAGCGTCGTCGCTCCGGATAACGATGCGATGCCCGCGGGCAATGTACCCATCGTCGATACCCTCAGGGATGCACGTACGGAGCTTCGATATCCGGGGCTGGGTGAGGGGAATGAGTTGTTGCGTAGTTCGTAGCGCGGATGCACTCCGCCCTACGGTGTAATGATATCGGTGAAAGGGATCCATTCCTTGCCATCGAAGCGCGTCATTACGAACTGTTCGACCGGCCGGAAATCAGTGGGCGAGGTGGTGACCTTGATGCCGGGCAGCAACATTGGAAATTCCACGTTGGTCATGCTGGTGGCTACGTGCATGATGTTTTCGCGCGTCAGATCGTCGCCGCATTTCTTCAGTACATATTCCAGCACCTGCGCCATCTGATAACCGTATGCCGCGATGCCATCGGTGGCATCGAGGGGATAGTACTTTTTCGCCCACTCGAAATACTGCTTAATGACAGGATCGTCTTTGTTGCGTGAGCTGTTCGGGTCCTTTGCGTAGTAGGCCGTAATCATTCCCACCGCATGGTGGGCGCCGGCCGGTTCCAGCACTGAGCGTGGCGAAGCGGCGGGGACGGCGGTATAGATGGCCGGCTTCCATCCGATATCCCAAATCTTTCTAAGCGCCTGCGATGCGTGCTTGCCCGCGGTGGCAGTGAACAGTGTATCTACACCCGCCGCCTTCAACGATATCACCTGCGAATCCACGGTGGCGTAGAACATCTCGTAGGGTTCGGCGAGTACCAACATGCTGGCGGCTTTGTCGCCCAAGCCCTCCTTGAATCCAGCCACATAGTCCTTGCCGAAATCATCGTTCAGATAGAGCACGCCAATCTTGGCGTTGGGGCGATGCTTGAGGATGTGCTGGGCATAGAGCTTCGCCTCCGTGCGGTAACTGGGCATCCAGCCGATGGTCCAGGGAAACTGCTGGGGGTCACTCCATCCGGAATCGCCGCCCGCCAGGAAAAGCTGCGGCACTTGCTTGGTATTGAGATACTTGCGAACGGACTTGTTGGTGGCCGTGCCCACGGAATTGAACATGAGCAGCACTTCGTCCTGTTCCACCAGCCGGCGCGTGTGCTCGACGGTTTTGGCGGGGTTATAGCCATCGTCCAGGCTGATGAATTTGATCATCCGTCCGTTGATACCGCCCTCGGCGTTGACCTTGTCGAAATAGGACGCCTGCGCACGGCCGATGGCGCCATAAGCCGAAATCGGTCCGCTATAGGGCATGGTTTGCCCGATCTTGATCTCGGTATCCGAGGCGCCGGGGCTATACTTTTTCTCCGCCGAAGCCGCCCCACTGAGCGCTAGCATTCCCAATAGCAATGCAATCATCTGCCGCCGCATCATGTCTTCCCTCCCGTGACTGGTTTGTATCGAAGAGTCTGTATCGGGTGGGATCATACCGCGCTTGCGCCCGGTGTTATGAAATGCCGCATCCCTGGTAATCTTGTGCTCGCATGTTGTGGACTTTCTATTCCTCTGCTTTTCGTTTTGCTTGGGCCTATTGGCGGCATTGGCCATGGGCCATCGGCACGATCTTCTTCACCCGCATCGGCTCCACGCTAATTGATGTGACCGTGCCGCTGGCGGCGGGGCGCATGGTGGAAGCCGTTTCCAAAACCGCAAGCGACGGCGCCAAACCCGCGTTCATCGCATTGGCGATGATGCTTGCACTGAGCGCGTCATTCCAGATCATCCGGTATCTGAATTCCAGGTTATGGACCTGGCTGGCGGCGAACGTATTGCGCGAGGTGGTGTGCGACGGCTTCGCCACCGTGCAGCGCTTTTCCGCGGACTGGCACGCCAACTCCTTTGCCGGCGCCACGGTGCGAAAAATCACGCGCGGCATGTGGGCTTTCGATACCTTCGGCGACACGTTGATGTACGGTCTGATCCCGGCCATGATCGTGGCGCTGGGTGTGACAGTCCTGTTCGCCTGGCATTGGCCCGTGTTGGGGCTCGTGGTCGGTGCAGGGATCGTGATCTTCCTGTTCGTCAGCATCTGGCTTTCGGTGGGCTGGGTGGCGCCGGCGGCGCAACGCGCACAAGAATCGGATTCCCGCATTGGCGGCTACCTCGCCGACACCATAGGCGCCAATGCCATCGTCAAAGCCTTCGGCGCGGAACAGCGCGAGCAACATCAGTTCTTGAGAATCGCCGACTTGTGGCGCGCTCGCTCGCTGGTAGCGTGGAATCGCTCCCTCGATACCGGACTGGTGCAATCGGGCATCCTGTGGCTATTGCAGGGTGCGTTACTGGGATGCGGACTGTGGCTGTGGATGAACGGGCGCGCCTCCGCCGGTGATATCACCTATCTGCTCTCCACGCAGTTCCTCATCAACGGTTATCTGCGCGACGTCGGGCAACAAGTGCGCAATCTGCAGAAGGCCATCAATGAGATGAGCGACGTCATCGAGTTTCGCGCCATGGGCTCGGAGGTCGGCGATCGGGAAGGGGCCTCGGCATTGCGAGTCACCCGCGGCGCCATCGAATTCGAAAACGTGAGCTTTCGCTATGCCGGGCAGACGGATCCACTCTATAAGGATCTGAGTTTACGCATCCGGTCGGGAGAACGGGTGGGACTGGTCGGTCACTCCGGCAGTGGGAAAAGCACCTTCGTGAAGCTGATTCAACGGCTCTACAACCTGGAAAGCGGGCGCATCCTTATCGACGGGCAGGATATCTCCCAGGTGACGCTAGAGAGTCTGCGACGCGCCATTGGACTGGTGCCGCAAGAAGCGATATTGTTTCACCGCTCCCTTGCCGAGAATATCGCCTATGGCCAACCCAATGCCTCGTCCGACCAGGTCGAGAAGTCCGCACAGTTGGCGCATGCGCACGAGTTCATCGACCGGTTGCCACAGCGCTATGACACGCCGGTAGGCGAGCGCGGTATCAAACTTTCCGGTGGCGAACGGCAAAGAGTCGCGATCGCACGCGCTATTTTGGCGGCGACGCCTATCTTGATTCTCGATGAGGCTACTTCCAGCCTCGATTCGATTTCGGAAACTTTGATTCGAGACGCTTTGGACAAACTGACGGCAGAACGCACGACCTTGGTCATTGCTCACCGCCTGTCCACCGTGCAACGCCTGGACCGCATCCTGGTTTTCGATCACGGCCGCATCACCGAGCAAGGCACCCACGCGCAGTTGATCGCCCGTCCCGGTGGGCAGTATCGAAAGTTGTTCGAAGTTCAGACGACGGATTTGATCTTTGATTCGTAGCGATTCTTCGCACGGGACCCGTCAGTGCAGATCGCAAGCACCTTGCTCACAACGGGTGCCTGAACTATGATCATTGCTTTGAAAACAGGGTCAATACCAATGATTGCGACTGTACGCAGCGGCTTCACCGCTGGATGGCTTGAATTTCTCGCGCTGCTCTTGCTTGTGGTACTCACACAAGGCGTCCATGCCAATGACGCGGACGAAAAATGGGTAGTCAGTTGGGCCGCGTCCGTGCAAGGTCCCTACCCTAGCGGAAATCCCTCCGCGCAACCCGACTTGAAACTGGCGTTCCCCTTCTCCGACATCGGCGCGCGCGATCAATCCTTCCGCATGATCGTCAAGCCCACGATCTGGGGACGCGAAGCGCGCGTGCGGCTCTCCAACGTACTTGGCACGCGCGATGTAAGCTTCGACGGCCTATACATCGGACTGCATCACAGCAGTTCGGCGGTCGTCGCCGGCACCAATCGCCCCATCACCTTTGGTGGGACTTCTGGCGTGACGATTCCGGCAGGCCAATGGGCGTGGAGTGATGCCGTTTTGCTACCCTTCGCCGTCGATCCCGGCCACCCCCTGCTCTTGGGTCGGAAGCTCGCGATCAGTTTCCATGTGCGGGGCGAAAGTGGCCCGATGACGTGGCACGCCAAAGCACTGCAGACATCCTATGTGACCTTGCCAGGTGCGGGACCGCAAGGACACGAAGAATGGGAGTCCGCCTTTCCTTTGAGCACGACATCCTGGTACTTCATCGACGCCCTTGACATGAAAGCGCCAACGGACGCTTACGCCGTTGTGTGCTTCGGCGATTCCATTACAGACGGCACCCTGTCAACACTTAACGGCGACGATCGCTGGCCCGATGTGCTCGCCAATCGGCTGCATGCGCAATTCGGAAATCGAGTAGCCGTCGTAAACGCCGGCATCGGTGGCAATCAGGTCGCAGGACCCAACGAGTATGTTTCGGCTAAACCCTATGCCGGCGGACCCGCCGCGCCTATACGCTTGGAGCGCGACGTACTCTCCTTGTCGGGTGTTGCGCGCATCATCTGGCTGGAAGGCATCAACGACTTCAGCACCAACGGCAACGCATCCGTGCAGGCTGTGCAGGATGCCATGCGCGAATCCGTGACCCGAATGCGGGCACGTCTGCCTGGCGTACGCGTGATCGGTGCGACGCTTACGCCCGCATTGGGAGCCACCATCAAGGCCCACGGCTCTGTCGAGCAGGACCAGAAGCGCCACGCCCTCAATGCGTTCATCCGAGATTCGGGGTTATTCGATGGGGTCGCCGACTTCGATCGAATCGTCACCGATCTTGCGACAGGCTCCATGAAGATACCTTACAGACACAACACTACGATCGGAGGCGAAGGGGACAACCTGCATCCAAACCGGCTGGGCTACCTTGATATGGGCATGGCAATCGATTTGCGTTTGCTCAAGTGAAGGGGATGGGAATGGATGGGGAATGAAGGTGGTCTGCGCATTACCACTGATCGTGCAGGTGGAAGCCCCCCAATCCCCTATTGCTCGAACCGATATAGCGTCAAGATTCCGAGAATTCCTACGTCATTTCAAGACCTGACCCCTGCTCTTGACCCCTGCTCTTTCTAGCCATAAGTTCTCCACTTTATGCCACATGAAGAGTATTTAACCGTTATGTACTAAGTAGTTATGGTATTATCAGAATACTGTTCATTAGCCATAAATCTAGACATAACCCGCGCCATAACATGCGCCCCCGCAACGCCTCCGCGCGACAGTCCATGGCACCGATTCTTCGCACCGGACCACTGAGCGCATCGCAGATCGCAAGCGCCTTGCAGGTATCGTCGCGTACCGCCCTGCGATTGATTGATGAACTCGGCCTTGCGGCATTCTCGTGGGGGGCTGGCAATCGTCGTCGCTATGCGCTGCGCCGAGCCCTTCGCGGACGGGTTGGCGAAATTCCCCTATATGTGGTCGACGCCACTGGACGCGCATCCAATGCGGGACCGTTCACGCTGGCCGAGCCCTCCGGCAGTTTCTGCAACTTTGCCGTGCTGGGTTGGCCTGTGGAAGCAGCGTCCAGCGAAGGTTGGTGGGGAGGGCTGCCCTACCCCCTATATGACATGCAGCCGCAAGGTTTTCTGGGACGCATGTTTGCCAAGCGAGAGCATCCATCTCTGGAAGTACCGTCCGACCCTCGCACCTGGAGCGATGAGGATGTGGTTTGGGTGCTAAGCCGGCGTGGCGCCGATTCGACCGGCAACTTGATCCTGGGCGAGGCTGCGCTCAGACTGTACCAGGGCGAGCTTTCCCATCCAAGCGATCCGCTGAGGGACAGGCTCGTCGCCTCGGCTTACCTAAAGTACGCGGATGAAGTCGTTGCGCAAGGCATCGCAACCAGCAGCGCGGCAGGGGAGTTTCCCAAATTCACCGCGTTGAGAGAAATCGCGGGAGCCTCCACACCCCACGTGATCGTAAAATTCTCGGGGCGCGTGGATTCCCCCGCCACACAACGTTGGTCCGACTTGTTGGTGTGCGAGCACCTTGCTCTGGAACGCTTGAACCAGGTAGACGGAATCCAGGTGGCGGACTCTCGCATCCTGCAAGCTGAAGGCCGGACGTTTCTCGAATCAGAGCGCTTCGACCGACACGGGCGCTTCGGCCGATCTGCGCTCGTTAGCTTGCATGCTTTGAGCGGCCATCTGCTGGGCCTCTCCACGCAAGACTGGCGCGCACACGCGCAGGCCCTCGCTCAACGCAAGCTCATCACCCCCGAAAAGGTCGACAGCATTCGCGCACTATGGTGGTTCGGCCGATTGATTGCGAACAGC
>JANNFC010000360.1:0-5821 GCA_031379405.1 Betaproteobacteria bacterium | reverse complement strand
TCCAGTTGCGCGATGGTGGCTTGAAAGGTGCGAACATCCACCGTTGGAATCACCTTCTGCGTGATCTTGAGCCGATCGGACTGCTCACCCGATGACGCCGCCACGTCCCAGCGCAGCATGTCCGTACCAACCGGTACCTTTATATCCCATGTCACGTCCTTCGCCTCCCCGGGCGCGAGGCTCACGGAAAGTGCATCGAGCTGGCCGCTGACTTCCTTTTCTGCGCGAGCGCTCCATTTTGCCGACACTTGGGTCTGCATGGCCTGCTCCGACGCATTGCGCACGGTGAAGCGCGCCTGAAAGCGATCCTGCTCGCGCACCAAAGGCGGCAAACCGGACAGCAACTGCAAATCCTGCGTGGAGCGCACAGTGGTATGCCCGCTACCAAACAACCCTGCTCCGGCATGCGCGATAGCCACGATACGGAAGGAGGTCAACGAATCGTTGAGCGGTACTTCCGCGCTGGCGTGGCCTTGTTCATCGAGCTTCAGGCGCGCCTTCCAGAACAGCAAGGTGTCGAACAACTCGCGACTGGACTGACGCCCGCCTCCACCGCCGGACGGCAATGCTTTGCGACCGTAGTGACGCTTACCCACTACTTGCATGGAGGCAGTGGCCGTATCCACCTCGATGCCGCGCTGCTGCATCATGGCCTCCAGCAGCTTCCAGCTTTCGTTGGGAGCCAGTTCCAACAGGCCCTCGTCGACGGCGACCAGTATGACCTCCGCGCCCTTGACGGGCTTGCCGTCGAGCGCGCGTTTGGCTTCGACATCGACATTGACCCTCTCGCGCGCTTTGTAGACCTTGCGCTCGGTGGCCACCGACACTTTCATCTCGTGCGCCTTCCAGCCCACTTGCACTTCGGCCACACCCATCTTGAAAGAGGGCTTACCCAGATCCACCAGAGCAGTGGGTTGCACGCCGGCCACGCGGCCGCGCACCGCCAACACCGACACGAATACATTGGGCGCGTAATGCCCCGCGATGGGCACACGTACCACGGGCGATTTACCGGATAGCGGCCGCACGAAGGCGTCGATCACGCCTTCGCGTTCGACCGTGATGAGCGCGCTGGCTTCGCGAAAAGGCATACGCACTTGCAACACCGCCTTCTCGCCGGGTTCGTAGCGTTTGCGCTCCGGGATCACATCCATGCGATCGTCGTTGGAGGCATCGAACCACCAGTCTGCTTTGTCCGCCACCCAAGTGGAGGTTTGCGTCACACTGGCCCTGCCCTGCGCGTCCTTGGCCTCGGCTTGCAGGATCACTTCGCCTCCCACCGGCGATTGCGTCTCGCAAAACAAGCGGCCTTTGTCGTCAGTGCGACCCTCGCACACGGTCTTGAGACGCTTTACCTCCGCGCCACTTTCGTAACCGTAGAAGCCGCCTATCAGCCGCTTACGATGAGTGTAATGCAGGCGCTGAAACAGATCCACGCGCACCGCGCTATTCGGCGCAGGCTTGCCATCCAAGTTGAGCGACAGCACTTGAAACTTGAGATGGTCCTTGCTCACCGCCCAGGAGTCAGGCTTGATGCCCAACACCAAACTCGATGACCACAGCGGCACCCGCGTGGCGGCGGTGAGGATCTCGCCGTTGGCATCGGCATATTCCATTTCCGCCAGCAACTCCTGCGGCGTGTCGGCTTTTTGCACACCGGAGAGTTCGGCTTTGCCCGCACCGGAACCGTCGAGAGTCACACTTATCTGGCGCAGAGTGCGGCGCCGGTTGGCGTCAGACCCATCACTGTGGAAATCGGCTTGAGCGCCGCCCCCTTCTTCTTCCCTTGCTCCTTCCTCACCTTCTGCCTCCGCCTCGTATTCGCCACTGCGCCAGCGCCATGCAACGGGCTTCTCGATCCCCTCGCGCACACGCGCCGCCGCCAACGTAAATCCTTCGTAATCGGGGAAGTACACAGCGCGCGGTTGCACTACGCCACGCAGCTTGACCGTCTGGTTGCTGGCGCCACCTCCACTCAGGTAACTGAGTTGTACAGTGACGGGAACTTTGTCCACATCGATCTGCGCCTGTGCAGGCGGTTGCACCAATGCGCGCATCGTAGGAACGCGAAACTCCGCTACGCGGAAGCTGCCGGCTGAGCGTTGTGCCTTCGCGCCATCTTCGTTCAAAGAGTCCTCGAAAATCACTTCATAGGTGCCGGTTTTTGCGCCCTCGGGTACTTTCCATTGGCTTTCCGCGGTGGCGCGACCGTCCCATTGCACATCCAATTCGAAGCTTTGCTCGCTACCGCGATGATGGATCTGCACGCGCTTGGGCAAGCGTTCGATTTTGATCCACTGAAAGCCTTGTCCCACTCGCTTGCGATAGAAGTGTTTCATGTGCACCGTATCGCCCACGCGTACCAAGGTGCGATCGAATACCGTGTTAGCAACGTGCGGTCCGGACCAATCGCCGCTGGGGAGATTGAAGCGCCAACGGGCGATGCCTTCATTCCAATCGGAAAGCACGAAACTCATGTCGTTACCGGCGCGCGCGATAACCACGTATTGGTTATCGTATTCTTGTAAGCATATTGGAAGGCGGCGGCGCACCGGTAACTCGGCCTTGATGCGCGCAATGCCATGGGTGTCCGTGCTGCCCTTCCAATATTCCGTGCCGGCACAGTCTTGCACCGACACGGCCGCCTTGGCCATCGGCTTGCCGTTGTCCAGGCGTGTGACCCAAACCAAGGAAGATTCGCGGCCCTGTTTGAAATGCACGGACAGATTCGTCACCAGGGCCGCGCTCGGTGCGTAATACACCGGTGCGCTTGCCGCTTTGGGCTTAGGCTTCTCGCCTTCCTTCGGCAACCCAACCAACAAGGCCGCCCCCAATTTGGGACTGGCGATTTCGACGATGTGCAGCCCCGGTTCCTTCAACGGAATGCCGATCACCTCGAAGGCGGCCGGCCCGTCCGGTTTCGGCAGACTAAGCGGTAAGGTTTTGTCACTGGCCGTGAATACAGACTGCGAGCCGGCAGGACGTCTTACTTCCTGTTGGCCCTTTGCATCGCGCACCCACTCGTCGTGCGTGCTGCGTTCAATGCGTCGCAGCCAATCGACAATCTCCGCAGCGTTGCCGGTGCGCACCTTGAGTGCTCTGCCCGGAATGGGTTGGGTATCGGCCGCAGTGGTCTTCAGCACCTTGGCGAGTATAGGGTTTTCGACATTGCGCAAGGTGACGGGCAGCTCGCCGCCGACCTGCGATTCGATGATGCCGAAGGTGGCGGGGAACTTGGCGAGGGGAGGCGCTTCATCGGTCTTCACGCTCAAGGGAAAGTTGCCTGCATTGATTAGCTTGCGATTCGCGTCGTCGCGCAAACCGGCCGGGATCTCCAGTTTGAACGGAGCCAGTTCCGGGAACGGCGAATTGAAGGTCACGCTCTGCACGAATTCACCGGATTCCTTGACGTCGGGAAGAGTGGATTTGTAGACCCGGTTCACCGCATCCTTGAGCGTGATGAGCTGGGCTTGCTTGCGGGCAATAGGTGATGTGAAAGTCAGCCGCATGGCTGCGATCGGTAAACACCCCGCCTTCGCATGCACGCGCTCGCAGGCGAAGCTGGCGCGAAACTCCGGGCGCACCGTGAACCCCAGCGTTTGCTCCTGACTGGTGGCAACGCCCATGCGCGATACGATGCCCTTGCCCCACACCAATTTCACTTCCGCGCGATTGGGAAAACGCCGCTTGCACTGCAGCACCACGATGGGCAAGTCATCCTTGCCCGTGAGCATGCGATCCATGCGCGAACCGCTCATGAACAGCCGATGAAAGCGCTCGAGGAATTCCGCTCTTCCCGTCAGAATTGCATCGCGGTCCTGGCCTTCCATCAGCTTGACGCCGATTTTCTCCTTGATGCCCTTGACGTCGCACCAAGCGTAGGCCCGGACGGATTCAGGTGTGGCGTGTGCATCCAACCCTAGGACGAAAGCTTGTTCCTCGTCGATCTGGCTGCTCTCATAGGGCATCTGCTCGACGATGGCGGGGCCGCCGGTAGTGAATTCGAAGCGTGCGCTTTCGACCGGCGCTCCCGCCTCCGTGGTCACGCCATCCTTGACGGTGAAGCTGCAGCGTACGCCCGCCGGCAAGTCTCGGGCAAAATCGAACACCCAGTTTTTGGGATCGGCCCACCGCCCGCTGCCCTTCTCTGCGCAATCGATGTCGAATGGTTCCACCAGACGCGGATCGCCGAAGGGCACCACGGGCTCACTGAAGCGCGCCGTGATCTGGCGCACGCCTTTGATTTCACCCTGCGGAGAGAACTGCTCTACCGTCGCGCCGAAACTCGGCGCCGCCATGATGGCGAATACGAGTAATCCGAGACGGCAAAGCGAAGGAACCGATGACAGCCCCATGAGGTCCTCGAAGGAAGGCGCAGACCGGAGTATCTTAACCTGAGGACCCAGGTGCCATGCGCAGATTACGCCGCGATATTTCACTTCCGATTGCCGAGCGGCAGCGCCGTCGTGTCCTTGATCGTCTCCAGCACAAAAGTGGATTTGACGTCGATCACGCTGGGTTGCTTGAGTAATCGATCCATCATGAAACGGGTGAAGTGCTCCAGATCTTGTACATGCACACGCAACAGGTAGTCCATGTCGCCCGTCATGGAATAACAGGAAATCACTTCCGACCACGTCATCACGGCTTTCCCGAAAGCTTCTCCCGCCATCTTTCCGCGCTTTTCCAAGGTCACGCTAACGTACGCCAATAGTCCCAGCCCGACCTTGGACGGGTCGAGCAAGGCGACGTATTGCCGGATGACGCCTGCCTCTTCGAGCGCGCGCACCCGACGTAGGCAGGGCGAGGGCGACAATGCCACTTTGTCACCCAGTTCTACGTTGGTGAGGCGAGCGTCCTTCTGCAGCAGGTCCAGAATCTTCAGGTCCGTTCGGTCCAAGACGACCGTTGGCATAATCTATCTCCGAATCTCGGGTATGCACATTATTATTGCTCGTAATGGCCTAATACGGGCAAGAATCGCACACATCCGCCCCTGACTTTCTCGTACGATACCCACTTCACCCACCACGAAAGCCAAGCATGATCGCCCACCAGGACAACCCTATGCAAACCGATGGTTTCGAATTCATCGAGTACGCCACCTTGGATCCCAAGGGGCTGGCCGCGGTGTTCGAGCGCATGGGATTCATGGCGGTGGCCAAACACCGCCACAAGGAGGTGACCCTCTTCCGGCAGGGCGAGGTGAACTTCATCATCAATGCCGAGCGCGACAGCTTTGGACAATCCTTTGCGCGCACGCACGGACCGTCTGTATGTGCGATCGCCTTTCGCGTGAAGGATGCGCCCGCGGCGTACCGGCGTGCCATCAGCCTTGGCGCCTGGGGTGTGGAAGCGGCGCCCGGCCCGATGGAGCTCGCCATTCCCGCCATCAAAGGTATCGGGGATTCGTTGATCTATCTGGTGGATCGATATCCCGAGAACGCCTACGGCAGAACGATCTATGACGTGGACTTCGTTCCCCTCCCCGGATTCGAAGGGTTTTGGGCGGGCCACGAATCGGCGCCCGCCGGGACCGGGCTCCTGCAAATCGACCACCTGACGCACAATGTGCACCGCGGACGCATGCACGAGTGGGCGCAGTTCTACGAGCGGGTATTCAACTTTCGCGAGTCGACTTACTTCGATATCGAAGGCAAACTGACGGGCGTCAAGTCGCGCGCGATGGCCAGTCCCTGCGGAAAGATTCGTATCCCGATCAACGAAAGCGCGGATGACCACAGCCAGATACAGGAATACCTCGAAGCCTATCGCGGCGAAGGCATTCAGCACATCGCTCTGGCGACCGCCGACATCTACG
>JANNFC010000357.1:0-2978 GCA_031379405.1 Betaproteobacteria bacterium | reverse complement strand
TGACGCCAAAGGCTTCCGTGGTGCCGACGCCGGTGAGCCATCTCGATCTCTACCCGACACTCACCGAACTGTGCGGAGTGAAGGCGCCCGCGAACATTCAGGGCCAGAGCCTCGTGCCGATGCTCAAGGACGCGAGCGCGGTCGGCCGCGGCTGGGCACTCACGCAGGTCGTGCGCGGCGGTGGCATCAAGCGCTTCGGCGCGAGCGCCGCGACGGGCGACGGCGGCAATCGCTTCTTCGGCTACAGCCTCCGCACCCCGCGCTGGCGCTACACCGAGTGGGGCGAAGGCGAGCAAGGCCGCGAACTCTACGACCACGACGCCGACCCGAAGGAACTCACCAACCTCGCCACCCTCCCCGCGCACGCGAAGACCGTCGAAGACCTCTCCACTCAACTCCGCAGCGCCGCGAAGGCGACCTATCCCGCATCCGGAAAAACGCCCGAGGTCGAGCCCGGCCTGTGGGCTCCGCTACTCGTCGATCCGTGACGATTCGCTAACGCAGTCTCGCTGCCGAACCCCGTCTGCTGCGCTCTCCCACGGGACGGCGTGCAGCTCGCCGTTGACCACCTATCCTCTCCACTTCTAGTCTGAGACCTCCGTGGCCTTCCAAGGTAAACAGCCATTTTTCGCCTTCCTGCAAGGCACCGCAGCCGGCACAGCGCTTGAAGAAATCGCTCCGGCTGAAAACTACATTCTCGACGAGCGCGTTGCCGATGCGCGAGGGAATGAGTTTCTCGCGTTCAACGGCTTTTCGTCTGCTGCTCCCGAGAAAGACTCATGGTTCAAACAGCACTCTGACTACACCAGAGGCCATGTCGCTTTGCCCGCCATCAGCGGCACGTTCACTAAAATCAACGAGGACGCTTGGCTTCCTCAGTTAAGTCCCGACTGGGATGTCGTGCGGATTGAGACGCTTAACGGGCTGGCAGGCAGAGCACTCAACAAAGGATCACATATTTCGGAGTCCAAAGTCGCTGGGCTCATTCGCGAGATGTTGGATGCGCGTGACGCCGGATCAAAGCTGGACGCCCTCAAGCAAGATGAGTTGGGAAAGTGGCTGCAACTTGCCAATCGCGGCAGCGATCGACGCCCCGCTTTCGTGGCGCCGTTCGCGGAGGTCGAAGATATCCTGAAGCAACCCAACTGGGCGGATCGCCTTCGCGATGCGCTCGGGCTCGGTCACATCCGAGCGACTGGGAATCCGATGACGGTGTTGCTGATGCAATACAGCCTCATCCGCGTCCACGACGCCCACATCGGCAATCCCGCTTGGGCCGCGTCGCCCACGGTGCTCGACGACGTGCCCGGCCAGATGCCGAACCCCTGCTTTTTCCCCGCTCCGAAGAACGCCTCCAAAGACGGCTATGGCTACACCGTGGACCTCGCCATCACAGGGGCCAGCTACCGGAAGGAATTCCTCCACGGCCACATCGCCTACACCCTTGCTGACATCCGCCGTATCGGCGAAGTCACCACTGATGTGTCGCCCAGCCGAATCTCCGACGCCCGCAAAGACCATCTCGACCTGCTGGCACCCGACCTGCGCTACTTTTCCGACCTTCCCACAAGGCCATGAACGAATCCGTCCAAAAGTGGCTCGATGAACTGACCGCCGCACCCTCCACGGCGATTCAGAAGCTCGTGCTCGGATACGCGGGCGTCTCGGCATGGTCGCGGTCCAGCCTGCGCGAATCGTTCGTCGAAATCTTCCAGACCCACGCCGGGGCGCTGGACGCCGCCGTCGCCGCTTGGCTACACGAGCGCCTGATGAAACTCCCGCCGGAGAAAACGCCCACGCTCGTCTGGGCCTCGCACCTTCAGGATTTGTTCAGCGCCCTCGCCGGCCTGCCGCTGCCGCAAGTCGCCCGCCTGCTGCGCGACCGGCTGCGCGACTTCCGCTCCTGGCTGCGCCCGCTGCGGACGGACGAAAGCCTCGACCCCGAAGCCGCCTATCTCGCCGCGCTCGCCTGGGCCGACACCAACCAGCATCTCGAAGGCATGTGGCAGGGACTCGCGCTGCGCCGCGACCGCGAGCCGGCCTACTACACTGACATCGGCCTGCTCGGCCTCCGCAAGACGCGGGACGAGCGCGGCCAGTTGCCGCCCAAGGCACCGTTCCTCCTGCTCGCCACGCTGATTGACCTCGCCGACACCGGCCTCTCGCAAAAGGACTGGCTCCTCACCACCCGCGCGCTGCTCGGCGGCTACCACTACAGCTTGGAAACGTGGGTGCGCGAGTTCGAGCCGGTGCTGGAGGCGAGGCAGCTGGCGCAGAATGGGCCGAAGTGGTTAAAGAAAATCTTGCCGTTGCCGCCGATTCCGAACCAGCCGCCAGTTGTTCAAATCAGGCGGCCAGCCTTCACCCTTGCAGAGTGCAATTGGTTCGTTGATGACATCAGAGTGAACGGGCCGAGTCCTGCTGACCAGCGGCTAGAATCCTTTCTGGATAGTCATCGCGGGTATGCCAGCGCAACCAATAACCCACACTTCCTATCCAAGACATTTAACAGGCTCGCGGAGGCCGCGAAAAAGCATGACCCCGATTGGGCTGTCGCCCGTGCAGAAGAAGCACTTGAATGGAGCAAGGGCGATCCGATGAACTGGACAGTATTAGCAAGATGCCTTTGGGCTCGGGCGAAATGGGCACGCAAGCAGGGTGAAATAGAGCGGTCAAGGATAGGCAAGCGCGAAGCTTTTGATACGCTTTGGACGGCGCGTTTCCGCATACCCTATAACAAATATATTCGCACCGAGCTCGCGCGTTTGCACCGCGAGATTGGGGATCTATCGACTGCCGAGGCGATTTATCGTGAGGCAAGCGCTGAGTTCCCGATGGATCACGCGCCGCGCTGTGGGTTAGCTGAAGTATTGGCGGCGATCGGTAGAACAGAGGAGGCTGAGACGGCCTACAGCGAAGCCATGATTGACTTTCCAAGCGAAGCAGTCCCGCGCGATGGTTTGGCAGCTTTGTTGCAT
>JANNFC010000207.1:0-5594 GCA_031379405.1 Betaproteobacteria bacterium | reverse complement strand
CATCGCGACCCACTTCATTAAAGGTTCCCTGCTGGCCGAGTGACTATGGTTCCGCTGAGCATCGTGGGGATGCGTGCGTAGTCACCCTTCGAGGAGTATCAGTCCAGTACAACATCACGCCCCTCAACATAACCGGCATCCCCAAGGCCCTGCCGAAAAGAGTTCATCTCAGTCCCGGACTGATCCACTGAAACCAGCATCATCGCTATTCGACGAATAGGTCCGTACTACTCGCCATTTGCGAAGGAGTGGCAGCAGGCCAAAAGTAAGAGCACGATGATGCGCCCCGATCTACTTTGTTGGATCTTTGCCGCATAGCTCAGATCTGAATCTCCCAAGCGCCCCGATTCCGTGTCCCCGCGCGCAGTACGCGCCGCCGCTCATGCAGGATCAAGTCACCCACCACCACGTTGGGTAACCCATTACTGTAGTCGGTCCATTTCGTTCCGGAATTGGTGGTGCGATACACGCCGTGATCGCTGGCGGCGAAGATGCGCCGGGTATTTTTGGGGTCCACCACGATGGCGTTGATCGGGATGTCAGGCAGATTGCCGGAGCGGTCTTTCCATGTCTTCCCGCCGTTGATTGAGCGGAACAGGTGCCCCCCGCCGATGCGCGAGGTGCTGATCCAAATCACTTTGCCGGTGACGCCGGAGATATGAATATCGCTGATATAGGCCCCCGCGCGCGGCGGGTTAAGCGCCTCGACCTTGGCCGAGCCCCAACCGGCGGATGGGCGAGTGATGCGATACAAAGCGCCACTTTCGGTGCCCGCCACGATGAGTGATTTGCCGATGATACTGATGGCCGATGCCCGGTCGGGTTTTGCATCGTTCGAGGTCGGTAGCACGACTTCTGCCCAATGCTCACCGTCATCGTCGGACACGAACACGGTCTTTCCGGCTTTGGTGAGGACTGACCCGCGCACATCCATGGGCGGATAGAACAGGGCATCGTACTCATCGCCGAAGGGCGGTGAAACGTCGGACCAGCGAAAGGCGTTCGGGCCCAGCGCGGGCGCGCGTTCGATCCACATGCCGTAGTAGGAATGGAAACAAAGCCCGGTACCATCATCCGCGCCGCAGTCACCGCCATCGCCCAGGGCGATCTGATTCCATTGCGTGGCAGCCACGTTGCCCAGCGTTCCGTTGTCTTGCGTGCCGCCGATCAACCACTGATCTTGTCCTTCCAGGTGCGCCAGGAATTCAAACTCGGTGATGCATAGCCCGGGATTGAGCGATTGCCAGTGGGTGCCGGCATTCGACGAGCGAAACAATCCGCCGTCGTTGCACACATAGAGCACGTTGGAATTGGACGGATCGAAGGCCAGATGGTGCTGATCGGGGTGAATGGAATCGCCGCTGTTGCGCGATGAAATGTTCTCCCAGCGCCAGCCGGCGGCACTGCGCGAACCGCGATACAAATGCACCGCGCCCCAGAAAACCATATTCGGATCGGCCGGTGATACCGCGAAACACCAGTCGTACCACGCCTGCGCAATATCGGATCTCGCCTCCATGCGCGGACCGCTTTCCGTGCTGAAGGCACCACCCGCGCTCGCACGCCGCCACAGGACATTGGCGCCGCCCACACAACCCGCCGCGTACACCACCGCCGGGTTAGACGGTGCGTGACACACCTCCAAACGTTCGAACTCTCCGATGGCTCCCGGTAGTGTGACCACGCTCCACGTCGATCCGCCATTGGCTGAGCGCACCAGCCCGCGATCGGTCGCCAAGAAAATTTCTTGCGGATCGACCGGATTCACCGCGATATCCCAACAGAATCCGCCACGCACTTGTTGCCAGCTAGTACCGCCGTTCGCACTGTGGAATACGCCGCGAAAGGTGCCGACCCAAAGCCTAAGCGGATCGGTTGGGTGCACGGCGATATCCCACACCCCCACGCCGTTGAGCAGGCTTGCGGGAAGGTGCTCCCATGTCTGTCCGCCATCGGCGGAACGCAACAGCCCCACACCCAATTGCGAATAGGTGTCGCCCTCTCCGGTGGCGGCGTAGACGACGTTGGGGGAACTCGGCGCGGCTGCGATGGCACCCATGGACAATGTCGGCGCCTCGTCAGTGAGCGGGGTCCACGTGCCGCCGCCATTGTGGCTGCCCCACAATCCGCCGCCCGCCGAGCACAGTACCAAGCGCTGCGGATTATTGGGAGAAATCACGATGCCGTTGCTCCGTCCGGATACAGCCGGCTTGCTACCGGCACCCGATCCGTAGGTTTGGCCCTTGGGAATGAAATTCGGGCCCAGAGGTTGCCAAACGGGCAAGCCCACTCTGGCTTTGAAAGTAACCGGCGTCAAACGCTGTTTCGCACGCAGGGCCTGCGCATAGGGCAGCTTCGTCGGAGTTTGCTTGCGGCTCTTGGCGCCAGGGCGCGCAGGTGTCGTGGTGGCGGGAAGCACGCGGCCGTCTTTGAACTCCGTGGCGGGCAAGCCGCGTTGCGTCTCGAAGTATTGAATGCGTCCCAACGCTTTGCCGGCCGGATAGTGCCGCTTCGCCGCACTGGTCGCGGTGCGGCGTGCTTTGGCGCTGCCCTTACTTTCTTCGCGTGGTCCTCTCATGGTGCGCTCCTCATGTTGCGGGAAAGCTCACTTTCCCTTGGTAGTTTTCTTGACGGCGGGCTTTAGCGGGTTGGCACTCGGGGCGGACCTTTTCGGCTTAGCGGTGACAGGCGTTGCCACCTCGCCCAATCCGCGCGCGAGGCGAAACTGCTCTATTCGCTCCCAGGCGCGCCCCGCCGGAAAGTTATCGCGGTCCTCGGGCTTGGTGGCTGCGCCTTTGCCCGCTCGCTTTACAGGCTTACGCATCGACCTTGCGTGTCGTGGGCTTGCCCGTAATCGCCTCGACGACGAGATCAGCGACCAGCCACGTGGCGAGAAAAGCCATACACTCCAAGGTGAAGCTATGGAACTTATAGGCGAACTCAGCGATCAGGAAGGCGGCCAGCAACGCAATCAGTCGCGGACCGTAGGCGGCATGCGAGCGCAGCGCACGCAGAAAATCGAGCATGGTGGTCTCCCGGTGTTCTAAATAAAAAGGACTTCGAAGCCACCTCGAGTCTAGCACCGCGCGCGAGAAAATATGCAAATCGAATACACACGCTGTTTGAACAGGTATCGTCCGGGTGCGTCCGACCTACCCTTGATATGCCACCCCCGCGCACTCATCTAAACCCTATGCCTACCCCCCACTCGCATCGCTGTCCCCATCACCGGCATGAACGGACTCCACGCTCAGGTCGAAGGCCGCACGTACGTATTGGGCTCGGCAAAATATGTGGCGGATCGAGGAACATTTTCCACCATTGAGGGCGTGGCGGACTTGCAGCAGCAAGGCAATACGGTGATGGCATTGGCCGATGAGCAGCACGTCATCGGATACATTTCCGTGGCAGATCCTCTGCGAGCAACTTCAGGCGAGGCGATGAAATCCCTTCAGGCCCGGGGCAAAGTGGTCGGCATGGCGGGGGACGGCGTAAACGATGCTCCGGCCTTGGCTGCCGCAAACGTCAGTTTCGCCATGGGAGGCGGCACCGATCTCGCCATTCAATCCGCGGACATCACTCTCATGCGCAATGATCTCAAGGGCGTCGTCGGTGCCATCGAACTCGCGCGCGCCACCGTACGCATCATCCGGCAGAATTTGTTCTTTGCGCTGATCTACAACCTGCTCGGCATTCCGTTGGCGGCGCTGGGCATGCTCAATCCCGTGATCGCCGGCGCGGCCATGGCCACTACATCAGAAATCTGATATTTCAAGACCTGACCCCAGACTAATTGACTGCCCGATACTCCGTCAGTATGCCGGCCTGGACGTTTCGTCGCACTTGCGTGAAGCCTACGTGTTTGAGGGTTTCTACTACTTGTTCAGGGGGGGCGCAGGCCTCGATAGTGTCCCAGTAGTACCGCATGAGTGTTGGGGTGTGCGTATGGCGGGCCACCAACCTGCTGAGCGCGGGCACGATGTTACGCATATAGCAGCGCAACAAGAAGTTGTGCAAGCGGCTTCTGGGGGCCGTGATTTCAAGGATGCAAAGTAGTCCGCCGGGTTTGAGCACACGGCGAAACTCTTGAAATGCCTCGGCAAGATCGCTGATGTGTCGTAAGGCATACCCCATGCAAAGAAAATCCGCGTGCGCGTCCGGTAAAGGAATCTGTTCCGCGCTACCCTCCATGAGCGTCACGCCTGCGGGAACCTGAGCCCTTGCCATCATACCGGTGCTTGGATCGATCCCCGTCACCAACTCGGGGGCGCCGACGATGCGCGCCGCCTCGCGCGCAACCATACCAGTACCAGTGCCCACATCCACGACACGCATTCCCGGAAGGAGTCCGGCCGCTCGCAGCGCGCGCAGTCGATAGCGAGACCCGCTGCCGAAGTCCATGAGGCGGACAACCTTCTCGTAGTCGCCAGCTGTGTCATCGAATATCCGCGTAACCCATTGCCTGCGGTTGCCTTCCTGCTCGTAGTATTCCAGCAAAGGCGGGTGGGGTTCGCGCACTATGTTTTCGCGGTTCGTCATGGTCATACCACTTCATTTTGGTAGCTTATCGTGGCGCGCAGGCTGACGCCCATTTCCGCGCGCAATTCTTCGGCGGTTGACGAAGTACTTCTGGACTACAGACTCGGAAAGAAATCTCTTCTGGAAACAACGTCACCCTACCAAACGTTCCACCAGCTCCGCCCCCGCTTCAAATCAGCGGCGCTGAGCTTACTCTTGGGGAAATTCAAGACCAGCATTCGTTGCGCATCAGCCTTCAGATCCTGCACCCCCATCGCATCGTACGCTGCCACCATAACTAGCAGAGCGCGCTCCACCGCCGGCGACTGCCCATAGTTTTCCACCACGTATTGCGCCCGGTTGACGGCCGCGACGTAGGCCTGGCGGCGATAGTAGTATTCCGCGATGCGCACTTCACCGGCGGCGAGGCTGTTCACCAGATAGGTCATGCGGGCTGCCGAGTCGCTGGCGTAGCGGCTTTCGGGAAAACGCGTTACCACTTCCCTGAAGGCATCGAAGGATTCGCGTGCGCTTTTCGGATCGCGGTCGTTCAAGTCACTTTGAAACAGGCCACCGACCAGACCCAGGTCCTCGTTGAAATTGATCAGCCCCTTCAAGTAGTACGCGTAGTCCACATTGGGATGGCTGGGATGCAATTTGATGAATCGATCGGCGGCCGCCAGGGCTTGAATCGGTTCGTTGTCCTTGAACTGAGCGTAGCCCACCTCCAATTCCGCCTGTTGCGCGAAGTGGCCATAGGGGTAGCGTGACTGCAGTTTCTCGTATAGGCCGACGGCTTTCTTGTAGTTGCCGGCGGATAACTCGGACTTGGCTTCGTTATAGATCCTCTCCGGCGACCAATCCTTGGTCTCATCAACGGGCGTGGTGGAACAGGCGGCAAACAGCAATATCAGTATCAATACGGCTAAACTACGGGTCATGCTCAGCTCCTCAAGGGGACAAGCCAATCGTAGCAAAAATAGCATGGTTGCTTCGGCGCCCGCTGCCTCCCCTCCCCCTACCGTTCAAACACTGATCCCTACGGACTACGCCGGGTTGCGCCTGGATCAGGCGCT
>JANNFC010000311.1:0-10812 GCA_031379405.1 Betaproteobacteria bacterium | reverse complement strand
CCTCAAGGCGGGCATTTGGCTGGCGGTCGCCAATTCATTCCTGAAGCCGGTGTGCGTTATGCTGACTTTCCCCGTCACGCTGGTCACCTTGGGTTTGTTTCTGGTGGTGATCAACGTGCTGCTGCTGTTCTTTGTGGAATGGATGGTCCCCGGCATGCAACTCGGCGGTTTTTGGCAGACGGCGCTCGTATCTGTTTTTATATCCGTGAGCACGATGATACTCAGCAGCTTGATCAAGCAGGCACGGTGAAGGTTTGCTGGGCCAAGAGATTATTCCAGTGCGGTAGACTCGTCGGGTTCTCGCTGTGCCGACCAACCTAACCATAACCCCGCTCTAGGAGGAGAAACATGAAAATATCGCGCTGGATAGCGCTGGCTTTCGCGACACAAATATCGCTCACGGCCCTGGCACAAAGCTGGTCACCGCCGCCGCCCGAGCAACGCTGTCCTTCCAAGTGGGGCGCCCATGACGAACGCGGTGCCGCCAACTATATGAATCCGGCTAACGTGCTGCGCGCCAGCAAGCTCATCAAGTCCGGAGAAGTCATCGAGTTGGGCAGAGTGCTTTCATCCGATATGCCATTCTTCGGCACCCGTCGCTTCGAAATCCACACCAAGCGCACCGGCCCGGTCATGGGCAGCAACAAACGCATCAGTAATGAAGAACTCGTCATGACCGAACTGGGTCAGGTCGGCACCCAGTTGGATATGTTTCCCCACCAAGGCATCGATGGTCTGCTCTACAACTGTATCAAGTCCGACGACATCGCCACCCGCAATGGTTTCACCAAACTCGGCGTTGAAAAAGTTGGCATGCTCTATACGCGCGGCGTCATGATCGATGTCGCCGCCGCCAAAGGCACGGACATGCTGGCGGCCGGTTATGAGATTACTGTCGATGACCTGCAGGCCGCCTTGCGGCGCCAAGGGTTGAAGCTGGAAACCGGCGACGCCGTCTTGATCCATTCAGGCTGGGGTAAGCTCTGGGGCGTGGATAACGCCAAGTACAACGGTAATCCCCCTGGTATAGGTGCACCGGCGGCGGAGTGGCTGGCCAAGCAAGACGTTATGTTGTTCGGCGCCGATACCTATGGCGTGGAAGTCGCGCCGAATCCAGACAAGACCATCAGCTTGCCGGTGCACCAGATCGCGCTGGTCATCAACGGCATTTTCCTGCTGGAGAACATGAAGCTCGACGAGTTGGCCGCCAACAAGGTCTACGAGTTTGCATTCATGGTGCAGCCGCTCAAAATCAAGGGCGGAAGCGGTTCCACCGTCGCCCCTGTCGCAATCCGTTAGACCTACTAGATCCTCGGCTTGGTGATCGCCTTCGTCACGGTGGCGGAGGCGATCAGTCCCATACCATCCTCCACGCCGTGCGCCTCGCAGCGTACGAAGGCCACGGTGGCGCCGCGGCGGATCACTTCGGCGCGCAAACCGATACTCGCGCCCAGGGGCGCCGCTCGGATGATGCTGGCGTGCAAGTCGATGGTGGCGGCTTGTTCGCCTTCCTCCAGCATGGGGAGCACGGAGAAGTACGCCGCCGTATCCATGTAGCCGTAGAGTAGGCCGGCATGCAGCATTCCTGAAGGATTGATAGCGTTTTCCTCAACGGTAAAGCGGCACCATGCGCGACCAGGCTCCTGGAACACTAGCTCGAGCCCGGCGAAACGATGAAAAGGGTGATTCAGCAGCCAGTCGGTCTGGCGCTGCAACCGATCGATAGAACTAGTCGTGGCCATGTTCAACCTGCAATGGTGACACCGCCATCGGCGACGATGGTTTGCCCGGTGATGAATGCCCCCGCCTTGGACGCGAGAAATACGGCGATGGCGCCGATATCCTCAGGTTCGCCGATCCGCCCTAAGGGGGTGGCGTTGAGTACTTGTTCTAAGTAGGCCGGATTGTCCCACAGTGCACGCGCAAAGTCTGTTTTCACCAAGCCGGGCGCAATACAATTGATGCGGATATTGTGTTTACCCCACTCCACCGCCAGATTACGGGCGAGCTGCATGTCCGCTGCCTTGGAAATGCAATAGGCGCCCAGCACGGGGCTGCCTTTGAGGCCGCCGATGGAGGAAACGATAATCACGGCGCCGTCGCGACGCTGCGCCATCTCCGGCAGCACCATGTTCGCTAGCCATAAGTTGCTGACGATGTTGTTTTGTAGGATCTTGCTGAAAGCCTCATCGGGCATTTTCGCCATCGGCCCGTAATAGGGATTGGAGGCGGCATTGCAGACCAGGATGTCGACTCTTCCCCATTGCTTGCGGGTCTCCTGGACGAGGGCTTCGAGTTGCGTGCGATCGCCGATGTTGGCGGGAATCATCGTCGCCTCCCCTCCCTGGGCGCGGATGGAGGCGACCACTTCATCGCAGGCGGGCGCTTTGCGGCTCGACACCACGACTTTGGCGCCTGCTTGAGCAAGATGCTCCGCGATCGAGCGGCCGATACCTCGGCTCGATCCGGTCACGATGGCGACTTTGCCGTCTAACCTAAAGGCTTGCATTGGGGTTTTGGAATTCGCTGTACTGGAGTGGGGACCATAATAACCATAAACTCGTATTCCCCGCGCGCTTGGCGCGGGTTAACCCAACGCGCGCTTGAGAATTGCGATCCCCTCGTCGATCTCCGCGCGAGTCAGGTTCAACGAGGGCATAAAACGCAAAGTGGCGGGTCGCGGAGAGTTGATCAACAGCCCCAGATCGCGTGCTCGTGTCGTCACGTCAGAACCGATATCCTTGCCCAATTCGAGGGCAATCAGCAAACCGCGTCCTCGCACGACTCCTAGGCCGTGGGCTGTGGAAAGAGTTCTGAGTTGAGCGCAGAGGTAATCGCCCAATGCGTTAACCTCTTGCAAGAACGCGGGCGTGTCTACCTCCGCCAGTACCGCCGAACCGACCGCCGCCATCAGAGGGTTACCGCAGTACGTCCCACCTTGATCGCCATGCTCGAAACAACTCATCTCTTCCTTGGCCAGCAGCGCCGCCAGCGGTACGCCGCCACCGATGCCCTTACCTAAGGTCATGATGTCCGGCTCGATCCCGCTGTACTCGTGGCCGTAGAGTTTTCCGGTACGTCCGAAGCCGGTCTGAATCTCATCGACGATGAGCAGCAAGCCCCGGTCTTGGGTCAGTTTGCGTAACTCGCGCATAAATTCGTCGGTCGCGGGCAACACGCCGGCTTCGCCCTGGACAGGCTCCAGCATCACGGCCACCGTCTTGTCCGTGATCAACGCCTTGACCGAGTTGATATCGTTTAGCACCGCCTTGGGAAAACCTGGCACCTTGGGTTCGAATAGCGCTTCGAACGCCTTCTTGCCCGAGGCCGACATGGTGGCCAAAGTGCGCCCGTGAAAAGACAGGTCGAAAGTGATGATTTCGTAGGCACCCTTGCGATACATCGCACCAAACTTACGCGCAAGCTTGATGGCGCCTTCGTTCGCCTCCGCTCCGCTGCTGGCGAAGAACACGCGATCGAAGCAACTGGATGCGGTCAACGCCTGCGCGAAACGGGCACTGGCGTCGTTGAAGTACGCCGGGCTCGGGTTGATCAACGTCGCCGCCTGTTTGGCGAGGGCCTCGACCACGATCCTGGGCGAATGTCCCAGACAATTCACCGCCCAGCCCTGCACATAGTCGAGGTAGCGGCGCCCCTCGTTGTCCCAAAGATAGGAGCCTTCGCCGCGCACGAACACCTGTGGCGGCCGGGCGGTGATTTCCATCAGGGACTGTATCGGGTCGTCTCGTTTCATTGCATTCTCCGTGGCGTGAAAAGCGGAAGGCCACACCACTGTGGCCTTCCTGTGCCGGCGGAATTCTAGCCTGCTTAGTACTTGATCGAGCAACCGTAAGCGGGCGCCGCTGCGATGCCGATAGCCAATCCCGCCATGCCGTCCTCCAGCGCTGCCGCGACGAAGTTCTTCGCGATCTTGATGTCGGCCTGCCGGAAGGAGGCCTTGTCATCGATAGCGCCGGCAAAAATGACCTTACCGCTGGGCTCGATCACCCACATGTGCGGGGTGGCGGTGGCGCCGAACATCCGCCCCACTTTACCTTCCGGGTCCAGCATGAGCGCGGCGGGTTGCATCTTCCAGGTCTTCGCAATCTCCTTTGAGCGCGTCGGGTCGCGGTAGTTGCTGGAGTTCGGATTGGTGGAGTTGATCGTCAGCCACACAACCCCCTTATCGCCGAAGCGTTTCTGCAGGGACTGCATGTTGCCGCTCTCGTAGTGCTTCTGCACGAAAGGGCATTCCGAGTTGAACCACTCCAGCACCACGTATTTGCCCTTGTAGGCGGAAAGTTTCTGCGGCTTGCCGCCGATATCGGTGAGATTGAAATCGGGCGCCATCTGGCCGGGGGTGATATTGGCCAACGCCGCGCCGGAAGCCGCGGCAAATGAAAACATGAAGAGCGCAAGCAGATAGTGTTTCATCGAGTACTCCTTGGGAATGTTTGATCGACTTTCGTAACTCTGACAGGGAGTTGAGCCAGGGCATCCAGCACGATACCGGTGGTGAGAATCTCCGGCAGCAGCTTTGGTTCCGCCGCACCTGGAATATACAGGGCATAGATCGGCACACCATTGCGACCCAAGCGGTCCATGGCTGCGGTGATGGCTGGATCGCGCTTTGTCCAGTCCGCGCGCAAGCGCAACACGCGAGACTCGCTGAAACCGCGTTCCACCTGGTCGCTGTGCAGTACCAGTTGCTTGTTCACCTGACAACTGACGCACCACGCCGCCGTGAAATCCACGAATACCGGCTGACCCGCATCCAGCGCGGTCTTCACGGCGGCATCGGACCAGGGTGACCATCTCAGACCTTCGACGAGCGATGTCTCGGGTCTTCCACTGGGCCATGCAAGGATCGCGGCGCCGGCAAGCAAACCCGCGCACACAAGCGGGCGAATCAGAGTGTACGGAGGGTGCGCGTGTGGCCGTCCCCACAGCCAAAGGCTGCACGCCACGAACACCAGCGCCAATAATGCGCGTGCCGCACCGTCAATGCCCACTTGATGGCCCAACACCCAAATTAGCCACACCACTGTGGCGTAAAGGGGGAATGCGAGGAATTGTTTGAGCGTTTCCATCCAAGGCCCGGGCCGAGGCAACTTGCGTAACGCGGCGGGAAACGAACACAACAGCACGTAGGGCACGGCCATCCCCAGTGCAATGGAGGCAAACACCACAAGGGCTTCCGACGTCGGCTGTGTCACCGCATATCCCAGCGCGACGCCCATGAAGGGTGCCGTGCATGGGGTCGCCACCACGGTCGCCAGCAGCCCGGAAGCCAGCGCATCCAGGGTTTCATTCTTGAAGCGTATATCTCCGGTGGCCGACTGCACGCGTGTGCCGAATTGGAATACCCCACTCATGTTGAGGCCCAAGGCAAAGAACAGGAGCGCCAAACCCGTTACCACCAGTGGCGCTTGGAGTTGGAAGCCCCAACCCAGCGCCGCGCCTTGCGCCCGCAACACAAGAAGAAGCCCCGCGATGGCCAGAAACGACGTCACTACGCCCGCGGCAAAGAGGAAACCATGCCGCATGAGTTTTCCGCGCTCGCCATGCGCGCGCTCCAGCACCCCCAGAATCTTAATGGCCAGCACCGGAAACACACAGGGCATCAAATTGAGAATCAACCCTCCGGCGAAAGCCAGACCGATGGCGATGGCCAAGGTAATGCTGCGGGTTGCAGCAGGAAGCGGCGCCGCAATGCCTACGGGTAAATCGATTTCTGCACTCTGGCTGCGGCCCAGGCTGGGCTGCGCTGCCAGCACACCGGATATCTTCGAAATGCCCGCAGTGCCTGGCGCGCGCTTCACCACGAGTTCGTATCCCCGGCCCGCTCTGCCAGATTCCTGGGTCGCAGCATCATCGATGTCTCCCTCTTTGTGCGGGTAGAACATCAGTTTCCTGACCTCCGGTAGCGGTGCACCATCTTCTCTAGTCGGCGTCAGCTTGATGACCAGATCCGCTCCGCGCAACCCAGCCACTGCATTCCACTCGATCAACGTGCTCGGTAAGTCTGTGCGTGTCCGGTCGAACAATGCGGACCGTGTTGTGTCGCGCGTGGTCGTGTTCGATAGGGTGACATTGGCATCCAAGTCAGCACTTGCCGGAATGCAGATTTCCTTGCAAACCAACCAATCGGCCTTGGCGCGAAACTCGGCGCTTCTCCCTTTGAAGTTGGCGGGCACAGCGACGTCGGTCAGTAGCAACACCTCATTGTCGTAGCCGTAGCTGGTGATGGGCCCCACGTCGATGCGATGAGGTGTGGGCCACTGAATAGGCCCCGCGCTGAATTCTTCCGGAAGCTGCCAAGCGATACTCGTGGCCATGCCCGAATCACCTGGGTTCCTCCAATAGACATGCCAACCTTTCTCCAGCTTCAAACGCAGCGCGAGCGTCGCGACTTGCCCGGGCGCGACCTCGCGATGCTCCGCAATCAGCTCCGCCGTCGAGTGTGGTTGGGACACCAGGGCACCACCAACCGGACCCGCGATGATCGCTAACACCAGCAGAAGGACAAGCGCTTTCATTCGGTTATGATAGATCCAGCAGCCCTTAGCGAAATGGCGAATATGAGAGTCCATGTATTGCAACACGTCCCGTTCGAAGGTTTGGGAAGCCTACAGTCTTGGCTAGTGGGCCAGGAGGCTGGGATCCGTTTCACCTTGAGCCCACACCAGACAGCGCGCGCCTGACGCACTATGGCGCGCCGCCCGCATCCGGCACCAGCACCGCGTTGAATTTCACGAAAAACTGATCTGCGATTTTCTTAGCGGCACCACTGACCAGGCGTGATCCGATCTGCGCGAGTTTTCCACCTACCGATGCTTTCGCGTTGTAGCTCAGTTTTGTACCCGCCGGTTCCGGACTCAACGTAACCAGGCAACTGCCTTTGCCGAATCCCGCCACGCCGCCGGTCCCTTCAAAGTTCATCGTATAACTCGCAGGTGCCGATACATCGGTGAGCGTAAGCTTGCCGCTGAACTTGGCCTTCACCGGGCCGATCGCGGCTACCATGGCCATGGTGTATTGGTTCTCGGAGACCTTCTCAACGATCTCACAGCCGGGAATGCATTGTTTGAGAATTGCCGGGTCGTTCAGCGCGTCCCAGACTTGTTGCTGAGGAAGCGCGATGATCTGTTCGCCGATCATTTCCATCGTAGGGATTTCCTTGTATTCGAATTTGGTGACGTGTGGTTTGGCGTGAGGGCATCGGCCAGATCCATCAGGCTTGCCACATTATGCGCCGGCCGAAACTCGTCCACGTGAGGCAGCATGAGCCGAACGCCTGTCGCCAACGGTTCAAAACCCTCGAAGCGCAGCAGGGGATTGAGCCATATCAGCTTGCGACAGGACTTGTTTAGCCGCTCCATTGCGTGCCCCAACACCGCGCCACCGTCGCGCTCGAGACCGTCGGTGATCATCAGTACCAGCGCATTCTGACCTAGTACGCGTCGCGACCAGCGTTGGTTGAACTCCAACAAACTTGTTCCGATGCGCGTTCCGCCCGACCAATCCTCGACCGTTCTCGAAACGGCTTGCAAGGCCGCGTCGACGTCGCGATGACGTAGTTGACGGGTGGCGTTGGTCAGGCGCGTGCCGAACAAAAAGACGTGTACCCGGTCGCGATCATTGGTGATGGCGTGCAGGAAGTGGAGCAACATTTCAGCGTAGCGATTCATGGAGCCAGAGATGTCGCACAACACCACTAGCGGTGGATGGCGGAAACGTGGCGAACGCTTTTGCAGCAGTAGCAACTCCCCTTGTCCTCGCAGACTTGCGCGCAAGGTTGCGCGCAAGTCGACAGTGGTGCCGCGCGTGTCGGGCATTGACCGCCTGGTCTTGACCTCCGGAACTGGCAACCTTAATCGAGCAAGCATCCGTTTTGCCTCCCGGATCTCCTTGATACTCATGCTCTGAAAGTCCATCACCTGCAACTGCTCACGACGCGAGGTTGTAAAAGTGGCATCAAGTTTGACGGTGGGGGACTCGTCAGCATCGCTTTTGATCGCGGCGGCGCTGCGCGCGAAGGCTTCCAGTACACGTTGAGACACTTCGTCGCTCACATCGGGAGTCGTTGCATCGGCGGCGCCGACACCTTCGCGATGCACAAAAGGTTTCTGTTCCCAGAAGTATCGGAACGCGATGTCAAACAGATTCAGATGCGCGTGACGGTGGATGAGAACCGATGCGAGTCCCCAATAAAAATCGTCACGCCTAGATAGATCAATCCACTCTGTGGCGCGCAAAGCGTCGATTACTTGTCCCGAACCAATGGGAAGCCCCGCTCGCCGTAGCCCGCGCGTGAAGTGGACGATGTTGGAGGCTATGGCACCTGCGGACATGTGCGGTGGTGAAGGAGTATTGGTTAGGGATTCAACAAGCCTTCAACCTTGTTATCCTTAAAACGATCAATATCGTCGTGATACTTGAGCAGTACTCCAAGTGTGTCATTCACGATTTCGGGATTAAGTTCGGAGACGTTGAGGGTAACCAACGCCTTCGCCCAATCGATGGTCTCCGCCACACCCGGCGGTTTGAACAACTCCATGCCGCGCAACTTCTGTACGATCGTGACGACCTGGTTGGAAAGTCGATCGGCCATCCCCGGCACTTTGCGGGCGACTATTTGCAGTTCGCGTTCGGCACTGGGGTAGTCCACCCAGTGATAAAGGCAGCGGCGTTTCACCGCATCATGGATTTCCCGCGTGCGATTTGAAGTGACGATGACGATAGGTGGCGCGGCGGCCTTGATGGTGCCTAGTTCCGGAATCGTGACCTGATAATCTGAAAGCACTTCCAACAAATACGCCTCGAAGGGTTCGTCGGCTCGGTCCAATTCGTCGATGAGCAAAACGGGTGGCGCTCCGAGATCGCCTTCGAGCGCTTGCAGTATGGGCCGCCGAATGAGAAAGCGCTCCGAGAAAATATCCTGCGCGATGCCTTCGCGAGACTTGACGCCTTCGGCTTCCGCCAGGCGAATCTCGATCATCTGCCGAGCGTAATTCCATTCGTACACCGCCGATGCGATGTCCAAGCCTTCGTAGCATTGCAGCCGCACCAGTGTGCGTCCCAACGTATGCGACAAGACCTTCGCGATTTCGGTCTTGCCCACACCGGGTTCGCCTTCCAGAAACAGTGGGCGACCCATACGCAGCGCGAGATAGACTGAGGTGGCCAGACTTCTCTGCGCCACGTAGTCACCGCGATTGAGAAGTGCAAGCGTGTCGTCGACCGATTGTGGAATGGACATGGGATGTGTGGAGAGACTGGAAGCAAAACGGGCCTCGTGATGAGGCCCGTTGCGGGTGAGAGTGGATTGATCAGCGGCCGGAGATGGCGTCCGCGACCGCGCGCTTGGCCATTACCGAGACCAGATGCGCTCGATACTCCGCCGAGGCGTGCATATCGGAACTCAACGCATCGGCAGCGATGGAAATGTTTGCCACCGACTCCGGAGCGAACGTCGAAGCCAGCGCGCTTTCCATCGCGGGCACTCGGAACACGCAGGGCCCGGCGCCCGTCACCGCAACCCGCACGCCGGCAGCGCTTTCGCTGACGAACACGCCCACCACGGCGTAGCGCGAAGCCGGGTTTGGAAATTTCATGTAACCGGCACGGTTGGGGATGAGGAATGAAACGGAAGTGATGATTTCGTCTACTTCCAGCACCGTTCCATACATCCCCGTAAAAAAACTATCGGCGGCAATCTTGCGCTTGTTGGTATTCACCGTCGCGCCCAAACCGACGACAGCGGCAGGGTAATCGGCTGCGGGATCGTTGTTGGCCAGCGACCCGCCGAGCGTGCCCACATTGCGCACCATGCGATCGCCGATGCCGCCCGCCAGTTTCGCCAAGGCGGGAATCGCAATGGCGACCTCGGCGGAGCCGGCGACGTCGGCATGGCGTGTCATGGCGCCGATGACTATGCCACTGCCTTCCACTTTGATTCCGGCAAGTTCGGCGATACCGCTCAGGTCCACCAGCTCATTCGGGGACGCCAGACGCAGTTTCATGGCCGCCAACAATGTTTGGCCCCCGGCGAGAAGCTTCGCATCGCCATTGGCGGAGAGCTTTGCCGCTGCGTCGCTAACGCTTGCTGCCTTGTGATAGTTGAATGCGTACATGGTCGCTATCCTTTCATCGCGGCGGCGCCGGCTCGCACTGCCTTGACGATGTTGTGGTATCCGGTACAGCGGCAGATGTTGCCGTCAAGTTCGGCGCGGACTTGTTCTTCGCTCGGCGCTGGGTGTTTGTGCACCAGGTCGATGGCGCTCATCACCATGCCCGGGGTGCAGAATCCGCACTGCAAGCCATGATGATCGCGGAACGCGGCCTGCATGGGATGTAGCGTACCGTTGCTGGGCGTGACGCCTTCGATGGTGACGACCTGTGCGCCGTTGGCTTGCACCGCCAGCATGTTGCAGCACTTCACCGCATTGCCATTTAGATGAATGGTGCAAGCGCCGCACTGAGCAGTGTCGCACCCGACGTGAGTGCCAGTGAGATTCAAATTGGAGCGAATAAAGTCGACCAGCAGCGTGCGCGGTTCCACATCCGCACTCACCGCTTTGTTATTCACCGTCAGGGAAATTTTGAGCATCATGGGTGTCCTCGATCAGTCTTTGAATGCTTCCGCAGCGATCATGATTTTGATGTCGTCGCCTATTCCGGGCAGCGCGCGCGTCATCCCGAACTCTGAACGCTTTATCTGCGCACTGATGTTGGCGCCGCACATCGCTTTCTTGTTGATGGGGTGCGGTCCGCACTTGAAACCTGAGATGGTGATGTTCACCGGCTTGC
>JANNFC010000290.1:0-2258 GCA_031379405.1 Betaproteobacteria bacterium | reverse complement strand
CGCGCAGCCCAAATCGTGCAAGGAGGTGCTGCTCACTGATCGGTACTATGGGACGCTGCTGGGAATCGACTCGACGGACACCGCTCCGAGATATGGCGCCGAAGGGGTGTACTCGCAGTTGCCCGGCGGCAAGTCCGTACTCGATGTTCTCACATCCGTGAAGGCCGTTGGTGAAACTCGGGCCTTTCGATATCGCATTCCCCTGGTTCAGGCCGACACGCGTGCGGAGTTCGACGCCATCGTCGAGCAGGTCCGCAATCGGTTGCCGGCCAAGCACCTGCTTTACCGCGGCCAGGTGCATCACTACACGCTCAACCGCCCACCAGAGGTGAACCGGTTCTTGTACGGCCCGGACACGGTGGATGAACTGTCGTTGGCCAACGCCTCGTCGCGTGCCGGGTTCGAATGGGACCACTTCGCCCCGCGGTTCAAGTTGATGTTGCAGGACCTCATGTACTCCGCCATGCCGGCATCCGCCTTTGCGAAGACAACCGTGGATGAGGAAGGTTCGATCCGCTTCGTGGACCCGCTCTTGTGCGGCATCCACAAAATCTGGCGCGATGACCTGGAGGTGTTCGATCAGGTCGCCACGGGACTTGCTCAGCATTACGGGATTCCCACTGATGGCCTGGACCTGTCGTCGGACGCCAACGTGGCGCTGTGGATGGCCACTCACCGAGCCTACCGCTGTGGCGCGCCGGAGGAGAATGTCTGGTCGTATCAGCACGTGGAGTCCGGCAAGGACCGGCCCGTCGTCTACTTCGTGCATGCCGATCTCAACCCTGCCAACGCAACCACGTCTATGGGCATTGCTGCACTGCAATCACTGCGACAGCAGAGACAGGCGGCGCATCTGCACTACGGCGGTTGGGGATTTCACACTAACCTGTGCGCGACCGAGACGATCCTGGGCGTGTTTCTTGGCGATGCGTGCATTCACGACTGTCTGAAATCCGGCTGGAAGACCGACTACCTGTTTCCACCCGAGCAGGAGGATGTGCTGTTCGGCAGGCTTCTCGAACTCAAGGACCGATGCGTCGCAGCAGGAATGGGGTGGGGCTTCGACCGCCTCTGCCGGTGCATTCCCGGCTAGGGCATCCGGCCATGCAGGCCCGGGTGCGTCAACTGCAACTCGAAGAGTTCCATGGCGCAGGCAACAATGTTCTCCGCATGAGCCTCGACCAACTTGTAGAAGTCATCTGGCTGACGTTCAACAGGCACCGTGGTATGCATCCGGTACACGTCGGCGATGGCCCGGCCTATTACGATCGCACGTACCTCGTTTGATTCCTGTTCCTGCTCGGGCGATTGAAGGAAACGGCGGGCCAATAGGAATGACGCCTCGCGCGGGATCTGCGGCATTCGGGCGATGCGCAACAGAAGCGATCTGTACTCGTGCTCGAATTCAGCGATAGATGTCATTGGATGTCGGCAGAAGGGACCAACCGTTTGAGTTTAGGCATGAGGATACGCCGTAGGTAATCATGAGGCAAGAAGATTACTTCTCATTGCCTACATCGATCTGCGAGGCGGAGAAAGGTGGCTTCTTATCCTTTGGCGAACAAATCGGGAAAGTTCCTGATTGGCATCAAGTTAACGTAACTCAGCGCCATTGATGCATTTACGACATTTGCGCATTAAGCAGTCTCCGATCAGAATCGTGGTGTCGTCTCACCAACCAACCGGAACAACTGAATTCAGGTATCGCAAGTAAGTTGGGGATGCCTCAAAGGGGCAGTGAATGTCTGGTCCGAATGCTGGACGAAACGCGAGCCGGAGGTCTTTCCCGTGAGAAGGAAGAATCCTTGTTCGAGCGTCACTGTCAATTGATGTTTGCATTGAGCGTCTGTCGGAGCAGCGTGCCGTACCGAGCGCGACTCGGGTATTCGTTCTGATCCGCCGATCTTTTGACGGGCGCGCAACGGCTAGTTATGGAAAATGTTTGCATTTCAGTCGATGGCGAGTCAGTAACGCCGCTTTCGGATGGGTGTTGTCGTTGCGGAGTCCCGGGCGCGCAACACCGCAGTGATTGTATGGGTGAGTGGCACGCTTCCCGGGACGGGCAGGTTGCCCGTGTTAAGGCAGGGTTCTCGTGCTGATGCTCTTTTGACAACTGAATATCGCGGCATTGCAGTTCCATGTGGGTTAGCGTGAATCCATTAAAACCAGCCAAAATGATGGGGGAGATTTGGGGGAGGTTTTGGGGAGAGTTGAGGGAGGCTTTGGGGAGGGTTTAGGGGTGATTCGGCGCTGCAATT
>JANNFC010000262.1:0-2280 GCA_031379405.1 Betaproteobacteria bacterium | reverse complement strand
ACTGGCAGCGCATCCTTGATTTGCTCGTATTGCCGTTCGTTGAGTTCCATTCTTGGAATGTCGCATCAAACCGTGCAATTGGCTATTAGTGTTAACACGCCCTAGTCTGCTCGTAGGAAAAGCTTGCGAAGCGTACCTCATGGGCCTTCTCGCGAGTGCCAGTCCAGTCTTCATTCAAGAGTGGCTTGATCAGTCCGCGATGCTTGCTGTGGTTTGATAGTGCCGAAATATGTATGAACTCGGGATTGCTCATTAGTCGCGCGAGCGCGTCCGCAACCACTTTGTGTTGTGGATTGGCGGCGAGGACGGGTTGCATGACCGCTGCGGTGACGTCTTTTTCTCGCCGAATCTTGCCGTTGCTTCGGTAGTTGAGCGCCAAGTAGGCGGCGAACGCCGTCACATCCGCCATGGAGTGGATTGATAGCACGCAGGCTACAACATGAGCACCGACTTTCATCATGAACTCGTCGAAGGCTGCTCTTGGCTCTTCTTCTTGCCCATGGCTGAGGGATAGAAGAATGTCCTTCTTAAGGTAGGCCTCCTGAAAGCCGGATAGGAGACGGCCTACCTCTTGAAAATGGAAGCGCGCGTAGCGCTGACGCTCCGACATTGCATGGAGGCTAGGCTCAATGCGAGACAGGTGTTCGCCTCCATGCAGATTGGTAACGAGTAGCTTGGTTTCGGCGATGGACCAGGGTGGCATGTGCGGCCTAACGTGGACGTCACCGTCGCTGCGCGGCTTTTCGCGCGAGGGCCTTTTGGACCGCAGGGTTAGCAGTTTGTGCATCGGAAGCCAGCCAGGCATTGCATCCGGTATGTAGCAATACCACGCGCTGCATACATGACATGAAAGTTCCCTGGCTCTCCCTAGAGCAACTTTCGCAATCGGGTGTCAAATTTGTTCTGTTCGGCCGCTTTTCAGTCGGATGCTCAAGACGGATCGTCTTGTTGAAACTGCAAACGTGATCGTAATCTTTGTGGTGTATCACCACGCCAACTCGTAGGTTGCCTTTACACAACTGACACACTTCGCCGTCTCGATGCCTTAGATATTCGTTCACAAATGGGTTTCGAGTGATCCGTCTGGCAAAGTTCTTCCACGCTTCAGATCCGCCGTGCTTTGTGCTGGCATCCCTATATCCAATTTTCGGCAGCAATGAATGCATGGCGGTGGGGACGGTAGATCAAACTGCTAAGTTTCGAGCTGAGTCGCCTGCCGTAGCGGGGCGGCTCGAGCGACATGTTAGGCAGCATTCAGTTCTCTAAGAAGGTCGCGCACTTCTGCATCCAGTCCTGGTTGGGCCTTCAAATAGCCTTTCTGCTGTATCCTTGAAACTAGCCACAGATATGACTCGGCGTATCTCCGATGCGACGCCCGTTGTTGGGTCAGGAAGTTCTTCAGCTTGACGGCAGCAAACGCAGTACTCGTGCCGCATGGGCCATCAAAAACTTCCAGTGGTAAGTAGGAAAGCTTGGCCAAGTGTCCCCACTTCTCATAGAGATTGCATAGGTGCGGTGCGTTAGTCAAGTCGCCACGCCGAATGGCCAAGCGAACCTCAACCCACCTTGGGTCATCGCCTTCAACGTAGAACTTCTGGACGGCCTCCCACGTAGAACGGGCCGCTTCGCGCAGTTGGCCAACCATCCATTGAGCTAAAGCAACCAGCACGCCAAGAAAGCCCGCCGCTCCGGCCGCAAACTCGACGGCGCCAATCTGAAGTAGATACGCGGTCAAGCCGGCAAAAATTGCTAGCGCTGCAATGAGCGCAGGGAAGGTCTTTCTGTAGGGTGCGGGAATTGGAGGAAACATGATGTATCTTGGGCCGGTTTGCGGCAAAACGTTGGAGGTCAGGTGACCCCAACAGCGGGGCACTCCGCTGTTGGGGGTCGCTTCGACCGACGGGTTAACTATCACTTTGGCCGAAGTATGCGGCGAGCGTTGTCCATTGCCGTCATCGCTTCCTTCTGTTGACCGGCTTTCTCGTAGGCATCTGACAAGCGGAGCCACGTCCTGCCTACCAGGGGATGGCCAACACCCAAAGCTCGCTGCCGCATTTCTACGGCTGTCTCGAGCAACTGGGCTGCTTCTGCATACTTTCCGGTGCCCGCTACGGGCAACATAAGAAACGCGGCTTGGGCGACTAGGGCGTGTTAACACTAATAGACAAATAAGGCAAACAGCCAGAGAATCAGGGCATGGAAATCACCCAAGCCCAATTCGGACAAATCGAGCACTGCCTGCCCAGGCAACGCGGCAATGTGAGCATGAGCAACCTGATG
>JANNFC010000227.1:0-8093 GCA_031379405.1 Betaproteobacteria bacterium | reverse complement strand
CGTCGATATCGCGCGCGCCAAACGCGAATCACCCTTCAAGGCGCCCATCGCCCACGGATTTCTCACGATGTCGCTTCTCAGCCTGTTCCTGGGGGAAAGCCTTAAGTTCGAAGGGACGAAGATGGGGGTGAACTATGGATTCAATCGCCTGCGGTTTACCGACCCCGTGCTCGTCGGGGCCCGCATTCGCGCTCGCTTTCGCTTGGATAGGCTGGAAGATCTGCCTGGAGGCGTGCAAATGATTTGGGGTGTTAGCGTGGAGCGCGAAGGCAGCGATAAGCCGTGCCTCGTAGGCGAGTGGGTGACGCGGCGTTATTTTTGAATTGTGACTAAATTGAACGCGTATTCCGCGCCTCGATTACTAATGTCGGCGTTTGGGCGGCACGCTGGGCCGGCGCCAGTGCAGTTTCCTGCGTGTATCGCCGGGGCGTCCGGCGCGACCGCGCCAAACGTGGGTGCCGATGAAAACGGGTGCTGCCAGGCCGACTACCCAATGCACGATGCTGATGATCGGTCGCGCCGTCTCGCCGCCGAAGTAGTAGAGCATATAGCCGCTCACGACTAGTGTGACGTTGAAGCTCACGAAAGCGATACCCGTGGGAATATTGCGGCCAATGCGCCAGGCTGTTTCCATGTGGCTTAGCACTAGTGTTCCGAGCAAGAACAGGAACAACATTACGCTGGCGCCGTGGATCTTGAGCCACCATGGTTCAAGGGGATGCATTGCCGGGCCGAATTCGCCCTCGATTTGAACGAAGTAGTGGAAGATCAACCAGAGCGCCCCCGATACGAAGAGCACGCCGAAAATACTGTAGATCCACGCTTGGTGGCGAAACGACAGGCGCATACGACCCTACCAGCGTGCGGGGTGGTGGAAGAGGGCGGAACTCACTTCAGCACAACTTCGTGCAGAGCGAGCAGTCGCCTGACGCCATCGGTGACATGTCGGCACGACATGGTGGCGTCGGTGATGTTCTTGATGTGCTTGTTGAGCGTGAGATTCTCATCCAGGCTCTTGCCTATGAATTGTGCCCGCCAGCGCGGGTTACGAATTTCGAAGCCGTGGGTTTCGCGGTAGTCCAGCACTTCCACCTGCCTGACTTTGCCCTCGGCAGTAATGGCGACGGCGTAGGTAATGAGTTCGTGCTTACCCCAGACTTCGTCCACCATGAAAAATCCCACCAGCTTGCCGTCTCTCTCCACGCGCCACACTTTGTGCTCGGGAATGCGTACGGACACGCCGGAGAGTTTCTCCACCGATTTTTTCTGTTCCTCGCTCAGGGTAACGTGCGCAGCGGTAAAGGCGGCGTCCGGGAACATGAGTTTTTGGGCGTCTTCGGCCTTCATGTACTGAACCGCATAACAAGCACTGCTCCCGGCGAGCACCAAAGCGGGCGGTGCCAGCCATCGAAAAAGGTCGTTCATGGATTCTGGTTACGGGCGAGGCCGGCGCGGATGATTACGGAGTGAATAGAATAAAGGCACTTCGGAAAGTCGGGCAATGGTAATGAGAAGTCTACTTCAATGCAAAGGGAGCGGTGTTGCCGCAGGACTTTTTTCCTGACGACGGATGGCGTTGCGCTGTTCCATTACGGCGGAAGGCGCTGCGCTTTTCCGCCCTACGTGTTGTGGTGGGGATGCGTCGAACAGTGGTGCGCAACTGTGGCTCCCTCCCCTCAAGTTCGCGGCAGGGCCTCTATAATCGCCCTTTCAGGCACCCACCCGTGGCACTTCAAGACTTTTCCCTCAAAGAAACCTTGCGCGTACGCTGGGCCGAGGTTGATCGGCAAGGCATCGTGTTCAACGGCCACTACCTGGCCTACTTCGATGTGGCAATCACAGAGTACTGGCGTGCCATTGGCTACCCGTATCCTGACGCGCTGCTGTCACATGATTGCGATATGTTTGTGGTCAAAGCTACCGTCGAGTATCTCGGGTCGGCCAAGTACGATGATTTGATCGAAGTCTGTGCCCGCGTCGGTCGTCTGGGGACGAGCAGTATTCAGTTCGTTCTGGAGGTCCATCGCGCCCAGGAACATTTAATTTCGGGCGAGATGATCTACGTCAATGCGGGGGCGGTGGATCGGCGGCCGAAAGCGGTCCCGGCGTTTTTGCGAGAGGCGATTCATGCCTTCGAGGTGGTGACACCGGCACGCAAGTGAGAAACGGCGGGTGCAGCGCTTGCGCTCGACAGAGTAGAATGGTCCGAAAGCACACGGGGCTTTTGCTCCAATATTGGCGCTCAACATAAGAACCGACCGCGGCCCCTATCGCCGCCAGGTCCTTCTCAAAACTGACTTATCGGAACTCTTAATGGATTTCACCCACTCCGCAAAAGTGCAGACGCTGCAATCCGAGCTGTCTGCGTTCATGGACGAATACGTCTACCCCAACGAAGCCACCTACCACCGTCAGGTCGCCGAGGGCGACCGGTGGCAGCCGGTGGCAATCATCGAAGAGCTTAAAAAGATCGCCAAAGCGAAGAAGCTGTGGAATCTTTTTCTGCCCGAGTCCGAGTTCGGCGCCGGCCTCACCAATTCGGAGTACGCGCCGCTGTGCGAAATCATGGGTCGCGTGCATTGGGCACCTGAGGTGTTCAACTGCTCCGCACCTGACACGGGCAACATGGAAGTTTTCGTGCGCTATGGCACCGAAGCGCACAAGAAGCAGTGGCTGACGCCCCTTCTGAACGGGGAGATTCGCAGTTGCTTCGCCATGACCGAGCCGGCCGTGGCCTCATCGGATGCCACCAACATCGAAAGCCGCATCGAGCGCCAAGGCGAGCATTTCATCGTCAACGGCCGCAAATGGTGGTCCTCGGGCGCGCCGGACCCGCGCTGCAAGATCTTTATCTTCATGGGCAAGTCCGACCCGAACAATCCGGACAAGTACAAACAGCAGTCCATGATCCTGGTGCCGCGCGATACGCCTGGCGTCAAGGTGCTGCGATGGTTGCCCGTGTTCGGCTATGACGACGCACCCCACGGCCACGCCGAAGTGCTGTTCGAGAACGTCAGGGTACCCGCTTCCAATTTGCTGTTGGGCGAGGGCCGAGGATTCGAGATCGCCCAGGGCCGCTTAGGGCCGGGCCGCATTCACCACTGCATGCGCCTGATTGGCCAATCCGAGCGGGCGTTGGAGACCATGTGCAAACGCTTGCAGTCGCGTGTGGCCTTCGGCAAGCCCGTGTCGGAACAAAGCGTGTGGCACGAACGCATCGCCGAGAGCCGCATCATGATCGACCAAGCGCGCTTACTCACGCTCAAGGCGGCGTACATGATGGATACCGTCGGTAACAAGGCGGCCAAGGCGGAAATCGGCATGATCAAAGTGGTCGCGCCCAACGTTGCGACGCAGATTATCGATTGGGCGATTCAGGCCCATGGCGGCGGCGGCGTGAGTGATGATTTCGGTTTGGCCTATGCCTACGCGCACGCGCGTAGTTTGCGCCTGGCCGACGGCCCAGACGAGGTGCATCGCAACCAGATCGCCCGCGTCGAACTCAAGAAGTATCAGCATCGTTAGTCTTACTGGAAGGAGTGGTGCGGTACGCGAGTAACTTGAGAATAGTTATGTTGCGACGTTGTGTTGCGACGCACCATTTTTCCCGGAGTCCGCAGATCGATGCCGGCCCGAAGGCTCAATCTTACGGAATTTGTTGAAAGCATCACCTTGTTGGTGTACTTTTCGGGCGCTGCACCTAATTAACTTGCAGTAGTTCCGTTGCATTGTTTACGTTGCATTGTTTACGTTGCACTAGTTCGTCCAAACCCATCTCGAAGGGGGAGTTTCTTTTATGGCAATTTCATTTTCCGTTAACGGCAAGCAACAAACCGTCGACGTCTCACAAGACACGCCGCTCCTCTGGGTGCTGCGCGATACGTTGGGACTGACCGGTACGAAGTTCGGTTGCGGCAAGGCTTTGTGCGGCGCCTGTACCGTTCATTTGAACGGCATGGCAGTGCGCTCCTGTCAAACCCCGGTTGGCTCGGTCGGTGGTCAAAAGATCACTACGATCGAAGGCCTGGGCGGCAAGCACCCCGTGCAGAAAGCCTGGATCGCGCTTGATGTTCCACAATGCGGCTACTGCCAGCCTGGACAGATGATGTCCGCGTCGGCGCTGTTGGCCAACAACAAAAATCCCTCCGATGCAGACATTGATGCAGCTATGTCTGGAAATATCTGCCGTTGCGGAACCTATCCACGGATCCGCGCGGCCATCAAAGCTGCTGCTAAGGCTTAAGGGGGAAGGTAACTATGGATACGATCAATAGCCAATCCCGTCGTGATTTCGTAAAAGTTTCCGCGGTCGCGGGTGGTGGATTCGTCCTAGGTGTGTATTTGCCCGGCCGTCAGGTCGCGCAAGCCGCCGGTGGCGGGTCACCCAACGCATGGATCAAGGTCGGTGCTGATAACAGCGTCACCATCATGTGCGCGCGTTCCGAAATGGGCCAAGACGTTTATACGTCCCTGGCCATGCTGGTCGCGGAAGAATTAGAAGTCGACGTCAACAAAGTCAAGGTTGAGTTTGCACCTCCTGCCGAGGTCTACATCAACTCTCTCCTGGGCGGTCAGATCACCGGTGGTTCCACCTCGGTGCGTGACGGTTGGGAGAAATTGCGTAAGGCCGGCGCTTCCGCTCGCATGATGATGGTGGCCGCGGCTGCCAAAGAGTGGGGTGTCGACGCAGGCGCTGTCAAGGCATCCGGTGGCGTCATCCTCGGACCGGGCGGCAAGCGCACCACCTACGGTGCAGTTGCAGGAGCGGCTGCCACGATGGAGCCGCCGAAAGATGTTCCACTCAAGCCAGTCAGTGCCTTCAAAGTGGTCGGCAACGCCAAGCAAAAGCGTTTGGATACGCCCGCCAAGGTGATGGGTACTGCGCAGTTCGGTATCGACACCCGCGTCCCCGGCATGATGTACGCCGCTGTTGCCCTGGCCCCCATGATCGGTGGCAAGGTCAAGAGCTTCAACGATGCGCGCGCCAAGAAGATGCCTGGCGTCAAGGCTGTGGTGCAGTTCAGCCGCGGTGTTGCAGTCGTGGCGGATTCCTATTGGCAAGCCAAGAAGGCGAAGGATCTGTTGATCGTCGATTGGGACGGCGGAGCACTAGCCGATCTCGACATGAACAAGATCTGGAGTGGTCTGCAGACCGCGTCCGCTCAGCCGGGTGCAACGTTCCGTGAGCAGGGTGGGGATGTCGAGGCTGCAATTAGCGCCTCCGCCAAGTCCGTGGAAGCCACCTATCAGTTGCCCTTTATGACGCACTCCCCGATGGAGCCGATGAACACCGTTGCGCATGTGACGGCGGACAAGGCAGTCATCATCACCCCGACTCAGTTCCAGCAGTTGATCCCGCACGTTGTAGCGGGTGCCACGGGCCTTAAGCCCGAGCAGGTCGAAGTGCAAACCACCTTCTTGGGTGGAGGCTTTGGCCGTCGCGTGGAGGTGGACTATGCCATCGACGCGGCGGAAATTTCCAAGCTCGCGGGCAATGTGCCGGTCAAGATGGTGTGGAGCCGTGAAGACGATATGACGCATGACTCCTATCGTCCTGCAGGCCTGTACAAGATGAAGGCCGGAATCGACGCGAATGGCAAGATCACCGCCTTCCGTTTCCATTCCACCAGCCCCTCGATCTCTGCTCGTTTGTTCCCTAGTATCGTCAAGGACGGTATCGACCCGTTTGCGTTGGAAGGGATCGACAACATCCCCTACGCCGCAGCAAACATGAAGCTGACTTATCAAATGCACGATACCGGTGTCACACCCGGATATTGGCGTGCGGTGAGCCACAACCTGAACGCTCCGGCGCTTGAGGGCTTCATTGACGAGTTGGCTGCCGCTGCTGGCAAGGATCCCATCGAGTTCCGATTGATGAACCTACAGCTTGCCGAAGAAAAGCATGCTTATTCCGGTTTGTCCGCTGGTAAGTCCGTGGGCCCCCGCGTCAAGAAAGTGCTGGAAGAGCTCAAGGCCAAAGCCGGCTGGAACGGACCTGCTGCCGGTGGCGGCAAGGGCCGAGGCGTGGCTGTGATGGAAGGCTATAACAGCGTGATCGGTATGGTGGTGGATGTCACGCTATCTGCTGGCAACGACGTCAGTGTTGACCGCGTCGTCTCAGTGGTCGATGCGGGCCCATTGATCCACCCGGATCAAGCGTTGGCTCAGATGGAGTCTTGCATTGTTTTCGGTCAAGGCACCGCGTTGTGGGGCGAGATCACCGTGCAGAACGGCGGTGTTCAGCAAACCAACTTCGATACGTTGCGCGTGGTTCGCATGAACGAAGCACCCAAGAAGTTGGAAATCCACTTCCTGGCCGCCGCCGAAGGTCAGCCTCCTGGTGGACTGGGCGAGCCTGGCACGCCAGTGGTGACCGCCGCTTTGGTGAATGCTGTCTCCGCCGCGGCTGGCAAGCGTGTTCGCACGTTGCCGCTGTCCCAGGAGAACATCTCCGCAGCGTAGGTCTTCAGGAGCCGTTAACCTGAGCTAAAGTCCCCCAACGGCCACTCATCCGAAAAGATGAGTGGCCGGGTCCGAGGAATTTCGAGGGCCGGTTGGGGGATTTTTTATTGCCCTCTAGGGCGAGAATGAGGAAGTAGGGAAGTCAGTTATGGATAGCGTAGACCTTCAGGTACTCAAGAGTGCGCAGGAATGGCATGCCCAAGGACGTAAAGTCGTGCTTGCCACGGTGGTGGAAACATGGGGTTCGGCCCCGCGTCCACCTGGTGCCCTGCTAGCCATTCGTGACGACGGACAAGTCGCGGGCTCAGTATCGGGAGGATGCGTTGAAGACGATTTGATCGACCGAATTCGAAATCATCAGCTTGGCGGCAATAAGCCGGAGCTGGTGGTTTATGGCGTATCGAAGGAACAGGCGGCGCGCTTCGGCCTGCCCTGTGGAGGACGATTGCGCGTCGTGTTGGATCCGCTGAACGAGGCGCACTGGTTAACGCAGCTCCTGTCCCGAGTGGCCAACCGTGAGTTGGTAGCGCGCAAGGTAAGTTTGGATACCGGCGTAGTCACCATCGAGCCGGCGCGTCGTGGCGATGGGCTGCAGTTCGACGAAAAGACACTCACCACCATTCATGGCCCGCTGTGGCGCTTGGTGATCATCGGCGCAGGACAAACATCTCAGTACTTGGCGCAAATGGCGCTGGCTTTGGATTACAGCGTGATCGTGTGCGATCCACGTGAAGAGTATGCCAATACCTGGGCCGTCCCCGGTACCGATCTCAGTCGCGGCATGCCGGACGATGTGGTGGCTGAACTCAATCTGGATAGCCACAGTGCCGTGGTGGCGGTCACACATGATCCGAAATTGGACGATCTCGCGTTGCTGGAGGCGCTGAAATCTGCGGCCTTCTATGTGGGCGCTTTGGGTTCGAGAGTCAATACGGTCAAACGCCGTGAGCGACTGGCGGAGTTCGATTTATCGCAAGCTGAGCTGGATCGCTTGCATGGTCCCGTCGGGCTGCGCATCGGCAGCAAAACGCCGCCGGAAATTGCAGTCTCCATCCTCGCGGAGATGACTGCCATACGCCACGCAGTGGACCTCATGAAAGTCGGGGACAAGCGTCTGGACGGCCCTGCTATCGAGCAGGACGGGCCGGTTTGCGTGAGTGCGGGCGTGTAGAGCGGACAAGCGCAGCGCCTTCCGCCGTAAGGGATGAGCGACGCGCTCCACATGCCCCTCCCTTAACAAGCCACTGAAGGGAAAATTTCCGGACCCCACCCGTCGAGGAATCGGCAAGCGACCTCGCAGAAATCGGCGAATAGCGGAAGTCGGTTTAGAACGCCGCGATCCCGGTCTGCGCCCGCCCAAGAATGAGCGCATGGATGTCATGCGTACCTTCGTAGGTATTCACCGCTTCCAGATTCATCATGTGGCGAATGACATGGAATTCATCGGCGATGCCGTTTCCCCCGTGCATGTCGCGCGCCGCACGTGCTATGTCCAAGGCCTTGCCGCATGAGTTGCGCTTGATCAATGACACCATCTCCGGCGTGGCGCGCCCTTCGTCCATAAGCCTTCCCACTCGTAACGCAGACTGAAGTCCAAGCGTGATTTCTGTCTGCATGTCGGCGAGTTT